>DIVX01000013.1 GCA_002422505.1 Desulfovibrio sp. UBA6121
CCTGCTCCAGCAGGCGGCGTTCGCCAAAGGAAAGCTCCTTATCCATGCCGATGAGGAACAATTCCTTGAGCACGTAGGCCACATCGGAAAGATCCACGCTTTTGAGCTTTTCGGAGTATTCGCGGTAGCGGCGGTTCCAGTTCTGGCCGGTGTAGCCGGTAAAATCGGAACGATCTTTCAAGGATTCAAAGACTTCCTGACCGCTACGCAGGCTGCACACGTGGCGCAAGCCGACATTGCGGGCGTTTTTCACCGGAACCATGAGCGTAACGGAATTGCTCAGGATGCGGACGATGTAATAATCCGCACGCATTCCGCCAATCTCCTGGCTGTCGATGCGCTCTATGCGGCCAACCCCTTGGGCAGGGTAGACCACTAACTCATTGATTTGAAACACTCCAACTCCTTCCACATGGGGGGGAAACACTTCCGGTGAATGTCTACACTACCCCAATGCGCCGGGAGTGTCCATCTTCTCAAGGGGGCTTGGAGCCTCTGGCAAACGAAAAGCGTTGAGCATCTGGACGGCCTCGGCCTGGCCGCGCCGGAACAAAAGCGCAAGGCCCTTTACCGCCGCCTGGCGCACGGCCTCTACAGCGGGCAAATCCGCCGGAGCGAATTCCTCCAGCACGAACTTCGCCACATCGCCCGAATACTGCGGCCGCCCGGTGCCCAGGCGCAGGCGCAGGAAGTCTTCGGTGCCGGTGTGTTCCACCAGCGACTCAATGCCCCGGTGCCCGTTGGCGCCGCCGCCGCGCTTTAGCTTCATGCGGCCCAGGGGCAGGTCGAGTTCGTCGTGCAGCACCACCATGTTTGTGGCGGGCAGGGCGTGCTTGCCCAAAATGCGGGCGGCTGCGCGTCCGGAAAGGTTCATGTATGTCAGCGGCTTGGCCAGCAGACAATTCATGCCGCCCAGGGTGAGCGAGTACAGCTCGAAATCCCCGCCCGCTTGCAGTTTCTTCAAGCTCATGCTTTTGCGGCTGGCCGCCTGGTCCAGAATGACATCCGCCACCAGGAAACCGAAGTTGTGCCGGGTGCGTTCGTACTGCGGGCCGGGGTTGCCCAGGGCGATGATGAGGGGAGTGGAGTCCATGGCGCGCCGTAACCGCCGGGGTGCAGGCGGCGGGAATTGAAAGCTTGAAAAGGCGGGGGAGCCAGGGCCCCCCCGCCATCAAACCGGCATTGGGCCGGTTGTGTCAGTCGAACAAAAACTATTTCTTGACGTCTTCAGCCTTGACCTCTTCGGCCTCGACGGCGATGACGCCAACGACCGAGAAGTTCTCGTCGAACACGGCGCGCACGCCCTGGGGCAGCTTCACTTCGCCCACGTGCAGGTTCACGCCGATGTCCAGGTCGGTGACGTCGATGACGATCTTCTCAGGCACGTCCAGCGGCTTGCAGATAACCTCAAGGCTGTCGCGGAAGACTTCCAGCTGGCCGCCCATGATGATGCCCTTGGCCTTGCCTTCGACCACGACGCGCACATCAACCTTGATGTCGCGGTCGAGATCGACGCCGTAGAAATCGACGTGGATGGGCAGGGACTTGATGGGATCGTACTGCACGCTCTTGAACAGCGCGGGCAGGGTCTCGACCTTGCCGTCCTGCTCAACCTCGATGTTGAACACGCGGGAGCTGCCGAGCTTGGCGTGCAGCTTGGTCAGCGGCAGCATTTCCACCTGCACGGCGATATTCTGGCCCTGCTGGTTGTAGTAGATGCCGGGCACCAGATTCTGGGTGCGGATGCGGCGGCAGGGGCATTTGCCTTTTTCGGCGCGGGGGCGCACAGAAAGCGTCATCAGTTCAGCCATTGTCTTGTCTCCTTTCTCAAGCGGGCTAACGTACCGCCAGAAATCTGTTTATACAAAAAGAACGCTGACGGACGTTTCGCCGTGGACGTTCATAATTGCCCTGGCCAGGAGTTCGGCCACGGACAGCACCTTGATCTTCTGGCAGGTGCGCTTGCGCGCGTCCAGAGGAATGGTGTCCGTCACCAGTATCTGCGAAAATACGGATTTGTCCAGACGTTCGATGGCCGGACCGGAAAGCACGGGGTGCGTGGCGCAGGCGAAGATCTTGTTGGCGCCGTTGTCGGCCAGAACCTGACCCGCAGCGCACATGGTGCCTGCGGTGTCCACCATGTCGTCGAGCACGATGGCGGTTTTGCCCTGCACGGAGCCGATGAGATGCATGGCCTTGGCCTGGTTGGGCGCGTCGCGACGCTTATCGACGATGGCCAGCCCGGCGTCCATGCGTTTGGCATAGGCCCGCGCGCGCTCCACGCCGCCCGCATCCGGGGAGACGACAACGATTTCGTCGCCCAGGTCGCGGAAGTAGTCCAGGAACACGGGCGCGGCGAACAGGTTGTCCACCGGGCAGTTGAAGAAGCCCTGGATCTGCCCGGCGTGCAGGTCGATGGTCATCAGGCGGTGCATGCCGGCCACGGTGAGGAAGTCCGCCACGAGCTTGGCGCTGATGGGCACGCGGGGCACGACCTTGCGGTCCTGCCGGGCGTAGCCGTAGTAGGGCACCACGGCGGTAATGCGCCTGGCGCTGGCGCGCTTCAGCGCATCGATCATCAGGCACAGCTCCATAAGGTGGAAGTTCACCGGGGAGCTGGTGGGCTGCACGACGAAAACATCGTCTCCGCGCACGTTGTCGTCGATCTCGATGCGGATCTCACCATCGCTGAACTGCTCGCGCAGGACAGGAGTGAGACGACAGCCGATGTTGCCGCAAATGGCCTCGGCAAGGTCGACATTGGCCGAGCCGCTCAAAATCTTCAGGTCGCTAGTGCCAGACATTTTTCATTCCTTCGCGTGCAATGGCTGGGGTGGAAGGATTCGAACCCTCGAATAACGGGACCAAAACCCGTCGCCTTACCGCTTGGCAACACCCCAGTGTCACAGGGTCTCTACATGGACGGGCACACCACGTAAACGCACCGCTTCAGCAGCTGCTTGCGCCGGGTGGGCGTCCCGAAACAGGGCAGCCAGGGCTGCCCCGCTTCCGCTCATAACCGCGCAGGCAGCTCCCAGGGTCAATAGCTGCTCTTTTACCATGCGCAACGCTGCGTAGGCCGGAAAGACAACGACCTCGAAGTCGTTCCGGGCCACTACGGGCGAAAGGGAAACACGCTTCTTATGCGCGCTTGTGGTGCTTGTCAAGCAATCCGTTTGCGGGGCGGGCCTGTTTTTGCGCGCCTGCACAGCATCGTGCGCGGCATAGGCCCAGGGGGTGGAAACGTGCACCTGCGGCATGGCCAGCACCAGGGTCAAGCCGGAAAGGTCCAGGTCAACCGGCGTCAGCACCTCGCCGATGCCCTCGGCCAGGGCCGGACGGCACAGCAGAAAGAAGGGCACGTCCGCGCCTATGCCCACCGCCAGGGCATTGAGGGCAGATGGGGAGAGCGCCGCGCTCCCGGCCTTGACCTGCAGCCAGCGCAGCATGGCCGCCGCGTCGGAGCTGCCGCCGCCAAGCCCCGCGCCGGTGGGAATGCGCTTGGTCAGCCGCACCAAAACATCGGGCGCAAAGCCGGTGGCCGCAGCATAGGCCGCCCAGGCCCGGTGCACCAGGTTGCGTTCCTGCGGGCAGCCGGGCAGCTCCGGCACCACGCGGCAACCCGCGCCCGGCGGCAAGGGGGAAAGCTCAAGGCTGTCGGCCAGGCCCGGCACGGGCAGAAAGAGGCTCGAAAGCTCGTGGTAGCCGTCGGCGCGCCTGCCGGTAAAGTGCAGGGCGAGGTTGATCTTGGCCGGAGCCGAAAAGGTTTCTGGCATGGGCTGGCGCTTGGCTACAGGGTGGGGAGCTTTCGCCCCCCACCACTGCACGGATTGCGGCTACTTGTCCAGGGGAATGGCGCGCAGCAGGTTGCGGCCCTGGCGCTTGATCAAAAGCATCATCAAGCCCTTCTGCTTGGACTTGGCCACAAGGGTCTTCAACTGCTCAACTGTGTTGACCGGGTGCTGGTTGGCCTCAACAAGCACATCGCCGGGCTGGATGTCTATCTGCGCTGCCGGGCCGCTGGGCTGAATCTCCAGCACCAGCAAGCCTTCCGGCTTTTGCAACCCCAGGGCCTGGGCTTCCTCGCCGCCCTCGACCGGGCGCAGGCCAAGGCCAAGCAGGGTGGCGGCTGTCTTACTCTTCGCGCCCTTGTCCTGCTGCTCGGCCACGAAGTTGGGCTTGCGCTCGCCAAGGGTAATGGTCAGGTCGGCCATGCGGTTCTGCCGCCACACGCCAAGCTGGATCTTCTCGCCCGGGGGCATGGAGGCCACGCGCGCGAGCAGGGCGCTGGAGTCGTCCACCGGCTGGCCGTTCGCCTTCAAGATGACGTCGCCGATCTTCATGCCGCCCTTGTCGGCCGGGTCGCCGGGGATGACGTGGGCCACGAGCACACCCTTGGTATCCTTGAGGCCCACGGCCTTGGAGGTGTTCTCGTCCAGCTCCTGCATGGTGATGCCGAGCCAGCCGCGCATGACCTTTTGGCCGTTCTTGAGCTGGCGGATGACCTTGTCGGCCATGCTGGCGGGCGTGGCGAAGCCGATGCCCTGGCCGTTGGGCACGATGGCGGTGTTGATGCCGACCACCTTGCCGTCCATGTCGATGAGCGGCCCGCCGGAATTGCCGGGGTTGATGCTGGCGTCGGTCTGCAGGAAGCTGTCAAAGGGCCCAGCGCCGATGTGCCGTCCCTTGGCGCTCACAATGCCCGCCGTGACCGTGTGCCCCAAACCGAAGGGGTTGCCGATGGCCATGACCCACTCGCCCACGCGGGTGGCGTCGGAATTGCCGAACTCCAGCACGGGCAGGTTCGCTCCAGCCTCTATTTTCAGCAAGGCCAGGTCGGTTTCCGGGTCGCGGCCGATGATCTTGGCGTCATAGGCCTTGTCGCGTCCCAGGAGCTTGACCTTGATCTCGTCGGCCTCGGCCACCACGTGGTTGTTGGTGACGATGAAGCCGTCGGCGGAGATGATGAAGCCGGAGCCGAGGGAGCTCAGCTTTCTGGGTTGGGCGTCCTGCTGGCCGAACTGGCGTTCGAACTGCTCAAAGAATTCGCGTAGAGGATGATTCTTCGGGGCGTTCTTGAACATCTCCTGAATTTGCGAACCCCGATTGGGGGCGGTTTTTGAAGTGCTGATGTTGACCACGGCTTTTCCGGCCCGCTCGGCCAGATCCGTCAGGTCCGGCAGGCCCGCCTTGGCCAGGGAGACCTCCGGCAGGGCAAGCAGGACGAATAGCATGGTCATGGCCCAAAATCGTTTCATGAAATACCTCCGTGTCTCGCCGCCACCCCGACGGCGTTTGAGGAACTATAGGCGCTGATTCTGTTTTGTAAAGACTGGCGGCAAGCCCGCGCACAGACATTCGACTTGAAGCGCGCGCAAGAATTGTGTAGGACCACCTCTCCGGCGATCATGCGTGCCCTCGTAGCTCAGTCGGATAGAGCACAGGATTCCTAATCCTGGTGNNGCCACAGGTTCGATTCCTGTCGGGGGCACCAAAAAATTCAGGCAGTTAGCGTCGATATTGGCGCTGACTGCTTTTTCGTTTCTCGAACTTGGCTCCAATCCTTCTCCAATCCATGGGGTTTGGCCTGCGAGCCGGGGCAGAGTTGTGGATGCAGCATGAACGCACCCGTGGGATAGAGACGTCTGCCTCTCGCTGCCGTTTGGGGCCTGCGGAGTCTTGTGGACTTCCGCCCTGTGCGCTGGTAAAGCCTGCCCATGAAAACAATCACCGGTTCCTTGGTGCCCTGCGGCAAAGGCATGCCCCGTCCCGTCTTTGTCTGTGGCTGCAAGCACATTATGCAGGACTATCCCCTGGCCCCCGTCATCGCCGTTACCTGCCCCAAGTGCGAGGCTGCAAAGACCTTCCACGTCGTCGAGTTCGCGCCCTCCCGCTGGCGCATCAAATAACCCCGGCCAGCGCCCAGCCTTGCCGCAATCTGGCGCGCCCAACGCGCTCCCTGGCCGCACGGGGCTTCCGTGCGACTCTCTTTTACTGCGGTCACGCCATAGGCATGCAAGGCCGCAGCCTGCCCGCAGGCAGAGACAAGGCCCCGCATTTGCTGTAGGGTGCTTCGTAGGCGGCACGCCTTGCAGGCCCGGCGCCAAACACTTCAGCGGAGAGCACATGCGCATTCTTGTCGATGCCGACGCCTGCCCCAACGTCATCAAGGAGATTCTGCAGCGCGCGGCCCTGCGCCTGAAGCTGGAAACCACCTTTGTGGCCAACAAGAACCTCACGGTGCCATACTCGCCTTATCTGAACACCCTGCGTGTGGGCCAGGGCTTCGACGTGGTGGACGAAACCATCGCCCGCATGGCCCAGCCCGGCGACCTCGTCATCACCGCAGACATCCCCCTGGCGGCCAAGATCATAGAGGCTGGCGCCACAGGCCTTAATCCGCGCGGCGAATTGTACACCAAAGAAAACATCGCGGGCAGGCTGACCATGCGCAACATGCTCGACGAGCTGCGCAGCACCGGCGTTTCCACCGGCGGCCCAGCCCCCTTGAGCCTGGCCGACCGCAACGCCTTCGCCAACCAGTTGGACCGCTTTCTTTCCGCTGTATTGCGGGATGACAGGTAAGCTTTGGCGGGGCGCAACAGCCTGTTTGAAATTGTCGCAATGAAATCTACAAGAAATCACACACGGGAGCCACGCCGATGCACGCCCAAACCAAGCCGTATTTCTGCGCGATTCTGGTCCTCTGCCTGGCGTTTTGCGCTGGCTGCTCCAACCCCGTGTACACCACCTTCGACCAGAACTACATCGGCCACGGTTTTCCCGGCAACGCCTTCCAAAGCGACGGCTTCCCCCTGGACCGCGTGGGCGTTTGCGGCCCCATGGCCGACGATGTGACGGATATATTCATCTATTCCGGCTATGTGGCCGCCAACCTCGGCCCGGACTGCTCCGCAGGACTGGACAAGGCCGACGCCCTGGGCATCAAAATTGTGGCCGGGATTGAAAGAGCGCCGGACCCGGACAAGTTGCCCGGCGTGGCCGACGACTACAATATGGTGGTGCTCGACCTGCGCACCGGCGACCCCATTTGGCGCGTAGACGGCGAGGAAGCCCCCGGCGGCATCCGCGTGCGCCGCAACCAGACCCTGGACATGGCCTTCCGCGACATGGTGCGCGCGCTGTCCACCATCTACCCGCCCGCCAAACGGCAGGCCGCCAGCCAGAACTAAACGCGCAAGCGCCGCATATCGCGCAAAGCCCGTCGCGCAAGCATCATTGCACACGGCGGGGGGGCGGGCGTCGAAGCAGTTTCCCCTGGCAGACGCAGCAGCATGCCCTGCGACCGGAACGCCGCATCGTCGGCGTCGCCTGTTTTTGCGGATGCCTCACCAGCCTCTCCGGCAGCCTCGTCTTCCCACGCCAGCACCTTGTCGCGCCAAAACGCAAACGCCAGCGAAAACCACGAAGCCAGAGGCACGCGGAATTACTGGCGCTTTATGAACAAGCCGAACGCGGGCGATACCGTCAGAGTGGCTCGGAAGGCGGCTTGGCAAGGGCCTGCAACACGGCCTGGTTGCCGGGCGTTTGGCGCAGAACGGTGAGCGTGGGCAGGGTGAAGGCCAGCAGGCCGTCGCGCACGGAGAGCGTGCCCACGGCGGAATCGCGCCGGGCGGTGAAGGGCAGTTCGTCTGGCCCGCGCTGGCACTTGCAGTTGATGTTGACGCGGCTGACCAGATTGCGCAGGCGCTGCGAAAGCGCAGCCAGGGCCTCGGGATCGCCGCCGAAGATGCTGGCCTGCTGCCCGTAGTCCGAGGCGGCAATGGCGCGCAGCACCTCCTCAAGGTCGTCAAAGAGCACCACCGGCGCAATGGGCCCGAACTGCTCCTCGCGGAAGAGCCGCATGTCCGGCGTCACCGGGCACAGCACAGAAGGGCCGAAGAGCGCCTCGCCCAGGGGGCCGCCGCCGGGCATCAGCTCCTGCGCGCCCTTGGCCAGGGCGTCCTGGCGCAAGCCTTCCAAAAACTGCACCTTGCCGGGCTCCGGCAGGGGGGTGATGTTCACGCCCGGCTCCCAGGGCAGCCCGACCTTGAGCCCGGCAGCGGCAGAGCACAGCCGCTGCAAAAAGGCCGGGGCCACAGGACGCGCCGCGAAGATGAGCTTGAGCGCGGTGCAACGCTGGCCGTTGAAGCCGTACACCCCGCGCAGCACCTCGGAAACCGTGGCGTCCAGGTCGGCATCCGGCAGGATGATGGCCGNNAGCCCCAGCACGCAACGCAGGCGGTTGGGCCTGGGGTGCAGGGCGCGCAAGGCCTCCGCCGCCTTACTGGTGCCGATGAAGGCCAAGGCGTCGATCCGGCCGGAGGTCATGGCCGGGGTCACGGTCTCTATGCCGCCGGAGAGAATGTTCACCACCCCGCGCGGAAAGGCCTTATGGAAGCAGTCCATAAGCGGAAAAAAAAGCAGCCGGCCGATGCGCGGCAGCTTCACCACCGCCGTGTTCCCGGTCAAAAGGGCGGGAATCAGGGTGGCCAGGGTCTCGTTCAGGGGAAAGTTATACGGCCCCATGCACAGCACAACCCCAAGGGGCGATTGGCCTATCTTGGCCGCAAGGCTTGCCGCCTCCACCGTGCGCTGGGCCTCGGCCAGCAGGGCGCGCTGTTCGGCCAGGGTGTCTTCGATGTACTCGATGGTGCGGTCGAACTCCTGCTCGGATTCCTTGCGCGATTTGCAGATCTCCCAGACCATCAGCCGCACGATGTCGGCGCGGCAGGCCTGCATGCGGCAGCAAAAATCCTCCACACAGGCCAAACGGCGCTCCGGCGGCAGGCTTGGCCAGGGGCCAAGGCCAAGGTCCCACGCGGCGCAGGCCGCGCGCAGGGCTTCCTGCCCGGCCTGGGCATCGTGCACCGGGCACGAGCCCAGCAGCATGCGCTGCGCTCGGCCGTCCTGCCCGCGCACCACAATGGGCGAATGCACCTCCTGCGTCGGGCCACGCCAGGTGCGCAGCTCACCGTCCAGCAGATACTCACGAAAATGCAGGGGCCGGGGCAGGGCGAGTTCGGCAGGGATCGCCTGCAAGGCAACGGGCTGAACGCAAACGGCCGGCAAAGGGTCCGCAATGTTGGGGGGCACGCAAGCCATGACGGGGAATCCTTCGGGTTTCATGCTGGGGGGGGGAGAACCGGCGCGGTCTGGCAGCCGCCGACGACTGCCAGGACCACGCGCGGTGATTCCGCGAATATTGGCTAGATGACCGCCACGGCTTCGATTTCCACCATGAAGCAGGCATCCACCAGGCGGGAGACCTCGACAATGGTGGTGGCAGGGCGGATCTCGCCGAAGATTTCGCCATGGGCCTTGGCGATGTCGTCGAACTTGGTGGCGTCGGTGACGAAGATGCGCGTGCGGACCACGTCCTTCATGCCCGCACCGGCCTGGGCAAGGGCCGCGCCGATGATCTCAAGGGCGCGCTTGGCCTGGCTGTACATGTCCGGCGCCACGGAGCCGTCGGCCTCGACACCGCAGGTGCCGGAAACATAGATGGTGTTCCCGGCCACCACGGCGCGGGAATATCCCAGAAGCGGCTCCCACTTGGAGCCGGAAGTAATGAGCTTTTTTTCGGTCATGAGGCGTCTCCCGGTGCGGTTGAGGTTGCGCTGCCTGGAAGGCCCTTGTGCCAGACTTTGCCCGGAAGCGAAAGGGGCTGGGCTTTACTGCGCCCAACTGAAGCGGAACAGGCAGCTTGCCGCCCCGGCGGAAATGGTCTGCGGGCGCTCCATGCGCAGCCTGGGGGAATAGCCCTCTGCAAAGGCCGCATCGCGCCGACAGGACAAGGTGGCGTGCAGGGGCTTAGGCAGGCCCATTTCCTGGTACAATTCCATGTAGCCGCATCGGGTGATGCTGAAGCAAAGCCGGTCCGGGCCGCGGTCGATGTCGGCTATGGTGAGCGCGCCGCCCGCCTGCCACAGGTGCAGCACCTGGGAAAAATGCTCCAGGCTGGGCGTTGCGTGGGGGGCGCGGGCGGCAAAGGCCTTGCCAGAGGCGCGGGCGGCTTCGTCTATGGCGGTGTTCAAAAGCTCCAGTGCCGCAGCCTCGCCCAGGCTGGGCAGGGCGGCGGAATAGATGCGCTGGGCCAGCTCGGCCTCGATGGCGCGCCGGGCGTTCAAGGGGATTGCGTTCAGATCGACGCCCATGGGGCCTCCGTTGCTTTTGCTTTCGTCTTCACCTAATCTTCGCGCCGGGCAAAGGCCCAATGTCACTCAAACCTGGAGCATGCAATGCGCATTCGCAAGAGTCTCATCGTTTTCGCAGTGCTGCTGGCGGCCCTGCTGCCTGCGGCCGCCTGGGCCAACAAAACCGCAGACGCCATTCAAAAGCGCTATGATTCCTTAAGCTCGTTCCAGACGGATTTCCAGCAGGAATTGACCAACGCCGCCAGCGGCAGCGTGGAAAAGCGCAGCGGCAAAATCTGGTTCAAGCAGTCCCTGGTGCGCTGGGAAACCCACAAGCCGGAAAAAGAGCTGCTGGTGGTTGGCCAAAACGCCGTGTGGAACTACTTCGAGGCCGACAAGGTGGCCATGAAGTACCGCACCAGCCAAGTGTTCAACTCCAAGACCATGATCCGCTTCCTTTCCGGCAAGGCGAACCTCAAGGAAGACTTCAAGATCGAGGAGCAGGGCACAGAACACGGGCTGCTCAAACTGCGCCTGGTGCCCAAAGAGCCGGAACCCACCATGGTCCTGGCCTACATTTGGGTGGACCCAAAAACCAGCCTGCTGGGCCGCGTGCTCATCGTGGACTTCTTCGGCAACGGCAACCAGGTGAGCCTGTCCAACCTTGTGCTGGACAAGCGCGCCGATGCCCGCCTGTTCGAGTTCACTCCGCCCAGCGGAACGCAGATCAAGGACAACACCAAGCAGCAGTAATGCTTATTTAAGTCCCACGGCCCGGCGCAGGCCGCGCACTTCCTCGGGGGTGAGCGGCCTGCACTGGCCGGGGTTCAGCGAACCAAGAGAAAGCGGGCCCTGGCGCACGCGGATGAGCTTCAGCACCGTCAGGCCGAGGTCGCGGCACATGCGGCGGATCTGCCGGTTCAGCCCCTGCAAAAGCGTCATCTCCAGCCACACGCCACCGGCATCCGTGCGCAGCACCGAAACTTCCACCGGGGCAAGCTTTTCGCCCTCCTTCAAGATCATGCCGTCGCGCATGATGCCCAGCTTGATTTCCGACACAGCGCCGCGCACCAGCACATGATAGACCTTGGGCAGGTGCCAGCGCGGGTGGATGAGCCGGTTCATCAGACTGCCGTCCGTGGTCAAAAGCAGCAGGCCCTCGGAAAAGAAGTCCAGGCGACCAACGTGCAGCAGGCGCTCATTGCGGTATTCCTGCGGCAAAATATCGAATACGGTCTGGCGGCCCTGGGGGTCGCTGCGAGTGGTCACCACCTGCACGGGTTTGTGCAGCAGCAAGGTCAGGTCGCGCACGCCGGTGCTGCTGGCGGCCGGGTGCGTTGCGGGCTTGCCGTCCACCAGCACGCGGTCGGTCTTGGGGTCAACGCGCACGCCGGGTTCGGTAACGGCCACGCCGTTAAGCTGCACGCGCCCGGCCAGGATGAGCTCATCCGCGCCGCGCCGGGAGGCCACGCCACACTCGGAAAGGTACTTGTTGATGCGCAGCAAGGGTGAGGAAGTGTCGGTCATATATTTCAGCCTATTGTGAAGTCTAGAGATTGTTATGAAAAAGTCATGATGACAAATACTGCACTGTTCGAAGCAAAAGAGACGAAATGGCGAGAGCGTTTGGCCTGTCTGCGCAGCTTGATTTTCATTGCCAGTTCCGGGCGCAGCCAGTAGAAATCAAAACGTTGCCGGGCTTGCGCCCCAATGGCACACCGCGCCTTGAGCATTTCAGGCAAGTCGCCGCAAATGGAACTCTACAAAATATCGCCCGTCTTGCCCATGCGTTTTTTGGGGGCCAAGCCAGACGCAAAAGGCCCAGGCCAGGGCAAGACCGTCAAGGACACCGCATGCGCATCAATCCAAGCCTCATCAGCCCCGCGCTCACCCTCCTGTACCGGGCCTGGGTGCGCAGCATCCGCTTTGAGGACGCAGGCCAGATGCACCGCCTGCTTGCTCCGCTTGAAGCTGGGCGGCCGGTAATGCTGGCGATATGGCACGCCGAGCTCTTTGCGCTCACCGGCTACGGCATGTGCCGCCTGGATGGCAAACTGGCCACAGTGGTCAGCGACAGCCGCGACGGCGAAATCATCGCCCAGGTGCTTACGCGCATCGGCTACGGCACGGCGCGGGGCTCCAGCACGCGCGGCGGGCTCAAGGCCCTCATCGCCCTCAAGCGCCACATGGACGAAGGCCGCATCGGGGTCATCACCGTGGACGGCCCGCGCGGCCCGCGCCACAAGGTCAAGGACGGCGCGGTGTATCTGGCCCAGAAGACCGGCGCGGTGTTGTTCCCGGTGCGCTGCCGCCCGGCGGCCAAGCATGTCTTCACGCGCTCCTGGGACCGCTTCGAGCTGCCCATGCCTTTTTGCCATTGCCCGGTGTACTTCGGCCAAGCTTTGGAGTTCCCCGGCGACAAGCCCACGCCGGAACTGCTGGCCGCAGGCAGGCAGCGGCTTGAGCAGGCCCTGCACGAGGCCCTGCCGCCAGAGGCGCAGGACTAACCACGGCACGTGGTTCCATGCGACACGCACACGCAGCCAAAGCGTAGCGCAAAAACGAGAAGGGGAGCCGAAGCTCCCCTTTTTTTCGTCGTGCCTACGGCAGCTAGGCCAGCTTCATACGCGCCGTGCCATTGGGGTTAAAGGGCAGGGCGGCCTTTTTTGCGGCAAGGTCGCCGCGTTGGGTGCGCACAAGGAAGTCGTCCTTGTCCGCGTGCTCTGCCGCCACGTAGCCCAGGGCCACGCAATGGCCAAGGGAAGGCGCAAAGGAGCCGCTGGTCACCATGCCGACTTGGGTGCCGTCGGGCAGGTGCAGGGTGTCGTAATGGCGCGCGCTGCGGCGTCCTTCCAGGGTAAGGGCCAGCAGGCGCTGGCGCACGTTGGCCAGGCCCTCTTTGCCGGTAAAGGGCTTCTGCTTGGTGATGAGCGGGCCGAACCCGGCCTCTGCCGGGGTATGCTCGGTGTCCAGGTCCTGGCCATAGAGCGGGTAGCCCATCTCCAGGCGCAGGGTGTCGCGCGCGCCCAGGCCCACAGGCTTCACCAGCGGGTGGGCGGCAAGGGCCTCCCACATGGCCGGGGTCTTGGCGGAGTCCTGGTACAGCTCGTAGCCCAGTTCGCCAGTATAGCCGGTGCGGCTGACGATGAGCGGCGAGCCCTGCCAGGTGATGCGCTTGAAGTTGAAGTAGCCCGGGGAAACAAAGTCCGCGCCGAGGATGTCTTTCAGCACCTCGAAGGACTTGGGCCCCTGCAGGTCGATTTTGCCCGTGGCGGCGGAGATGTTGGTGAAGGCGAGCCCCGCAGGCAGTTGGGCCTTGATCCAGGCGAAGTCTCCGGCCTCGCAGGCGCCGTTGACCACCAGCATGTAGTCGTCTTCGCCCAGGCAGTAGATGATCAGGTCGTCCTGCACCCCGGCATTTTCGTTCAACAAAAAGCCATAGCGGCACTTGCCGGGGGCCAGGGTGTCAAGGTCCTGGGTAACCACGGCGTTCAGCGCGTCCTTGGCTCCGGCCCCGCTCAGGGAGAACTCTCCCATATGGCAGATGTCGAAGATGCCCGCGTTTTGACGGGTGTGATTGTGCTCGACGATGATGCCCTCGTACTGGATGGGCATGTCGAATCCGGCGAAGCCGGCCATTTTGGCCCCTTTGGCCTTGTGCCAGGCGGTAAGCGGCGTTTGCTTCAGAGTTTCCACAGCGTGCTCCTTCTCAAATGATCTTGTGGACCGAAGGACCTTGCCACAAACTTTTCCCCAGCTCAATGCAATTGAAGGCACGGCCCGCCCAGGAACCGCGCAAGCGCCGCACATGTTGACGCTTGCGAAGAATTTCTTTAGAAATCCCACGAGGCGGTTACGCCCGGAGGGTTTTCATGCGAAAGATTGATCAATGTCCCCGAGTGGCCATCAACTCGAAATATTGCACCTGCACGCATGCTTCGTGCAGCAGGCACGCCCTGTGCTGTGAATGCCTGCACTACCACAGGCTCCGCAACGAGCTTCCCGCCTGTTTCTTTACACCGGAAGAAGAGAAGACCTTCAATCGCAGCATTGAATTCTTCATTCAGCGCCGGACTGGAAAGTAGGCCGCCATGTCGCTCCGCCTGCGCAATCCGCTCAAGATGCTGCGCAGCAAAGCCATAGCCATAGACTTCGGCACAGGCCAAACGATAATCGCCAGCCCCACCGGCGAGGTGCTTTTGCAGGAGCCCACGGTGGTTGCCCTGGAGCAGGGCGGCTGCACGGTCATCGTCACCGGGGCCGAGGCCAAAACATATCTGGGTAAAACGCCGGATCGCATCCACGTGGCCCGGCCCGTGGAAGCTGGCGGCATTGTCGATTATGAGGCCGCGCGCGAGTTGCTGCGCCGTTTTCTGGCCCAGGTGCTGCCGGACGACGGCGTGCGCGTCAAGGCCTGCGTGGTGGTTCCACACAGCTTGACGGAACTGGAGAAGCGCACCATTCTGGATTGCTGCAAGGCGGCCGGAGTCTCCAAGGCCCAGTTGGTGAGCGCGCCCCTGGCCGCTGCCGTCGGCGCCGGGCTCGACATCACCCAGCCCAAGGGACGCCTGCTCCTTGGCATCGGCGCCGGGCTGGCCGAGGCCTCGGTCATCTGCCTGGCGGATATCGTCCACTCCGAGAGCAGCAAATGCGGCGGCTTGGCCTTTCACGACGCCGTATCCCGGCACTTGAGCGCCGCACACCAAATCTCCATCGGCGAAAACATGGCCGAACTGGCGACCTTGAACTTGGCCTACGCCGCCCCGGCCGAAGCAAAACGCGAAATGACCATCACCGGCAAATACGCCGCAACCGGCACGCCCTGTTCCCTGGAGCTGACCCAGGCAGACCTTGCGGGGGCCCTCGACGCGCCCCTGGCCGAACTGGAAGCCCTTGTGCGCAGCGTTATGGAACACGCCCCGGCGGAGCTTGTGGCCGACATAGGCGAAACCGGCCTGCTGCTGTACGGCGGCGCGGCCCAACTGTGCGGGCTTGACCGCCACCTTTCGCAGCGGCTCAATTTGCGCGTGGTTCTTGCGCCAGAACCGGACCATGCGGCCATTCGCGGAGCCGCCGCCGCCCTGCGCCCGGACCTGCACTTCCGCAAGATCCTGCTGCGCGCATGACCAGCCCAGCCTTTGTCATAAGCCCGGAACTCATCGCCGGGGCCGAAGCCGCCCTGCGCGAGGCAGGCGCGCTCATCCGCGAGCACAACCAGCGCCCGCGCAACATCCGCTGCAAAACAAGCATCAAGGACCTCGTCACCGAGACGGACGGCGCGGTGGAGCAATTGCTGCGCGGCAGCCTGGGCGCGCTGGTCCCGCAGGCTTTTTTCCTGGGCGAGGAAGGCAGCCCGGACCAGGGGCTTGCCGGGTTGGCCTGGGTGGTGGACCCCCTGGACGGCACCACAAATTTCGCCCATGGCGTGCCCTTTGTGGCCACCTCCGTAGCCTTGTGCCTTGAGGGAGCGCCGCTTTTGGGCCTGGTGAACCTGCCGCTTCTGGACGAACTGTTCGTTGCGGCCAGGGGCCAGGGCGCGCGCCTGAACGGACGGCCCATCCACGTGTCCCAGGTGGACGCCCTGGAGGCCGCGCTAGTGGCCACGGGCTTTCCCTATCGCATAGAGGAACACAAGGACGCGATTTTGCGCCAGCTGGCCCTGGCCCTGCCCGCCACCCAAGGCGTGCGCCGGGCCGGAGCCGCCGCGCTGGATTTGGCCTTTGTGGCCTGTGGCCGCTACGAGGGATTTTTCGAGTTCGCCCTGAACCCCTGGGACACAGCTGCCGGGGTGCTGCTGGTGCAGGAGGCCGGGGGCCGCGTGGGGGTGATGACCGGGCCGGAGCCCTACCGCCTGGGCGGGCCGAACATCCTGGCCGCCAACGCCGCCCTGTTCGCCCCCCTGCAGCAGTTGCTTACGGCCTCCGCCGCCACAGACCTTTGAGGTTCATGGCCTCGGCCAGGAGCAGAAAGCGCGGCGAAACCAGCTCGCGGAAATCGCGCAGCAGGCAGCCCAGTTCCTCGGCAGAAAAGCTGTAGTCCCCGGATTCGCGGTCCTGCGCGCCCGGGGTGACTGCTTCCGGCCTGGTAAGGCTGTAGACCTGCAGGAACTCGTTGTTGTTTTCCGGTTGGGCGGGCAGTTCCAGCACGGGCCGCAAACGCTCGGCGTGGATGCCAAGCTCGGAAAGAAGCGAGCGCGTGGCCGCGTCGTGAACAGCCTCTCTGGCGAGCACGGGACCGCGGACGGGCACGTCCCAACGCCCAAGCTTGCCGCTGGGCGATTCCGGCCTTCTGCGCAGGCTCAGCCGTCCCTGCTCGTCAAAAAGCAGCACCACCACCGCGCGGTGGCGCAGCTTCTGGCGCGCGGCCTCGGCCACGGGCAACACAGCCACCACCCGGCGCTCGACGTCGAGAATCTCCACCAGCGGGGGGGAGGAGGGCGGGGCGGTTTGCAGAGCGGCCATGGCGAAACATTCTCCTTTGGCAACAAGACGGATTGCGCCGCAGGCGCGGCCCACAAATAGCAGGACGCGTGCCGAATGCAAACCAGTAGCTGCGCACTTCTCAAAGTGGCCGACATTGAAGACGTGATGGCGCTGGAGGCCCAGTGCTTCCGCACCCGCTGGACGCGCGAACAGTTTTTGCTGGGGCTGGAGCGCGGGGCCTTCCGCATTTATGGCATCCGGGAGGGCAACCGCGAAGGCAGCTCTCTGGTAGCCTATGTGGCCTTTTCGCTCATTGCGCGGGAAATGGAGATAATGAACATCGCCACGCACCCGGAGCACCGCCGCAAGGGCTACGCGGCCCTGCTGCTGGCCAAGGCCCTGGAAACCTGCCGCCAGGAACAGGCCCAGGAAGGCTTCCTGGAGGTGCGTTGCACCAACCTTGGGGCCATTGACCTTTACAAAAAATTCGGGTTTACCCAAGTGGGCACTCGCAAAAATTATTACCCAGATAATAAAGAGGACGCGCTGCTGTTCAAGCTGGACTTTCCCGTTGCGGCGCGCAGCAGATAGGCACACGAACACGAGCCGGGGCGCACGCCCCCCGACACCGGAGCAGAGCGCATGAAGAAGCTTTTTGCCGCCAACTGGAAGATGCACAAAACCCAGGCCGAGGCCAGACAAAGCGCCGAGGAACTGGTCCGCCTCGCCGGAGCCGCGCTCCCGGCCGGGCGCGAAGTGCTGGTGATTCCGCCTTGTACCGCCCTGGCCGCCACCGCCAGCGGCTTTGCCGGTGCGCAGAACTTCCTTGTGGGGGCACAGAATTTCTACCCCGCCACCCACGGGGCCTTCACCGGCGAGATTTCGCCCGCCATGCTCCTGGACGCCGGGGCCGCCTGGGCGCTTACAGGCCACTCGGAGCGTCGGCACGTGCTGGGCGAAAGCGACGAGTTCGTCGGCCAGAAGACTGCCTTTGGCCTGGCCGCAGGGCTCAAAATAATCCTCTGCGTGGGGGAAAAGATTGAGGAACGCCAGGGGAAACGTTTGGTGGAGGTGCTCACCCGGCAGCTTACCGTGGGGCTTGCGGCTGTCCCGCGCGATTGCGACCCGCAGGACCTTTGCGTGGCCTACGAGCCTGTCTGGGCCATTGGCACCGGGCTGGTCGCAGGCCCTGCGGAAATACTGGAGGCCCACGCCCTGGTGCGCTCCCTGCTTGCAGGCGTGTTCGGCCCAGCAGGCCAGCAAATACGCATCCTTTATGGAGGAAGCGTCAAACCCGACAACGCGCCGGAGATCATTGCCCTTGACAATGTCGATGGTGTGCTGGTAGGAGGCGCGAGCTTGAAGGCTGACGACTTCAGCCGCATCGTCCTTGCTTAAAGGACGCACAGGCATCACGCGAGGAGAAAGCGTTGCAAACCCTTGTTCTGACCATTCATATTCTGACGTGCGTCTTTCTGGTGATCTTCGTCCTTCTGCAGTCCGGACAGGAAGGCATGGGCGTCATCTTCGGCGGCGGCTCTGGTTCCGTGTTCGGCAGCACCGGCGCGGGCGGGCTGCTCGTGCGCATCACCGGCGTTCTGGCCGCAATTTTTCTTGTTACCTCTCTTGCATACAATATCTTGACAAAGCCTAGTGCTTTGGGAGATAGTACTCTGATGACGCAGGGCGCCGCGGGAATCGCCGCACCGGCCCCTGCACCGGCTCCCATCCCAGGCGGCGTCTCCTTCGAGGAGAAGTCTTTGCCCAAGCCGGGCGAACCTGCCGGGGAGCAAAAGTAAGACCTCTTGCCGGGGTGGTGGAATTGGTAGACNNGGTTCGAGTCCCCCCTTCGGCACCAAAGAGAATCAAAGGGAGATTAGTGAACGCTAATCTCCCTTTTTCTTTTCTCTGGCCAAGGCGTACCGTAACCGTAAGGGGGAAAGGCATGGCAGGCACACCAGACAAGCGCGGCCAGGGTCGCAACACCAGGGTCGCCTTCGGTTTCTTGTTCAGCTTCATCGGCTTGGCCGTGCTTTTCCTGTGTTTTTTCTCCATCCGCCTCCTGCGAGAGGAAGCCGCCAAGGGCCTTGAGCGCAGCATCCCCCTGCCGGAGCAACGCATCGGCCTGGACAGCAGCGCACCGCCCCCGCCGGAGGTTTTGAAGCACGCCGACGGCCTAGAGAACAAAGCCTACCGCGTGCGTACGGACGCCAACGGTTTTCTCTTGCCCAGCGGCGAACACGCACACCCCGATCTCACCATCGTCTTTCTGGGAGGCTCCACCACGGAGTGCCGCTTCATGCCGGAGCAGCAGCGCTTTCCCTTCCTTGTGGGCAGAAACCTGGAAAGCAGTCTCGCCCTTCGCGTCAATTCCCATAACGGCGGCAACGCGGGCAATACCAGTCTGCACAACCTTCTGTTGCTGCAAACCAAGGTTCTGCCCTTGCACCCGCGCTTCGTGGTGCTCATGGAGAACCTCACGGACCTGATGTTCCTGGCCCAGCATGGGGAATACCATAGCCCAAGCGCCATGCGCGCCCTGGTCCGAACCGAGACGCGCGCCAAACCCATGGACTGGCTCATTAGCCTTGTTGCGGGCAAAACCGTCGCCGGGCAAAAGGCTCACACCCAGACGGACACAGCCGTCCCGCCTTCACCGCAGGCCTTTTCCAATCAATTCCGCAATAATCTTGAGCACTTCATCTTCCTTTGCCGCCAGAACGGCAGCACCCCGGTGCTGATGACCCAGGCCAATCGTCTGGTCGAACCCCTGGCCCCGAATCTGGCCGCGCAGTTGCAGCCGGTCTACGAGTCCCGGCGCATCGCCTCGGCGCAATTCCTCGTCATCTACGCCGCGTTGAACGAGACCATGCGCCAGGTCGCCAAAGAGCGGCAGGTGCTGCTCATCGACCTGGACCGCCTGATTCCCAAGACTGCGGCCTCTATGTATGATGTGGTGCACTTGAACGCCGAAGGCTCGCGGCTGGTGGCCGAGCACGTGGCCCAAGCCCTGGCGCAGGACATTGCAAAGCAAGGGCAGAGACCATGAACGCCACGGCATACCTCTTTGTTGGGCTTTTTTCCGCCCCGGAACAGGGCGTGCAGCCTCCGCAGCGCACACACGCCCTCACGGAATACCTGGGCCGCCCGCTACTCTATCATCAACTGGACGCCCTGCGCCGCCACGGAATCCGCCGCGCCGTTATCTGCCTCGCCCACGGCGTGTTGCCGCAAAACCTGCCCGGAGAGACCTATCGGGACATGGAGCTTGTGCGCTGCGAGGTGGCCCCCGCTGCCGGAGGCAACCTCGATACGGCCCAGGCGCTGCGCACGGCGCTGCTGACACAACCGGCGGAACTGGCATTGTGCCTGCGGTGCGAAGTGCTGACAAACGCCGATTTCGGAGCATTCTTGCGCTGGTTCGCCCGACGCAGCGAACAGGCGGCCTTGCTGCTTGTCCCGGCGGTGCACGTGCAAGAGGGCTCGGACCATCGTGCTTCCTGGCGGCACAGCGTGGCCACCGATGCCGAAGGGCGGGTGCGCAGCTTTGAAGCGGGCCACGCTGGTCAGGACGGCCAGGCCTGGATCAGCACAGGCATCTGCCTGCTGCGGCCAGGCGGTGGGGCGCTGCTTGCCGCACAAAACGTCCAGGAGCCGAAGGCTCCCGATTTTTTTGAGGAAAGGACGCTGCTGGAACCGCTCGTCCGGCAGGGCCAGCTCTGCGCTTTTCACACGCAAGCGCGCCTGCTAAACACTTGCCGCACCGGGCCCGGCCTGGAGGCTGGGCGCTTTCTTGCTGACGAAGTGAACGGCGGAAGCGGTTCCGGCGAACACGCGCAGGCTGCGGTCTTCCTCGATCGCGACGGCACAGTCATTGTGGAGAAGCACTACCTGCATGATCCTGCGGGCGTGGAATTGTTGCCGGGCGTGGTTGCAGGCTTGCGGCGCATGGCCGGGCTCGGGCTGCGGCTGGTTCTTGTCAGCAACCAGTCCGGCGTGGGCCGGGGGTATTTCGGGCGCGAGGACGTGGAACGAGTGAATGGGCGGCTCGTGGAACTGCTGGCGGCCCAGGGCCTGCGCTTGGACGCCCTGTACCTGTGTCCCCACGCGCCCACCGAGGCCTGCGACTGCCGCAAACCTTTGCCTGGGCTCATCACGCGCGCCAGCCGGGAGCTTGGCCTCAATCCCGCGGCAAGTTTCGTCATTGGCGACAAACTCTGCGACGTGGACCTGGGCCTGGCGGTCCAGGCCACCACCATCCTCGTCACCACTGGGTACGGAAAAGCGCACCGCGAGCTGGAGGGCTGCACCCCGCACCATGTGGCCGCAGGCCTGGAGGAAGCGGCGCAGGTCATCGAAACAGCGCTGCGCGGGCGCAAGCAAACGGAACGGTAAAGAACGCCCCAGGCACGCGGCGCAAAAAAAACGCCCAGGGTGCGCAAGCCGCTGCCCTGGGCGCTTTGGTGTGTTTCTTCGACTAGGCCGTGAGGGAACGCAGGCACTTCTTGGTGGTCAGCTCCGGGTGCGCCTCCACACAGGCCAGCATGTCTTCATAAATCTGCTGCACGGTGGCCACGGGCACCTTCTCCGCAACGAACAGAACAGGAGACTCCGCCTCGAACAGGGGCCACCAGGCCTTTGTCTCCAGGTGCTGCCATGCTCCGCGTTTGCCGTGGGCGAACACCCCGTGCCGGGTCTGCACAGTCACCTGGAAGCCCTCGTAGGCCATCACGTCATCCAGCAGGGCGGAAGGCTGGGACTCGTGCAAGGTACTGGCCTGAACGGAAAAGAAGAACACGTTGCCTATTTCGATGTCCTGAAACCAGCGTTCGCCAGTCTCGGCGTTCCTCAAGTCTTCCTTTAACAACAGGCGAAAGTCCTTGGCCATGCTTGTCTCCTGGTGGGGCGAGTTGTTCGTTGTAAGAGTCATCGGCCAGCAGTCCGGCCCTAGAACGGATACACCGTTTCCCCACCTTCCTTGACGGCGGGTTTGCCGGACTTGGTCTCCAAGGCGCTCAGCCGGTTCTTGGCGGCCTCCTGGGCCTCCTTGGTGTCTGCGGTGGCTATGACCTGCCGCAGGAGCTTCTTCGCGGTCTCAAAGTTGCCCTTGATCTCGTAGATCATGGCCGAGCGGTACAGGGCCACCGTGGGCCACATGGGTTCCTTGGAGTACTGATACGCCAGGCGGAGGTAATAATCCAGCGCGGCATCGTAATTGCGCAAGGAATGCTCGCCCTCGCCAAGCCAAAACAGCACTTCGGCCTGCAAGGGGCGCGTCAGCTTGTCGCGCTGCGACCACAAGGTCTGCAGTTCCTTGCGGCCGCCGTCAAAGTCGCCCTTAAGTTGCAGGAAGGTGGCGATGTCGAGGCGCGTCTTGGGGTCCATCTCGGAGCCAAGGGCCAGAATCTCCTGATATGTCGCCAGGGCAAGATCATCCTTGCCGCTCTCGCGCTCCATTTTGCCCTTCAGGCTCAGGCGAGCGACCGTGCGCCCTTTGTCAGCCGACAAACGATCCATGCGCGCAAGATAGGCTTCCGCCAGTTGGAAAGAGCGGTTTTCCACAGCCCTCTGCGTCAGGTAGATCAAGCAGTCATACCCGTATGCGGTATCCGGGAAGAGGAAGGCCGAACGGCGTGCGAGTTCGGAACTGGGGGCGGCGACCCAACGGGCCTGCCAGTCGGCCAGGACAAGCAGTCTGTCCAGGGGCCAAGTCTTGTTGATATTGCTGTTCTTGCCCACCTCGGCCTTGGTCCAGAAAGAAGCCTCGCCAGCCAGGGGAGCCCCCAGGCCGCCAGCGGCCAGCAGGGCCGAAAGGGCAGGGGAGAGCTTGGTGGCGGCGCCGATCTCCTGCGGCAGCAGGGTTTTCATGTCTTCCTGATAGACCAGCCCGCCCGCCACGCGCAGACAAATGGGCAGCTTGCGCTTGTCCAGGCCGTCCCAAATCTCTCGCGCGGCCTCAAGGTCGCCGTCCTGCAGGCAGAGGATGAACTTGAGCGAACGCAGCAGGCGGGACATTTCCTCTGAAAGAAGCAACGATTGCAGCTCCTTGTCCACAGAGACCTGGGCTTCCTCACGGGAGAGCTTGGCAAGGTTGGCCTTAAAGCGTGTCCAGGAGGGAGTGGCGCTGCCCAAAAACCATTCGTCGCGGGCTCCGGCGTAGGGAGCCAGGAGGTTGGCGTTCCAGAAACCTGCGGCCTTGGCGTAGCCCGCAGCGCCCAGAGACTTGGCGTCCGGGGCCTTGCCGGTATCCAGGAACACCAGCAGCCCGCTCCAGAAATCGCGCAGGGCCGGGGCGGAAACGCCGGAAAGAAACTCCCTGGCGCGCTCGTAATCCTCAAGGCTGGCGGCGGTTACGGCCTGGGCGATGCGGTGGCGGTCGGCCTCGACCACGACAAGCGGCGAATCCTTGGGAGCCTTCCCGGCAGCCTTGTCCTGGCTGGGCGCGCCCTCGCCAGAGGCCAACGTCAGGGCCTCCTTGGACTTGCCCCAGAAGTTTTCGCCGCCCCAGGCGGCCTCGGCCTGGGCCTGCAGGGTGCGCAGGGTTTCTTCCAGGGCCTCGCGCGAGGCGGAAGGATTGCCGACAAAGGCCCAGAACTGCCTGCGCCACACGTCCACCCAAAGGGCTTCGAGTCCGGGCTCGGCTCCGAGTTTGGCCTTGAGTTGCTTGCCGTCCATGAGCTTGGCCGACTGGCTGTACCAGAGCACCGCCTTGTACGGATCGCCCAGGGAGCGGTAGCAATGCCCGCCAAGCCACAGGCGATGCATCTCCAGGGCGGTGTCCTCGTAGGGCTTTTGCGCCTCGACCAAGGCCAGGGCCTGCAAGGGAGCGCCTTGCAGCAGGTGCGCCTCGATGCGCTTGAGCGTGGAGCCCGTGGATTCGCCCGCAATGTCGTCATCCGGCAGCGCGATGCGGTCGTATGCGCCGAATTTCTTGAGCCATTGCTCGTACCCGGCGTTGGCTTCACCGCTGGGGGCGGCCTTGGCCTCGGCCGGAGTTTTGGGGGCGGCCTTGGCGGCTTTCTTGCTTGCGGCGTGGGCCTCTGGGCAAACCGCCACCAGCGAGGCCAGAAGCATCGAGCCCAGGAACGCGGTGGAAACGGCGGTATAACGGAACGTCTTGTTCATCAGCGTAAAGCCTCAGGCATTGCTGCGTTCTGCCATGAAACAGAACGGTATGAGGTTCAACGGCACGCAGAACCGCCCAGCCCCAGACAGTGGGGGATGGGGACGGAAGGGCGTTTCGCACATTGCAAAGTTAACATAATTTACATTATGAGACAAACGGGCGCATGAAAAAGAGGGGCGGGGGAGTCCCTGCCCCTTAGCGCTTGGCCCAGTCTTCACTGAACTTCGCCAACCCTATGTCGGTAAGCGGGTGCTTGACCAGGTCAAGAAGGACGCTGAGGGGAATGGTTGCGGCGTCCACGCCAAGAATGGCGGCCTGGAAGAAATGGTTGGTGTGGCGAATGCTCGCCGCCAGCACCTGCGTGGCCAGATCATAATTGCGGAACACGGTCATGATGTCTTGAATAACCTGCATGCCGTCCTGGCCGATGTCATCAAGCCTGCCCACAAAGGGACTGACGAAAGTGGCCCCGGCCTTGGCGGCCAAAAGCGCCTGGTTGGGCGAAAACACCAGCGTGGCGTTTGTTTCGATGCCGCGCTCGCGCAATTCGGAGATGGTTCTTAATCCTTCAAGCGTTACTGGTACTTTAACAACTATGTTCGGGGCGATCTTCACAAGATCACGCGCCTCGGCCAGCATGGCCGGAGCCTCGGTGGCGAGCACTTCAACGCTCACCGGGCCGTCGATCTCCTTGCAGATCTGGCGGATGATCTTCTTCCAGTCGCCCTTTTCCCGCGCCAGCAGGCTCGGGTTGGTGGTCACGCCTTCAATGGCGCCCAGGGCCTTGGCCTGGCGGATTTGTTCCAGGTTGGCGCTGTCGAGGAAAATCTTCATTGCTTCCTCCGCGTGGTGAAAGGTGCCGGGAGGACGGCCAGCTTAGGCCTGGCCGCTTCCGTTCTCGCCCTCAAGCCGCTTGAGGTACTTCTCGCGGCATTCATAGGAGCAGAAATTGAGCACCACATCCCCCTGGCGAACGCGGATGTCGCTGTTCTTGGAAACATAGGCCCCACACACGGGATCCTTAACCATTTCTCCGGAGGCGACGAGGTCTTCCTTCTTTTCCTGGTCCTTGGTCTGCTTCCAGCGTTTGTCGCCGGCAAAGAGCTTCCAGACCACGAAGGCGCATATCGCCAGAACGAGAAGCTTGGTCACGCTCATCATGCGATTTCCTTCCTTGTCTTAAGGCGGAGGAAAGTTCCGTCCGCCCTACTTCTGGCTGATGTTGCCGCCGTCGAGGCCATACGTCAGGGCCGCAAGCGCCTGCTCCACGGTCTTGCCGCCCGGAAGGACCAGTCCGGGGGCGATGTCGCGCAGGGGCACAAGCACAAAGGCCCGCTCCAGCATGCGCGGGTGCGGCAGGGTCAGGTATTCGCCCTGCATCAGCACATCGCCGAAAAGCAGAAGGTCCAGGTCGATATTGCGCGGCCCGCCCGGAGCGCCGTCGCGGTCGCGGCCCATTTTGGCCTCAACGGCCTGCAGCGTGGACAGGAGCCCTTCCGGCGCCCAGATGTCCGATCCGACCTTGAAGCGCACCACGCAATTGGTGAACCAGGGCTGGTCTTTGAGGCCCTGGGGTTCGGTTTTATATAAGGGCGATTGCGCGTCGAACACCAAGTCGTCGCCGTAGTGCTCAAGACGCTGCAACGCCTCCTCGATGTTCGCTTCGCCGTCTCCCAGGTTGGAGCCCAGGGACACGTACGCGTCTAAAGTTGGGTAATCCGTAACACCGCCTCCTTCAGCAGATCCGTGTTCACCGTGAGCGAGATGCGGAAATAGCCCTCGCCCGGGGTGCCGAAGCCGTTGCCCGGTGTGGTCACCACGCCCGTCTGCATAAGCACGCGGGTGACGAATTCCTGAGAGGTGAAGCCCTTGGGCACCTTGGACCAAATGTAAAAGCTGGCGTCGGGCACGCGGCAGGAAATCCCCGCCTTGTGCAGGGCGCTCACCACCACGTCGCGGCGCTCCTTATAGATGCCGCGCAGCTCGGCGCTGTAGGCATCGCCCTGGTTCAGGGCCACTATGCCAGCCTCTTGCACGGCCTGGAAGATGCCGGAGTCCATCTGCTCCTTCACCTTGGCCAACCCCCGCACCAGGGAGGGGTTGCCTACGGCCATGCCGATGCGCCAGCCGGNNCATGTTGTAGGTCTTGGAAAGCGAGTGGAACTCGATGGACACGTCCTTGCCGCCGGGAATCTCCAAAATGGACAAGGGTTTCTTGGCCTCGTCGAAGTACATTTCGGTATAGGCGGCATCGTGCACCACGATGACGTTGAATTCCTTGGCCTTGGCGATGAGCTTTTCGTAGAACGAGCGCGGCGCCGTGGCGGCCGTGGGGTTGTTGGGGTAATTGATGTAGATGAGCTTGGCGCGCTTCCAGGTGTCGTTGTCGATGGCGTCGAGGTCCGGCAGGAAGTTGTTCTCATCGGTCAGCGGCAGGTACATGGGAATGCCGCCCACAAACTCCGTGGTGACGCCGTACACGGGATAGTTCGGCGTGGCGATGAGCGCCAGATCGCCGGGGTTCACAAAGGCCAGCGGAAAATGCGCAATGCCCTCTTTGGAGCCGATGAGGCTGACGACCTCGGTGTTCGGGTCCAGGTCCACATTGAAGCGGCGCTTGTACCAGTCGGCCACGGCCTTGCGGAAGGTGAACAGACCGACGTACGAGGGGTACTGGTGGTTCACCGGGTTCTTGGCGGCGGCGCACAGCGCGTCAATGATGAAGCCCGGGGTGGGCAGGTCGGGATCGCCGATGCCCAGACTGATGATGTCCATGCCCTTGGCGCGGACTTCTTCCTTCGCCTTATCGATGGCGGCGAAAAGATAGGGGGGAAGGTTCGCAAGACGCTGTGCAAGCTGGAATTCGGACATGAAGGGCTCCTTGTGGTGCAAATGGAAACGTCTGTGTAATGCCAGCGCCGCGTGCTGTCAATCGAGCCGGGTCCTTTGGCCGCTGCTTCGTGGCCTGCGCGCACGGTTTTGCGCCACCTTGCCGAACGGCCCGGAAACGTTTAGATGATTCGTGCCATGGAAGAACAATTGCGCCATTTTCATGATCACGGCACAGCGGCAACCTCTGGCGCAGCAGCATTCTGGGTGATGATTGCATGAACAGCGCCGACGCGGGCCCCACGCCCCAGCTCTCGCACCCCATTGCGGACAGGTACCTGGAGCACCTGACCGTGGAGCGAGGGCTCTCCGAGAACACCCTGGCCGCCTACGGAGCGGACATCCTCGCCCTGCTCGCCTTTCTGGACGGGCTGGACGTGCGCCTGGAGCGCTGCACCACCCGGCACCTGTTCCTCTACCTTACCCATTTGCGGGCGCGCAAACTGGCGGCGGCCAGCCTAGCCCGGCACCTTTCCACGGTGCGCGGGCTGTTCGCCTTTGCGCTGCAGGCCCGCCTGCTGGAGGAGGACCCCTCTGCCCTGCTGGACAACCCCAAGCTGCCCGCGCAGTTGCCGGAGTTTTTGACCCGCGAGGAAATGGACGCCCTGCTGAACCAGCCGGACACCGGCACCAGCCTGGGCTACCGCGATAGGGTGATGCTGGAGCTTTTGTACGCCGCAGGCCTGCGCATCTCAGAGCTCATCAACCTGGTGCTGGGCGACTTCGACCCCCAGACAGGGATTTTGCGCGTCTTTGGCAAACGCGCCAAAGAGCGGCTGGTGCCCATCCATTTTGCGGCCCAGCGCCTGCTGTGCGACTACCTTGAATACAAGCGCGCCGAATTCAAGCCCGTGTGCCGCCACATGTTCCTCAACCGCTCGGGCAAGGGGCTCACGCGGCAGGGCGTGTGGAAGCTCGTGAAGCGCTATGCCGAAAGCGCCGGGATTCGCCGCAGCATTTCGCCGCACACCTTTCGCCACACCTTCGCCACGCACCTGCTGGAAGGCGGGGCCGACCTGCGCACCGTGCAGCTGCTGCTGGGCCACGCGGCAATCAACGCTACGGAAATCTACACGCACATCCAATCCGGCAGGCTCATGCGCATCCACGAACAGTATCACCCCCGCTCCACGGCCTTCGCAACCTCCACCTCCCGGCGCACAGGAAACAAAGCATGAACGCGCCCGTTCGGCCACGCCCCAAAACCGTCATCACCGCCCACGCCAACGCGGACTTCGACGCCCTGGCGGCCATGATCGCGGCCAGCCGCCTGTATCCCGGCGCGGCGCTCATCTTTCCCGGCAGCCAGGAAAAGAACCTGCGCAACTTCTACATCCAAAGCACCACCTATCTGTTCAACCTCAAGTCCTTCAAGGACATCGACACCACGGACACGGAACTGCTGGTCATTGTGGATACGCGGCAAAAGTCCCGGGTGACCCACGTGCAGGCCCTGCTCGACAAACCCGGCATCCGCATCCATGTGTACGACCACCACCCGGACACCGAGGAGGACGTGACGGCCGAGTTCTCCTGCGTCAAGAATTGGGGCTCCACCACCACCATCATCATCCACGAACTGATGGGCCGCGACATGACGCCCAGCGTGGAGGAAGCGACCGTGCTCGGCCTCGGCATCTTCGAGGACACTGGCTCCTTCACCTTCAGCTCCACCACGCCGGAGGACTTCAGCGCCGCAGCGTGGCTGCGCACGCACGGCATGGATCTGGGCGTTATTTCCGACCTTTTGACCCGCGACATGTCCTCTGAGCAGATCCGCGTGCTCTCGGAACTCATAGACTCGGCCAAGACCCACGACTTCCACGGCATCGAAGTTACCATCGCCGAGGTGAGCACCGAGGGCTTCATCAGCGATTTCGCCTATCTTGTGCACAAGTTCATCGACATGGAGAACGTCCGCGTGATGTTCGCCCTGGGCCGCATGGGCGACCGCATCCACATCGTGGCGCGCTCCCGCGCAAGCGATGTCAACGTGGGCTTCATCTGCTCCTTCTTCGGCGGCGGCGGGCACGGCTACGCGGCCTCGGCCACGGTGAAGGACAAGACCCTGAGCCAGGTGCGCGATGAACTGCTCGCCCTGCTCTACTCGCACATCAACCCGCAGATCACGGCGGCCAGCCTCATGTCCAAGCCGCCCAAGGTCATCGAATCCAACCACCCCATGGCCGACGCAGCGGAGCTCATGACACGCTTCGGGCTCAAGGCCGTGGCCGTGGTGGCCCCTGGGTCCCTACGCTGCGTGGGCCTTTTGGAGCACCGCACGGCGGACAAGGCCGTGGCCCACGGCCTGAGCGACGTTCCCTTGGCGGAGTATATGCTGACGGACTTCGCCACCCTGCCGCCGGAGGCCACCCTGCATCAGGTCATGGAGATCGTCATCGGCAAACGGCAACGCTTTCTGCCCGTGGTGGAGGCCGAGAAGGTCGTGGGCGTCATCACCCGCACGGACCTGGTGAACCTGCTGGTGGAGGAATCGGCGCGCATACCGGAGACCTTGCAGGCCGACCCCAAGCGCGACCGCAACATCCGCGCCGTGATGCGCACCCGCCTGCCCGGCTCCATTCTGGCGCTTTTGGAACAGGCCGGAATGCTGGCCAAGGAGCTTGGCTACAAGATCTACGCCGTGGGCGGTTTTGTGCGCGACATATTGCTCGCCCGGCCCAACCTGGACATCGACCTCGTGGTGGAGGGCGACGGCATTCGCTTCGCCCACGAGCTGGCCAAGGCCCGGCAAGGCCGCGTGAAGGAGCACCAGAAGTTCAAGACCGCCGTGGTGGTCTTCCCGGACGGCCAACGCATCGACGTGGCCACGGCCCGCCTGGAATATTATGAATACCCAACGGCCCTGCCCACCGTGGAGCTCTCGTCCATCAAGATGGACCTGTACCGGCGCGATTTCACGGTCAACGCCCTGGCGCTCAACCTCTCGCCCGGCCACTTCGGCCAACTCATGGACTTTTTCGGTGCCCAGCGCGACATCAAGGAAAAGACCATCCGCGTGCTGCATTCGTTGAGCTTTGTTGAAGACCCCACGCGCATTCTGCGGGCGGTGCGCTTCGAGCAGCGCTTCAATTTCCGCATCGACGGCCAGACCTTGCGGCTGATCAAGAACGCCGTGCAGCTGAACCTGTTCTCCAAGCTCTCCGGCTCGCGCCTGGCGCACGAGCTGCAGCTCATTCTGAACGAGGAGAACGTGCTGGAATGCCTGAACCGCCTGCAGGAACTCAAGCTGCTGGCGGCCATTCACCCGCAGCTGAACCTGGACGCCGACCGCCTGCGCGTTTTGATGGAGCTGCGCAAGGTGCACGACTGGTACGCCCTGCTGTACCTTGAGCCCGCCGTGAACACCTGGCGCTTGTACATGCTCGGCCTCACCATGGGCACGGAACGCGACCAGTTGGAGCAGATCTGCCGCCGGTTGCGCTTTTCCGAGCGCGAACTGCGGGAATTTCTGACCCTGCGCGATCAGCTGGGCGAGGCGCTGGCCCGGCTGATGAACTGGCAGGAGGCGCAGTCCACCCTAAGCGAGATATACTTCGCACTCGACGCCATACCCGTGGAAGGGGTGCTGTTCCTCATGGCCCGCAGCCGTCGCGAGGTCATGCGCAAGAACATTTCCCAATACCTCACGCGGTTGCGCAGCCAGGAACTGTTCATTGACGGAGCGGATCTGCTGGCCCTTGGGCTCAAAAGCGGGCCGAACTTCGCAAACATTCTGCGCTTGGTGCGCGCCGCCGCCGTAGATGGCGCGGCGACAACGCGCGAAAAGCAACTTGAACTTGCTAAGCAGCTTATGGATGGGCTACGAGACAATCTGCGGGACGCCACCGCGCCAAGGCCCCGCAGCAAACGCAACGGGCATTGATCGGCCTGCGCGATCCACTGCCTTGCCTGCACAGCTGCGTGCTTTGCATCAAACCAACCCGGCGATCGAAGGATGGACCGAACGTGTTGCAGTCACCCCCCGGCCAGATGCGCTCAAAACGGTTTGCCCCCAGCCTGTGTTCAACGGCGCCTCAGCCGCGCACAGTCGATCATCAGCTGATCGCCCCTGCCCTGGCGCACACACCGCTTCCCCTTGCCTTTCTTGCGCTCGTCGGCATCGGCGTGCTCACGGGCCTGGCCACCCCCGCCCTGGCGACGGAGGTTCAGGCTGCGGAGCAGGTGGCCGGGCATGCGGCTCTTGATGGCTCCGCGCTCTCTTTCTGGTGGGCCGTGCCCTTTGCCTGCATGTTGCTGTCCATCGCCATTCTGCCCCTGGTGCTGCCGGAGCTCTGGTCCGAGCATTTCGGCAAGATCGCCGTGTTCTGGTCCGCCGCCTTTCTTGTGCCCTGCGCGCTTTTCTTTGGGCCAACGCTGACCTTTTTCGAACTGCTGCACACCATCTGCCTGGAATACATCCCGTTCATAATCCTGCTCCTCGCCCTGTTCACCATCTCCGGCGGGGTGCGGCTAACCGGCAGTCTCAGCGGCAAACCGGCCTCGAACACCGCGATTTTGGCCATAGGCACCCTGCTGGCCAGCGTCATGGGCACCACAGGCGCGTCCATGCTGCTCATCCGCCCCTTGCTGCGCGCCAATGAACGCCGCAAGCACAAGGTGCATACGGTTGTGTTCTTCATCTTCCTGGTGGCCAACATCGGCGGTTCCCTCACCCCCCTGGGCGATCCCCCGCTGTTCCTGGGCTTCCTCAAAGGCGTAAGCTTCTTCTGGACCACAACGCACCTGTTTACGGAGATGCTTTTCGCCTCCGCCGTGCTTCTGGGCCTGTACTACCTCATCGACACCCGCATGCTGAAGAAGGAAGTCCCTGCCGCCACGGCGAGAATCAGCCGGGCCAAGCTGCGGCTGGAGGGCACGGTGAACGTATTGCTGCTCCTGGGCGTGATGTGCGCCGTGCTCATGAGCGGCATATGGAAGCCCGGCGTGGAGATCACGCTCGGCCCCTTGCACCTGGCCCTGCAAGACATGGCCCGCGACGCCATGCTGCTGGCCCTGGCCGGGCTGTCGTGGCTGCTCACCTCGCGCGAGCTGCGCAAGGAAAACAGCTTCAGCTGGGAGCCCATCGAAGAAGTCGCCAAACTGTTCTTCGGCATCTTCATCACCATGATCCCGGCCATCACCATGCTCAAGGCCGGTCCAAACGGCGCTTTCCGCGATGTCATCGCCCTGGTGAACCACGATGGCGCGCCTGTGAACCACATGTATTTCTGGCTTACTGGCGGGCTTTCCAGCTTCCTGGACAACGCCCCCACCTATCTGGTGTTCTTCAATACCGCAGGCGGCGACGCCGCACAGTTGATGCGCGAGGCCCCCTTGACCCTGGCGGCTATCTCCTGCGGGGCGGTGTTCATGGGCGCCAACTCTTACATAGGCAACGCGCCAAACTTCATGGTCCGGTCCATCGCGGAATCACAGGGAGTCAAGATGCCGAGCTTTCTCGGCTACATGGCCTGGTCGGTGGGGATACTCATCCCCTTGTTCCTGATCATGACCTTCCTCTTCTTCCTGATCTGAGCACTCCCGGCGGGCCAGACTGTCACACTCCGTTTCCACAGGTGGCGAGCGTTGCGCGACCGGAAGACAGTCCCTGCACGGGGCGACGACTGTGATCATCCGGTGATTCTTAAGCACAAGGCAGGCCCAAAGGCAGTAAAGACCATGATCGATGCGGCTGCCTGGACCGACAAGGCCTTGCCCTCGACAAGGCGACACGCTATGAAATAACGAGTGCGCTTCTGCGCCGAACCCGGATTTTAACGAGGCGGATGCTGTCATGAACGTTTTATGGGCTCCCTGGCGAATGGACTATATTCTTGGCCCCAAGCCCGAGGAATGCGTGTTTTGCGTGCCCGATCATCCCGGCGAGGACGCCGAACGCTTCATTCTGCACCGGGGCAGGCACTGCTATGTCATCATGAACCGCTACCCCTACAACAACGCGCACCTGATGGTGACACCCTACCGGCACGTGAATTGCCTGACGGCCCTGGCAGCTGAGGAAACCCACGAGTGCATGGATCTGCTGCAGTCCTGTGTGAAGATCCTGCAGGACGTATTCAAGCCCCACGGCATCAACGCCGGGCTGAACCTGGGCGAGGCCGCCGGTTCCGGCATCGCCGCGCACATTCACTTCCAGATAGTGCCGCGCTGGAACGGCGACAACTCCTACATGGCCGTCTTCAGCGAAACACGCGTCATACCGGAACATTTGCGCGTCACCTATGATCACCTCAAGCCCCATTTCGATGCCCTGGGCTGATGCCTTGGCAAGAATATCAAGGAGTCCTCATGCGTTACGTTAAATTCCTGGCTCTGTTGCTGCTTTTTGTGGTGTCCATGCTGTTCTTCGTGCAGAACAACCAGCCTTTGTCCACCGCAGTGCAGTTGGAGTTCAGCGTCGGCACCATGCACCTCTACTCCATCCCGCTGCCGCTGTATCTGCTGGTGCTGGGCAGCTTTCTGCTGGGCGCGCTGGTCTGCGTGCTCGTTTTCCTTGTGGACCGCATCCGCCTGGGCCTGGAGCTTAAAACCCTGCGCACCCGCTACGCCAACCTGGAGGACGAGGTGCTCTCCCTGCGCACCATCCCCCTGAACCAGCCCGGCAACATGCCCGGCGGCCAATCCAGCTCCCAGCAGTCCTCCAGCCTGTAACCGGCAGAAAGGAGGCCCCGCTTGCCCTGGAACGCGCTCTTCAAGCTGGCCCGCAAGAAGCATCCGCAGGCGGATGCCGATGCCGTGCGCGGCCCGGAACCCTTGACGCACCAGGACACACGGGCCGCCATTGAGGAGCTTTCCCAGGCCGTCCGCAACAATCCCGAATCCGTCGAAATCTATCTGGCCCTCGGCAACCTGTACCGGTCCCAGGGCGAAATCGAACGCGCCATCCACATCCGCAACAGCCTGATCAACCGGCCAGGGCTTGACCAGGCCTTGCGCGCCCGCAGCTATTTCGAACTCGGACGCGACTTTCGCCGCGGCGGCATGCTGGACAAGGCGCGCGAAGCCTTCTCCAAGGCTGCTGGCCTGCTTGGCGATACCGAGGACGTGCAGCTGGAGCTGGCGCGCCTTGCGGCCGATTGCGGCGAGTTCGAGCGCGCAGCCGAGCACTACGCCCGCGTGGGCAGCAGCATGGCCCAGGCGCACTACCTTGCGCATCAGGCCAGGGACTGCTTCCGCCACGGCGACACGGAAAAAGGGGCGCGCCTGGTGGCGCAGGCCTTGGCGGCATTCCCCGCCTCGCCGGAGGCCTGGCTGGCCAACGTGGTGCACAGCGCCCTAGCTGTCGATCTGCCCGTGCTGACCAAAACCCTGCGCGAGGCCTGCGACAGCATTCCAGCCAATCAACGCTTCTTGCTGCTGGAAGGACTGCTCGACGTGCTCAGCGCCGCGCGCGTGGAGGACGGCACCCCGGGCCTGCCCCTTGAGCGCGAATCCATAAGCGAGCTGGTGCGCGCCTGCGTGGCCGTATTGGCCGCCCAGGAGCCGGACGCGCTGATTTGCTACTACTGCGCCAAGCTGTATCTTTTTGAGGCCGACCTGGACAACGCCCGGCACTGGCTGGAAAAATCCCTGGTGCTCAACTCCGACTTCTGGCTGGCGCGGCTTGAGCTGGTGAGCCTGGTGCTCACCGACCTTGAACTGACGCCCTTCCTGCGCGACCAACTGGCCTACTTCGTCAGCCACGCCCGCAAGAGCAAACGCTTTGTCTGCAAAACCTGCGGCTTCCGCTGGGACAAGACCTTCTTCACCTGCCCGCGCTGCCGCTCCTGGCACAGCATCCTGTTCCGGCAGGAGTTCTCATGAGCCAGCCGCTTTTGCCCAGCCAGGCCTACCAGAGCATGGAAGGGGCCAAGATGACCCCCATGTTCGAGCAGTACATGCAGGTCAAGACCGAGCACCCGGACGCCCTGCTTTTTTTCCGTATGGGCGATTTTTTTGAGCTTTTCTTCGAGGACGCGCAAACCGCCGCCCGCGAACTGCAAATCACCCTCACCACGCGCAACCCCAACTCCGAGTCCAAGATTCCCATGTGCGGCGTGCCGCACCACTCGGTGAACGGCTACCTGGCGCAGTTGCTGGAGAAGGGCTACAAAATCGCCGTCTGCGACCAGATTGAAGACCCGCGCCAAGCCAAGGGTCTGGTCAAACGCGCCGTTACGCGCGTGCTTACCCCCGGCACCATCGTTGAGGACCTCTCCCTTTCCGCAAAGACCCACAACTATCTGTGCGCACTTTACTGGGACGCGGACAAGGGCGCGGGCGGTCTGGGCTGGGTGGATGTTTCCACAGCGCAGTGGAGCGGCCTGCACTCCCGCCGCGAGGCCGAGTTGTGGCAATGGGCAATGAAACTCGCCCCGCGCGAGATAATTTTGCCGCAGGGCAAAAAGGTGCCCGCAAGCTGCCAAGACCTGGCCGCCCAGGTGAGCCAGATGGCCTCGCCAAGCTCCTTTGACCTGGCCGCCGCCACGACCTCTGTGCTGGCCGCGCAGGGAGCGGTGGAGCTTGGCACCCTGGATTTGGCCGACAAGCCGGAACTGGTGCGCTGCCTGGGCGCGCTCTTGGCCTACTTGCGCATGACCCAGCGCACCGAGCTGCCGCCCTTGAGCGAGTTCAAGCCCCTTGATCTTTCGCGTCACTTGGTGCTGGACGAAGTGACCGAGCGCAACCTCGAAATATTCCGCCGTCTTGACGGCAAAACCGGGCCGGGCACCCTCTGGCACGTGCTGGACAAAACCGTCACTCCCATGGGCGGGCGGCTTTTGGAATCGCGCCTGCGCCAACCCTGGCGCGAGCTTGCCCCCATTTTGCGCACGCAAGAGGCCGTGGCCTTCTGCTTCGAGCGCGATGCCCTGCGCCAGAACCTGCGCCGCAGCCTGGAAGACGTGCAGGACCTGGAGCGTCTGGCCACGCGCATCGCCCTGGCGCGCGCCACCCCGCGCGATTTTGTGGCCGTGCGCGAGAGCCTGCGGCGGCTGCCCGCCCTGCGCACCCTGCTTGAGGAAGCCCTGGCAGCCCCGGAGGCCGAGGCCCCGGCTGAGCTCAAGAACCTGCTCAAGGGCTGGGACGACCTCGCCGACATCACGGAGCTGCTTTCCCGCGCCTTTGTGGAATCACCGCCTTTGGCCGTTACCGATGGCGGGCTGTTCCTGCAAGGATTCGACCCCGGCCTGGACGAACTCATCAGCCTCACCGAGCACGGCGAGGCGCGCATACAGGAGATGCTGGAACGCGAGCGCGACGCAAGCGGCATTCCCAAGCTCAAGCTCGGCTTCAACAAGGTCTTCGGCTACTACCTGGAGGTCTCCCACGCTTACCAGGGCCAGGTGCCGGAACATTTCATCCGCAAGCAAACCCTGGTGAACGGCGAACGCTACATCACCCAGGAACTCAAGGACCTTGAAGACCGTCTGCAAGGCGCTTCAGAAGAACGCAAATCGCTGGAATACCGGCTTTATGGCGAGCTGCGCGAAACAATCGCCCAGGTGCGCACGCGGCTGATGTTCATGGCCGGAGGCGTGGCCGCCCTGGACTACTGGCAGGGCTTGGCCGAGGCCGCCCGCGTGTGCGACTGGGCCCGCCCCACCCTGCACGAAGGCATAGAGCTTGAGGTGACCCAGGGACGCCACCCGGTGGTGGAGGCCGCAACAGGGCAGGCCGGGTACATTCCCAACGACCTGCGCATGGACGAGGCGCGGCGCATCCTGCTCATCACCGGTCCGAACATGGCGGGCAAGTCCACCGTGCTGCGCCAGGCCGCGCTCATGAGCATTCTGGCCCAGCTGGGGTCGTATGTTCCGGCACAGGCCGCGCGCCTTGGCCTGGTGGACCGCGTGTTCTCCCGCGTGGGTGCCTCCGACAACCTCGCCCGCGGCCAGAGCACCTTCATGGTGGAGATGATGGAGACCGCGCGCATTTTGCGGCAGGCCAGCTCGCGCAGTCTGGTGATTTTGGACGAGATAGGCCGGGGCACCAGCACCTTCGACGGGCTGGCCCTGGCCTGGGCCGTGGTGGAGGAGCTTTCGCGGCGCGGGCGCGGCGGCATCCGCACGCTTTTCGCCACGCACTACCACGAACTCACGTCCCTTGAGGGGCGCATACCCGGCCTGCGCAACATGAACATCGCCGTGCGCGAGTGGAAGGGCGACATCGTGTTCCTGCGCAAGCTCATTCCCGGCCCGGCGGACAAAAGCTACGGCATAGAGGTTGCGCGCCTTGCCGGGGTGCCGCAGCCCGTGGTTTTGCGCGCGCGTGAAATACTTGCGTCCCTCGAGGAAAAATCGCAAAGTGAACGCGGCGCGGGCGCGTCCCAGGCCCTTGCAGCCCGGCAAAGCCTGCTGCCCGGCGTGCCCGCCCCGGAAGCGCCAAAAGCCCAGGAGCCGGAGCACCCCATGCTCGTGGAGCTGAAGCGCCTGGACATCAACGCCCTGACCCCCATGGCAGCCCTGACCCTGTTGCATGAATGGAAAAAGAACGTGAGCGCCACATGAGCGGAAATCATACGCAAATCTCCCGCCAAATGGCGGCCTTGCTGCTTGTTGTGCTGGCGCTCGGTCTCGTCTCTTGCGGCAAGCGCGAATGGCCAGCCCCACAGTTGAGCGAGGACCGCTTCCGCCTGCGCTCCATGACCGTCCAACGCGGCGGCAATTGCCTCATCGTGGACTGCGAGCTGACCGGCGCCTGGGCCAACCTGGACAGCGTGCGCCTGCACCTGGAGGCCATCGGCACCGAACCGGGCGACGGCTGCCCCACCTGCCCCTTCGTGCCGCGCATTTCCCGCTTTTACGGTCCCGGCGCGCCGGAAATGCGCCGCGACATGAACCGGCTCATCGTCACCGTGTGCGATCTGGACCCCAAGAAAACCTACCGGGTGCAGCTGGTGGCCAGCAACGTCTACCCGGCCCTGAATCTTGTCATGTCCGATCTTGTGATTTCCACGCCGCAATAACCATCCCTATTTCAGAGGAGCACCGCCCCGATGCATCATTTCGAGATGAAGAACGGCACCCTGTATGCGGAAGGCGTCAGCGTGAAGGAACTCGCCCAGCGCTACGGCACCCCCTTGTACATCTATTCCACGGCCACCCTCAAACGCCATTTCCAGGCCTTTGACTCGGCCTTTAACGCGGTGCCGCACCTCACCTGCTACTCGGTGAAGGCCAATTCCAACCTGGCCGTGCTGCGCCTGCTGGCCTCCCTTGGCGCCGGCATGGACATCGTTTCCGGCGGCGAGCTGTACCGCGCGCTTCTGGCGGGGGTTCCGGCGGAGCGCATCGTGTATTCCGGAGTGGGCAAAAAGGCTTCAGAAATCGCCCAGGCGCTTGGCGCGGGCATTTTGATGTTCAATGTGGAGAGCGTTCAGGAGCTGACCCGCATCAATGAAGTGGCCGCCTCCATGGGCAAGGTCGCCCAGGTCAGCTTCCGCATCAACCCGGATGTGGACCCCAAGACCCACCCGTACATCTCCACCGGCATGAAAAAGAACAAGTTCGGCCTGAACATCGAAAACGCCCTGGACGCCTATGCCATGGCGCGCGATCTGCCCGCCATCGAACCCGTGGGCATGGACTGTCACATCGGCTCCCAGCTCACCACCATCGAGCCCTTCCTGGAGGCGCTGGACAAACTCCTGGCCTTCTATGAAAAGCTCAAAGGCATGAACCTGGACATCCGCTACCTGGACCTGGGCGGCGGACTCGGCATTCCCTACAACGAGGAAGAGCCCCCGCACCCCAAGGAATTCGGCGCGGCCCTCACCAAGGCCCTGTCCGGCGTTTCCCTCAAGGTCATCCTGGAGCCCGGCCGCGTCATCGTGGGAAATGCGGGCATCCTGGTCACGGAAGTACTGTACACCAAGCAGACCCCCAGCAAGAGCTTCGTCATCGTGGACGCGGCCATGAACGACTTGGTGCGGCCCTCGCTCTACGGCTCCTTCCACCGCATCGAGGAAGTGACCCCGCAGGGGCGCGGTCCGCAGGACGTGGACGTTGTCGGGCCCATTTGCGAATCCGGCGACTTTTTGGCCAAGGACCGCCTGCTGCCCGAAGTGACGCAGGGCGAACTCCTGGCGGTCTACTCCGCCGGAGCCTACGGCTTCACAATGAGCTCCAACTACAACACGCGCACCAGGGCTGCGGAACTGCTTGTGGACGGCGAGAAAGTCATCGTGGCCCGCCGCCGCGAAAGCTACGAATCCCTCGTGGCGCAAGAAATCTAGCCCGCACGCGGGACCGGGAGAAGCGTTCGCGTTTCCGCCCGGTCCCGCGTACCCGCCCCCGCCATGGCCCGCCTGAATTCCTATCATCTCCCGCCGGACAAATGGCCCGGGGCCGATGGCCTCGCCAGCCTGGACGGCGCGGAGGCCCGGCACCTGCTTGGCGTTTTGCGCGCCCGCGCGGGCGAAACCGTGCGGCTCTTCGACGGCGCAGGCCGCCACGGCCTTTTTGAGATCACCGCTGCGGCCTCCAAGACCAGGGCCGAGCTGCGCCGCATTTCCGAGACGCTTGAACCGCAGCCCACGCGTGGCGTCACCCTGGCCCTAGGCTGGAACAAGGCCTCGCGCCGCGACTGGCTGCTGGAAAAGGGCGTGGAGCTGGGCGTGCTGGGCATTGCGTTCTGGCAGGCCGCCCGCAGCCAGGGCGACATGCCCCGCGAACCCAAGGAGGCCTGGGCCGACAAGTGCGTACAGGCGGCCAAACAGTGCCAAAGCTCCTGGCTGCCCGAACTTTCCGTTCTGCCTGGCGGCGTGGAAGCCCTGCTGCGCGTTGCGGCGCAGCATGACGGATGCTATGTGCTGTATGAAGGCGCTGCCCCAAGCGAGCTGCTGGACCCAGCGGTATTGGCCCAAGGCCGCAGCCTGGTGGTGCTGGGGCCGGAGGGAGGCCTTGAGGAGCGCGAAGCGTCCCGATTAGGCGAGGCCGGCTTCAAAGCTTTAAGCCTTGGCCCGCGCCCCTTGCGTTGGGAAACGGCGGCCCTGTCCTGCCTCGCCCTGGCGCACCACGCCTTGCTTAAACCGTAACGACCGGACACAGCCAATGCGCATCGAGATTTCCGAAAAACAGCCCCTGGCGGACAAGATACGCCCGCAGACCCTGAACGAATTCGTGGGGCAAAGCCATTTGCTGGAACGCATAGCGGCCTTCGCCAGCGGCCCGCGCCTGCCCAGCCTACTCTTCTTCGGCCCGCCGGGCTGCGGCAAGTCCACCCTGGCCATGCTCATGGCCAAGGCGGCGCACAAGAAATGGGTGCGCGTCAGCGCGCCGGAGGCTGGCCTCACCGCCTTGCGCAAGCACCTGCAAGGGGCGGAGGTGCTGATTCTGGACGAGATCCACCGCTTTTCCAAGGCGCAGCAGGATTTCTTTCTGCCCATTCTGGAAAGCGGCGAAATTGTGCTTTTGGCCACCACCACGGAGAACCCCTCCTTCAGCGTCACCCGGCAGTTGCTCTCGCGGCTGCATGTGTTGCGCTTCCGCTCCCTCACGCGGGAGGAACTCATCCGCATGGCGCGGCGCGGGGCCAAGGTGCTGGGTTGCGAGTGGGCGGACGAGGTGTTCGACCTGCTGGCGGGCATGTGCGCGGGCGATGGCCGGGCGCTCCTGAACCTGGTGGAGCATGTGGCCGGGCTGTCGCACGACAAGCTGAACCTGGACTCCTTGCGCCAGGCTCTGCCCGAGGTCATCATCAAGGGCGACCGCGACGGCGATTCGCACTACGAACTGGCCTCGGCGCTCATCAAGTCCATTCGCGGCAGCGATGTGGACGCGGCCCTGTACTACCTGGCCTGCCTGCTGGAAAGCGGCGAGGACCCGCGCTTCGTGTGCCGCAGGCTCATTCTCTCCGCGTCGGAGGACATCGGCCTGGGCGACCCGCAGGCCCTGCCCCTGGCCGTTTCGTGCCAGCAGGCGGTGGAGTACGTAGGCATGCCCGAGGGCTTCATCCCCATGGCCGAGACCGTGGTCTACCTGGCCCTGGCCCCGAAAAACAACGCCAGCTACGGCGGCTATTTGAACGCCCTCAAAGAGGTGCGGGAAAACGGCATGCAGCCGGTGCCGCTGCACCTGCGCAACGCCAGCACAAGTCTGCACAAGGAATGGGGCTATGGCCGGGGCTACAAGTATCCGCATGCCTTCCCCGGTTCCTGGGTGGATCAGGAATACCTGCCCCACGACCTGGCCAAGCGCGGCGCGCAGTTCTTTGTGCCCAAGAATGAGGGAGCCGAGGCGCGGATGCACGCCTGGCTGGCCGCGCGCAAACGTGGCGTGAAAAAGCCCTAGCTTTTCGCCAACGCGTCCGCCGCTTCCACGGCCTAGCCGACCGAACCGTTTTTGCGGGCGTACAGCTTGCGCCATTCATCAAGAAACAGCACCGCCGCGTCCATTTCCCCCAAAGCGCCCTGCTGCTGGCGTATGGCCCAAACAAGATCCTCGAAGGCCGCATCCGCAGGCAGGCCCAAGCGCTCCAAAAGCGCGCCGATGTCCGCCGCGAGCTCCGGCGGCAGGCCGTCTGCGGCTGGTGCGGCCGTGCGCGGCTTGGGCCAGCCCGGGCGGCGCGCGGCGATGAACTCCAGCAGGGTGCGCATGCGCACGGCATAGGTGTGCTCGGCCAGCACGCGGGCCCGGCCGCGCTCGGCAAAAGCCTGGCGTTCCTCCGGGTGGGCCAGGAAGTGGTCGATGCGTGCGCCAAGTTCGCCCATGCTGTCAAAGACGGCCAGTTCGGCCTGCGGTCCCTCGGTTTCAAACAGCTCAGCCATCAGGCCGCGGCGGTCCACCAGTTGAAAGCCTCCGCAGGCCGCCACCTCAAAGGTGCGCGGATTTACGAAATCCCCGCCGGTGACAAGGTCCTGGGCCTGGACGCTGGAATGGAGGTTGATGTTCACCTTGCTGGCGTTGTAGATGCGCACGCAGTCCTCGCTCGTCACCCGCGCCCCGGCCATTTGCACAAAGGGCGCAAGGATGGGATCGCCCTCCCATTCCGTACCCCAGAGCTTGAAGTCGAAGCGCACCAAGTCGCGAAAGGCCATGCGCCGGTTGGGATACCCCGCGCCCATGAAGGATACGTCCGATCCGAAGCGCCGCTGCTCCACTGGCGAAAGTTCAAGTGGTTTATGAATGTTTGGCTGGGCAGCCAGAGGCAAGTACACGGTGTTATCAACACCAATATTGCGCAATTGCTCAAAAAACTCGCCTTTCTGGATTACGGCGAAGAAGTCGTAGAACGGCGCGAAGCCCTGCCAGTAAGTGAACAGGCGGAAGTCCTCCACGAACCACATGGCCGTGGCCACACCGTCGCGGCGCAGGCGCTTCAGGGCCTGGAGGGAAAGCGGCGCCTGGGCAAGGGCCAGCACCAGGTCCGGTTCAAAGGTCTCCACTTTGGCCAGCACCGCCTGAGACACCAGCTGCAGGTAGCTGTTCTCCAGGTACTGCAGCCTGTCGGCAGTGACTTTGAGCCCCCGCAAGGCGTGAAACGAGGCCTGAAACTCCGGGGCCTCGAAAACCTCCACCTGGTGCCCAAGCTCGGCCAGCGCGGCGGCGCAATACCGCCCCACAGGCAGCGACCCGCCATAGAGCGGCAGCACAACCAGTACCCTCATGAACGCCCCCTTGCCCTGTTTCACCCAAACCTGCGGGTTCAAAGCACTCGCGATTCCGGCTCGGCAAATACTAGATTTTGTCTAGACTTTCTTTAACATCATGAAAAAGAGCACTAAAAGTCTATACTCCCGCCAAAAATTCTGCCCGCGCTGGATTCCGGGTCCGGGGCCATCCAGTCGCGTTCGGCATAGAGGCGTTCCGCGAATTCGCGCACGGGCTCGGCGTTCCAGGCCCCGCCAGCGCCCAGGTGACGGGCCAAAAACTGGCGAAAACGTGCGCGCTTGGCGGCAGCTGCATCCTCGCCCGCACGGGCGGTAAAAACCACGCCCACCACGTCAAGGGCCGAGTCCAGGTCCAGCAGCCCCTCCGGCAGGTGTCGGGCGTCTCCTGTGGCCAGGTAGCGCGTCAGCCGCGCATCGCCAAAGGGCCGCAGGCAGGCCACGCCCTGTTCGCAGGGCTGAGACTCCAGGCAGGGCAGACACTCCATTTGCGCCTGCAACACCCTGTGGCCCAGGCCGTAGGGCCCAGTCTCGCTGCACCAGGCGGAGGAAAGAAAGGTCGCCAGCACAGGAACGCCCAAGGCGGCGGCCAGGTGCATGGTGCCGGTGTCCGGGGTCAGCAGCAGGTCCAGGCCGCCCACGCTGGCGGCCAATCCGGCCCAATCCGTGCCGCCGCACAGGTTCTTGGCCTGCCGGGCGCGCCGGGGCGGCAGCTCGCGCAGGAACTGGTGCGCGGCCTTGGCCTCGGCTGCGCTGCCCAAAAGCGTCAGCGGGGCGTCGTCGCGCACCAGACGGGTATCGAGCAGGGCGCACACCAGGGCCGCAAGCTCCTTGGGCGGCAGGGAGCGGCGGGATTCCCGCCCGGCCAGCACCACGCCAAGCCCGCCTCCCCTGCCCTGCGCAGGCGGGTTGACCTTTTCCGGCGCGAGCGGGAACGGATGGTGCCAGGCCCAAAAGTCCTCTATATTCAAGCCAATGCGCCGCATGGACGACCAGCGCATGGCCAGCCGGGCCCATTGGCCCGTGCGCTCCTGCCCGTTCTCCCACACGTGCCCGCGCACGGTTCGCGGGTCGAACAGGCTGGCCACACGCAGGTTCAGGGGCGAAAAATTGAGGTTGTACACGCGCCCGAAATCGAGGCGGGACAGCTGGCGAAAGGCCGGAACATTGGCCCCGAGCAAAGCCGCGGCCTGCTGCTGCGGCGCAAGCTTGGCCAGGGCCGTGCCGTGGGCCGTCACCGGGTGCAGCGTCACAGTGGGGTACAAAAGCGCGGCCAGCGGGGCGAGAGAGGCGTCCAGACACAGGTGCACCTCGCTTTGCGGTTCGGCCAGCAGCGAAAGCAACAGCCGCCTGGTCTGCACGAGGTCGCCGAAGCGGGCGAGCTGGAGAACGAGTTGACGCATGGACGACCTCATCTTTTGTGGTTTCTTCCTCTACCCCAGCAAGCGCGATTCTGGCAAGAAAGCCCTTCTTGGCATTTTACAGAGCCCCCTCCCTTTTGGTATGGTTTGCAGATGCGCTACTACCCAATGTTCGTGAATCTTGAAGGACGCGCCTGCCTGGTGGTGGGGGCTGGCCAGGTGGGCTTGCGCAAGGTGCTCTCCCTGGCGGACTGCGGCGCTGCCCCGCTGACGGTCATCGACCGCCGCGAACCCGACGAAGGCCTGCGCGAACTGGCCGCCCGGCCAGGAGTAAAGGTGCTGCGCCGCGATTTTGCCGAGTCCGACCTGGACGGCGTGTTCCTGGTCATCGCCGCCACAAGCGACGCCGGGTTGAACCGGCGCATCGGGGCGCTGTGCCGGGAGCGCGGCATCCTCTGTAACATGGTCGACGCCCCCGGCGAGGGCAGCTTCATCGTGCCCTCCAGCGTGGTGCGCGGCGAGCTTTCCATCGCCATTTCCACCGCTGGGCAAAGCCCTGCGCTCACCAAGCGCATTCGAAAAGACTTGCAGGACAGGTTCGGAGAGGAGTACGCAAGATTTCTGGCGCTCATGAGCCGCCTGCGTCCCAGGGTTTTGGCCCAGGGACGGGAGACCGAAGCCAACTCGGCCCTGTTCCGCGCGCTTGCGGGCTCGCACCTGCTGGAGGCCTTCCGTCAGGGCGACCGGCCCCTTGCCGAAGCGGAACTCTCGAAGCTCTTGCCAGCGGAATTGCACCATCTCATCCCGGAGTTGCTTGATGGCCTTGCCTGACATGTTGCCGATGCTGGTCATCGGCCTGTACTTTCTGGGAACCGGCTTCTACGTGCTGGGCTCGGCCCTGCGCAACGAGCGCATCAAACTCTCGGCCCTGGCCCTGGCCGCTGTCGGCTTCGTGCTGCACGGCATCGACCTTGCCGGGCAGGTGGCCGGACTGAACGCCTTCACCACGCCCACCTCGGCCCGTTTTTTGTTCTGCCTGCTGGGCTTCGGCATCCTGGTCATCTTCCTTCTGCTGTGGTGGCGGCTCAAGCTGCGCTTCCTGGCCGTGGTGGCCCTGCCTCTGGCTCTGGTGTTCTACGCCACGGCCAACGCGGCCATGGGCACCAACGCCAACCTGCCGCCCATGCTCTCCGGCCTGTTCTTCCTGCTGCACATCGGCACGCTGTTCGCCAGCATGGCGCTTTTGGCCATGGCCTTTGGCGCGGGGCTGGCCTTTCTGCACCTGGAAAAACGCATCAAAACCAAAACAGGGCTCAAGAAGTTCCAGCAGGACATGCCCTCGCTGGACACCTTCGACAGGGTCAACCACTGGACCGTGGTCATCGGCTTCCCGCTGTACAGCCTGGGCCTCATTTCCGGCTTCGTGTGGGCCTGGATGACCTCCCGGCGCGTGTTCTCCTTCGACCCCAAGGAGATTCTGGCCCTGCTGGTGCTTGGGCTCTTCGCTTACCTGTTCCACCAGCGCCTGGCCTACGGCTGGCGCGGCCGCAAGCCCGCAGTCATGACCATCGCCGTGTTCCTGCTCATGGTCTTGTCCATGATCGGCATCAACTTCCTTGTTTCCACAACGTTCCACGGGTTTAAACCGTAATGGATAAAAACATTTTCCTTGTCGGACTCAACCACCGCTCCGCCGGAGTGGACGTGCGCGAGAAGTTCGCCCTCACCAGCGTTGCGGACTTCGAGAAAAGCCTGCTCGAAGCCTGTCCCGTGCGCGAGGTCATGGCGCTTTCCACCTGCAACCGTGTGGAAATCCTCGTCGTGGCCGACAGCACCCGCTGTCAGGGCCTGGACATCAAGGAGGCCTTGCTGGCCCACTGGGCCGGAACCTGCCAGGGGCCGCTGGACGTTCTGCGCTCCCACACCTACACGCACCAGGGGCTCGACGCCGTGACGCACCTGTTCTGCGTGGCCGCCAGCCTCGATTCCATGATCATGGGCGAGCCGCAGATTCTGGGCCAGCTCAAGAACAGCTACCGCAAGGCCGTGGAGACCGGCACCGCGCGCGTGGTGATAAACCGCCTGTTGCACAAGTCCTTCTCCGTGGCCAAGCGCGTGCGCACGGAAACGGCCATCGCCTCCAGCGCCGTGTCCATCAGCTACGCTGCGGTGGAGCTGGCCAAGAAGATCTTCGGCGAGTTGCCAGGCAAGACGGCCATGCTGGTGGGCGCGGGCGAAATGGCCGAACTGGCCGCCACGCATCTGCTGGCCTCCGGCATCGAGAAGCTCTACATTTGCAACCGCACCTACGCGCGTGCCCAGGAACTGGCCAAAACCATGCACGGCGAGGCGGTCTTCTTCGAGGACATGGTCGAGCGCCTCGCAGGGGTGGACATCGTCATCAGCTCCACCGGCTCGCCCACGGCCATCATCCGCGCCAAAGACATCCGCGAGGTGCTCAAAAAGCGCCGCAATCGCGCCATGTTCTTCATCGATATCGCCGTCCCGCGCGACATCGACCCGGATGTGAACAGCCTGGACAACGTCTACC
>DIVX01000028.1 GCA_002422505.1 Desulfovibrio sp. UBA6121
GCCAGCAGCTCAAGCTGCGCGAGATAGAGGTGCGCCAGGAGATCGAGCCGGACCTGCCGCAGGTCATGGCCGACGCGGGCAGGCTGGAGCAGGTGTTCATCAACATGCTCATCAACGCCCGCGACGCCATAGAGGAAAAGTGGAGCGAAAAATGGCGCGAGAGCGGGGGCATACCTGCTCCGGCGCAGCAACCCGCCGGGCCAAAGCGCATCACCCTCAAGGCGCGGCTGGTTGGCGGGCGCGTGCGCCTGGAGATAGCCGACACCGGCTGCGGCATTCCCTCCGGGGTGAGGGACAAGATTTTCGAGCCCTTCTTCACCACCAAGAAGGTGGGCAAGGGCACGGGCCTGGGGCTGTCCATCAGCTACGGCATCATCCAGGATTGTGGCGGCACCGTGCATGCCGAATCCGAGCCCGATGTCGGCACCCGCTTCATCATCGAACTGCCCGTGCTGGGCGACACGCACATGCAAAGCGGAGGCTAGAATGCCGGAGGCGCGCTCCCTCTTGCTGGTGGACGACGAGGACGGCATCCGCCGCATGCTGGCCCTCACCCTGGCCGACGTAGGCTGGGAGGTGCGCACCGCCCGAAGCGCGGAGGAAGCCCTGGCCCTGTACCGCGAGCGCCCCGCGCCCGTGGTCATCACCGACATCAAGATGCCCGGCATGGACGGCCTGGAGCTGCTGAAGGCCCTGAAGGTCCAGGACCCGGAGTGTGAGGTGGTGCTCATCACCGGTCATGGCGACATGGACCTGGCCATTCAGGGCATCAAGCTCGACGCCGCAGATTTCGTCACCAAACCCATCCGCGACGACGCTCTGGCCATCGCCCTTTCCCGCGCCCTGGAGCGCCGGGCCATGCGCCAGGCCATCCGCCAGCACACGCAGCATCTGGAGCAGCTTGTGGCGCAGAAAACCCGCGAGCTGCTGGCCGCAGAGCGCCTGGCTGCGGTGGGGCAGACTGTGGCCGGGCTTTCCCATGCCATCAAGAACATGGCCAGTGGGCTGGAAGGCAGCCTGTTCCTGCTGCGCCAGGGGCTCGACGCCGACCGCAAGGCCTACCTGGAGCAGGGCTGGGAAATGCTGGAAGCCAACGTGCGCAAGCTCAAGACGCTTTCGCTGGACATGCTGCGTTTCGCCAAGCCGGAGGAACTGGCCCCCGCGCCGGTGGACCCGGCCCTGCCCGCGCGGCAGGTGGTGGCCTTGCTGGCGCCCAAGGCCGCAGCCGAGGGCCTGGAGCTGACCCTTGACGTGCAGCCCGGCCTGCCCCTGGCCCAGCTGGACGCCGAGGCCCTGCACCGCTGCCTGCTGAATCTGGTGGGCAACGCCCTGGACGCCTGCGCAGGCGCGGGCTACGGCACGGCCAAGCCCGGCGGGCGCGTGGCTGTGCGGGTGGAGGCGCAAACGCCGGAGCCGGGCATGGCTCCCGACGGTGCGGCTGGCGGTACGGCTGGCGGTGCGGCTGGCGGCTGGTGCGTGCGTTACCGCGTGGCCGACAACGGCTGCGGCATTCCAGATTCGGCGCGCGGGCAGTTGTTCACGGCGTTCTTCAGCACCAAGGGGGCAGAAGGCAGTGGCCTGGGTCTGATGACCACGAAAAAGACCGTGGAGGCCCATGGCGGCAGCATCGCGCTGCGCGATGCGCAGGGGACCGGAACAGTGTTTGAAATTATCATACCTGCCAAATATGAAAACAAACTTCTCTAGTATGATTTTATCTTTTGCGTATTCCCCTCTTGTAACGTTGACGCAAATTTCTACATGAAATAAGAAGATAGCCGTGTCCAACGTGCATCCGGCACAAAGTACTCTTACGGCGTAGGCTTAGATGAACGAAGTCATACTGAACACGGACGGAATGCTGGCGGAGCACAACGGCGCCCACGTGGCCGATGCCCTGCACGCGCTCGGGGCGCGAGTGCGCCTGGCCGAGGGCTACTGCCTGCGCAGCTTTATGCGCATGCTGCTGGCCTATCCCGTGCTCGCGCGGATTTCGGACTTCGCGCCCGAGTTCATGGAGCAGTATGGCTCCTGGGAGCAGGCCGGTTGCCACCCCGCCGGGCTTGCGCGGCTGGAGCTTTCCCGCGTGGTGGAGCTCATCGGCCACCCGGCCCCGGCCCGGCTGGAGATCTACCACGTGCTGCGCGGCTGCCTGGAGGGCGGCGCAGATGTGGAGCTCAAGGGCTGGCAGGTGGAGATGCTGCTTGATGTCCCCCTGGTGCTTGGGCCGCTCCGGCATGTGGTCTTTGGCGACCGGGTGGCGGAATTTTCCTTTGAGACTGTCTGCAACCTGTTTGAATTCTACGAAGGCGTCTTATGGCAGCTCGCTTTTCACGGCACACCGCGTGCGTGTGCACTAAGGAGGTAGCCCATGTTTGAGAAGATTCTGTTCGCCACCTCGGCCTCTTCCACCTGTGACGACGCCGCGCGCGTGGCCTTTGAGCTCTCGCGCAAGAACCGTTCGCGTTTGAACGTGTACCATGTTTTCGGCCTGCCCAGCCGCGGCTTTGGCCTTACCTACCGCGACGTGCGCACCGGCGACGCCGAAGAGGTGGATGAGAACCTGGTGAGCCTGGTGCAAGAGGAAATGGCCCAGTATTACGAAAAGCTGGCCAAGGACCACCCCTCCTGCACCTTTGAGACCGCCACCGGCGAGCCGCACACCGAGATTTTGCGCAAGGCCAGAAAGGAAGACGCGAGCCTCATCGTCATGGGCGCGCACACCAGGGCGGAGGACGTGGGCGCCATGCGCCACCGCATCATTGCGGGCAGCACCATGCAGAAGGTGGCCAAGAGCGCCCGCTGCCCGGTGCTCATCGTCAGCCGCCCCTGCGTCACCTGCTGGTCGTACTTCGCCAACATCGTGGTGGCGACGGACTTCAGCAAGCCCTCGGACTATGCTTTCCAGTTCGCGCGCAACGTGGCCAAGGAAATCGGCTGCCGTTTGCACGTGTTCCACTGCGTGGATCTCGGCGGCGAGAACGAACCCGGCCAGTCCTACATTGAGCAGCAACTGGCTGCGGCCGAAAAGAAGGTGCAGGACAAGTACGTGGCCAACATGGGCGACTTCGACAACTATGTCATCGCCCTGCGCGAGGGCAACCCGCACGTCGAGGTGCTCAAGTACGCGCGGGAGAACAAGGCCGACCTCATCGTCATGGCCCACCACACCAAGGACATCGACCCCGAGAAGGCCATGCTCGGCAGCACCATCGAGCAGGTTGTGCTGCGCTCCGCCTGCCCGGTTTTGAGCGTGAACCATCCGGACAAGGTGGACGTGAGCCCCTACGGACAGCCGCGGGCCGGAGAGTAGCGGACAATGGCCGGGGGTGCTGGAACCCTGGGCCGGGTGCTTGTCGTTGATGACGAAATGCACCTGCGCCTGTTCATCAAGGCGGTGTTCGAATCCGCCGGGTATGAAACGGCCACCGCACGCGATGGCGAGGAAGGGCTGGCCAAACTCAAGGAGTTCCGGCCCGGCCTGGTGAGCCTGGATTTGATGATGCCGAACCAGGGCGGCATACGTTTTTTGTCCACCCTGCGCGCCGACCCGGAGTTTGCGGAAACCCGCGTGCTTGTGGTTTCCGGCGTGGAGGACGAGACGTTCCGGCACTCGCTGGCGCTGCTGCAGGCGGCGGGCGTTGCCGGGGGCGCGTTGCGCGGCCCGGACGGCTACGTGGAGAAGCCGCCCACGGCGGAAGCGCTGCTGCGCGAGGCCAAGCGAATACTGGAAAGTGGAGCGGAAACGGGGCGTGCCCCCAATGTTGAACCCAAGGAGGCGTGAGATGGCCAAGAAAATCATGGTGGTTGACGACGATCTGGACATCGTTGAGTACCTCGTTTCCATCTTCAAGGAGAAGGGCTACGAGACCTGCTCCGCCGCGGGCGGCGAAGGCGCGCTGGAAGTGCTGGAGCGCGAGCGCCCGGACCTCTTGACCCTGGACCTGGAAATGCCCGATGAATGGGGCCCGCGCTTCTACCGCAAGTTCAGCCAAAAGCCGGAGTTCAAGGATATGCCCGTGGTGGTCATCAGCGGTCTGGCGGGCATCCACCTGGCCATCCGCAAGGCCGTGGCCACGGTGAGCAAGCCCTTTGAACCGTCTCAGGTGCTTGAGATAGTGGAAAAAACAATCGGCAAGCCGTAAGGCTGCAATGCCGTTTCCCCCTCCGTAAGCGAGGGGACTGCGTTATGCTCTTTTGCTGGAGAGCTTGAGCCGCGCCCGTTTGGCGGCAGCGCACGCCAGGAGCGGGCAAGATGTGCATGGACATATTGCTGGTTGATGACGAGGTCGGCATCCGCAAGGTTGTCGGCATCACCCTGGCCGACATGGGCCACAAGGTGCTCATGGCCTCCAACGGAGAGGAGGCCCTTGAGGTCTTCCGCCGCGAGCATCCGGCCATTGTCCTCACCGACGTGCGCATGCCCGGCATGGACGGCCTGGAGCTGTTGCGGCGCATAAAGCACGAGAGCCCGGACACCGAGGTCATCCTCGTTTCCGGCCATGGCGACATGGACGTGGCCGTGCAGGGCCTCAAGCTCGAAGCCTGCGACTTCATCGCCAAGCCCGCCGGGCCGGAGATCCTGGAAATCGCCCTCAAGCGCGCCCAGGACAAGATCACCCTGCGCGAGCGCATGCGCAAACACACCGCCGAACTGGAAGAGCAGGTGCGCGTTCAAGCCAACAAGCTGGTGGAGCTGGAGCGCCAAAGCGCCGCGCGCGAAACCGTGGAAGGCCTGGCCCAGGCCATGGACGGGCTGGCGGGCGAGGTTTCCGGCGAGTTCGCCATGTTCAACGCGCTGCCCTGCCTCGTGTCCATTCAGGACCGCGACCAGCGCGTCATCAGCGTGAACAAGCTGTACCGCGAACGCCTGGGCGACCGCGTGGGCCAGCCGGGCTTCGCTATTTTCGCCGGGGCCGCAGGACAGGGGGTGGACAGCCCCGTGGCCCGCACCCTGCGCACCGGCCAGGGCCAAAAAAGCCGGGAGGGGCTCTTTGGCCCGGATGAAAGCCTGGCCGCCGTCACCGTGCACACCGCGCCCATCCACAGCCGGGGCGGGCAGGTGGATCTGGTGCTGGAGATTTTGGTGGAGGCCAGCGAGGTGCAGCGCCTGCAAGACGAACTGCACACCAGCCGCCGCCGCTACCAGCAGCTTTTCGACGAAGCCCCGTGCTTCATCACCGTGCAGGACCGCCACCTGCGCATTCAGGCCGCCAACAGCCGCTTCCGCCAGGAGTTCGGCGCCACCACCGGCGGATTGTGCTACCAGGCCTATTGCCGGGCGGAACGGCCCTGCTTCGGCTGCCCCACCCTCAAGACCTTTGAGGACGGCCAGGCGCACCAGAGCGAGCTTACCGTGCGCGGCAAGGATGGCCGCACCCTGAACGTGGTGGTGTGGACCGCGCCGGTGCGAAACGCCCTGGGCGAAATAGAGGCCGTCATGGAAATGGCCACCGACATCACCGAGTTGGCCCGCATGCAGGACCATCTGGCCTCCCTGGGCATGCTCATCGCCTCGCTTTCCCACGGCATCAAGGGGCTGCTCACCGCCCTCGACGGCGGCGTGTACAAGGTCAATTCCGGCTTCCGCGCGGGCAACCAGGAAATGGTCCAGGCCGGGTGGGACAAGGTGACCTGCCTCATCGGGCGCATCAAGGGCATGGTGCTCGACATTCTCTTCTACGCCAAGAAGCGCGAGCTGCAACTGCGCACCGTTGACGCCGCAGACCTGGCCGCCCAGGTGGCCGAGGCCGCCGCGCCTAAGGCCCAGCAGCTTGGCGTGGAGCTCTGCGTGGAAATAGGCCCGGACCTGGGCACCTTCGCCGTGGACGAGGTGGTGCTGTGCGCCGCGCTGGTGAACATTCTGGAAAACGCCGTAGACGCCTGCCTGGACGACAAGACCAAGGCCGTGCACAGCGTGAGTTTTCGCGCCCGGCCCGACGCCAGCGGCGTGTTCTTCGAAATAGAGGACAACGGCGTGGGCATGTCGCAGGACACGCTCTCGCGCCTGTTCTCCGTGTTCTTCTCCACCAAGGGCTCGCGCGGCACGGGCCTGGGCCTGTTCATCGCCAAGAAGGCCGTGGACCAGCACGGCGGGCGCATTGGCGCAGTGAGCGAGCCCGGCCAAGGCTCCACCTTCCGTATCTGGGTCCCGCGCGAGCAGTAGCGCCCGCTCGAAAGCCGCCCGCCTTGATTCTTCGCTGCCTTTTCTCTATCGTCCGCCCACGCTGACGCACGCGCAGAAAAGGAGCCGCAATGCCTGAGATCACCCTGGCCGGACGCAGAATCGGACCGGAGCACGCCCCCCTCGTCATCGCCGAAATCGGCATCAACCACGAAGGCGACTACGCCAAGGCCGAACGCATGGTGCGCGATGCCCACGCCGTGGGCTGCGAGTGCGTGAAGTTCCAGTGCCACGTGGTGGAGGACGAAATGAGCCCGCAAGCCAAGCTGGTGGTGCCGGGCAACGCGGATGTCTCCATCTACGAGATAATGGACCGCTGCCAGCTTTCCGAGGCCGAGGAGCGCAAGCTCATGGACCTGGTGCAGAGCCTGGGCATGATCTACCTTTCCACGCCCTTTTCCCGCGCCGCGGCAGACAGGCTGGAAGGTATGGGCGTGCCGGGGTACAAAATAGGCTCCGGCGAGTGCAACAATTTTCCCCTGGTGGACCACATAGCGAGCTTCGGCAAGCCGGTGATCCTGTCCACCGGCATGAACGGCATGGATAGCATCGCCAAAAGCGTGGACATTCTGCGCCGGCGCGGGGTTCCCTATGGGTTGATGCACACCACGAGCATGTACCCCACCCCGCCGGAGAAGGTCCGCCTGGGGGCCATGGTGCAGCTCATGGAGGCCTTCCCCGACGCAGTGGTGGGCCTTTCCGACCACACGCTGACCATCTACCCCTGCCTGGGCGCGGCCGCCCTGGGGGCCTGCATGCTGGAGCGGCACTTCACGTCCGACAAGGCCTGGCCCGGCCCGGATGTGTTCTTGTCCATGGACCCGCAGGAGATGCGGGAGCTCATACAGGGCTCGGCCATCATCCAGAAGGCGCGCGGCGGGGCCAAGGGCGTACTGCCGGAGGAACAGGTGACCATAGACTTCGCCTACGCCTCCTGCGTCACCATTGCGCCCCTCAAGAAGGGCGAGGCCTTGACCAAGGCCAACCTGTGGGTGAAGCGCCCCGGCACCGGCCAGATTCTGGCCGAGCACTTCGAAAGTTTGCTGGGCCGCGTGGCCAGCCGCGACATCGACACGAACACGCAGCTCACCTGGGACATGGTCGATGGGTAAGAAGCGCAAAATTCTGTTCCTCACCGGCACCCGGGCGGACTTTGGCAAGCTGAAGCCGCTGATGCGCGCGGTTGAGACCGACGGTGACCTGGAGTGCAGCATCTTCGTAACGGGCATGCACCTGCTTGCGCGCTACGGCTACACCTACCGCCAGGTGGAGCGCGAGGGTTTTTCCAACGTTTTTACCGCCATGAACCAAGCCGGCGGCGAGGCCATGGACCTGGTGCTGGCCAATACCGTGCAGGTTCTTGGAAAATACGTGGCCGAGGACGAGCCGGATATGATCGTGCTGCATGGCGACCGGCTGGAGGCGCTGGCCGGGGCCATTGTGGGCGCCTTCCGCAACATCCTGGTGGCGCATCTGGAGGGCGGCGAGCGCAGCGGCACCATCGACGAAATGATTCGCCACAGCGTGACCAAGCTGGCCCATGTTCACTTCGTGGCCAATGAGGAAGCCCGCGGGCGCTTGCTGCAAATGGGCGAGCAGTCGGACGCGGTTTTCGTCATCGGCTCGCCGGACATCGACATCATGCTCTCCCCGGATTTGCCGAGCCTGGACGCCGTGCGCGAGCGCTACGACATTCACTTTCCGCAGTACGCCGTGGCCCTGTATCATCCGGTAACCACAGAGATTTCCACCCAGGCCGCGCGCGCCGCGGATTTTGTGGCCGCCCTCAAAGATTCCGGGCACGAGTTCGTGGTTATCGCCCCCAACAACGACGCCGGAAGCGAGCACATCCACACGGCCTATGCGGCCCTGGCGGACGACCCGCGCTTCCGGCTCTTTCCGTCCATGCGCTTTGAGTATTTCCTGAGCCTGATGCGCAATGGCCGTTTTATCATCGGCAACTCCAGCGCAGGCATTCGTGAAGCGCCGATTTTCGGCGTGCGCACCATCAACGTGGGCTCGCGCCAAAGGGGACGCTTTTTGCACCATTCCATCCTCAATGTGCCGGAAACGCGCGCGGAAATGCTCGGGGCCATCAACGCCTGCTGGGGCATGGCGAACTGCGCGCCCTGCTACCACTTCGGGCAGGGAAACAGCGTGGAGCTGTTCATGCAGCATCTGCGCGAACCCAAGCTGTGGGAGCTTCCCCGGCAGAAGCATTTTCAGGATATCTGCCTGTCATAAGGCATGCAGGCCTCAGCCGGGCTTGACGCCTGTGGCCAGCACCTGCCGCACGCAGGCCCAGCGCACGAATTTAACGCCCGTGGCGCGGGTACTGCATCATGCATAAATGCAAAGGTTCAGCTTGCCCTCTTCTTGAAAAGTGGCCAAAGTGGCAAGCATGGACCGTACTGACGGCTTTTCTTTGCGGCGCTGCGCCGCGCATCTTGGCCTGCTGGCGCTTTTGTGCCTGGCGGGTGCTGGTTTGCGCCCGGCTCCGGCCCTTGCCGCGTCCCCTTCGCCGCCCCCGGTCCTGGTGCTGAACACCGATGGCGCCCCGCCCCATTCCCGGCCCGACGGCACCGGCTTCGAGGACCGCATCGTGCTGGAGGCCTTCCGGCGCATCGGTGTTGTGGCGCGGCTGGTGCAACTGCCCTCGGAACGGGCCCTGCGCAACGCGGACCAGGGCGTGGACGACGGCAATTACGTGCGCATCGCCGGGCTGAGCGCCCTGTATCCCAACCTTGTCATGGTGCCCGAGCCCATGAGCGAATTTCGTTTCACCGTCTTCACCCGCGACCCCGCCCTGGCCCCAGCCGACTGGGACAGCCTGCGCCCGTTGCGCGTGGGCATCGTCAACGGCTGGAAGCTGGCGGAGCAGCACCTGCAGAGCGCGCCGCAGCTTACCAAAGTGCGCGACGAAGAAGCTCTTTTCGCCCTGCTGGACAAGGACCGGGTGCAGGCCGTTGTGGCCAGCCAGCATTCCGGCTGGGCCGTTGTGCACGCGCACGGCTACCAGGGGCTGCACGCCGTGCAGCCGCCCCTGGCCGTTTTGCCCATGTATGTGTACCTGAACAAGAAACATGCGGCCCTTGTGCCCCGGCTGGCCCAGGCCCTGCGGAGCATGCGCGCCGACGGCAGCCTGCAGCGGCTCACCCGGGCCGGGCTTGGGGAGACCAAGCCATGACGCGCCCCAGCTTCACCGTCACTTCTCCGCTCACTTCGCGCCTGTTGCGGCGCATTTTTGTGCTTTCCCTGGCGCTTATCCTCGTTTTGGCCGGGGTGCGCGCCTGGTGGGAGTACCGGCAAAAGCTGGCCGAGGCGGACCAGCAACTGGCCGCCGTACAGGCCACCCAGTCCAGGCCTTTGGCCAGCAGCCTGTGGGACGTGGACATGAAGCAGGTCGCCCTGCAGCTTGAGGGCATCGTCAGCGCGCTTCCCGTAAGCTATGCCGCCGTGCTGGAGCATGGCCGCCTTGTGGCCGAGCGCGGCACGCGCAAGACCCGCAACGTGCTGGAGCAGGAGGTGCCCCTGGTGCGCCAGCACGAGGGGCGCACCGTGGTGCTGGGACAGCTGCGGCTGCAGGTGGACCTGACCCAGGCGCGCAGCCAGGCCCTGCGGGCGGCGTATTATTCCATGGGCTTCAGCTTCGGCATGATGGCGGTGGTTTCGCTGGCGATCTTTCTGCTCATCCGGTCCATGGTCTCCCGCCATTTGGCCGCAACGGCCCAGCATTTCCAGTCTTTGCGCGTCGGCGCGGGGGAGGGCGGGTTCGAGCCCCTGAGGCTGGACAAGCGCTGGGCGGGCGATGAACTGGACGTGCTCTGCCTGGCGGTGAACCACATGCAGGAGAATCTGGCCAGCACCTATGCCCAGGCCTGCCAGGCCGACAGGCAGGCCAAGAGCCTGGCGCGCTTCCCGGAGGAAAACCCCAACCCTGTGCTGCGCGTGGAGGCCAACGGCCTGCTGGGCTATGCCAACCAGGCCAGCCAGGGCTTCCTGGCGCAAATCGGCGGTGCTTTGGGCAAGCCCCTGTCCGAACCGTACCGGTCCATCATCGAAACCGCAGTGAAGGCGGGAGAGATACAGGACTTCGAGATCGAGTTCGAGGGCCGCGTGTACGCCTTTGTGGTCCGGCCCATCCTGCCGGGGGGCGACGTGAACCTCTATGGCATGGACATCACCCTGCGCAAAGAGGCCATGGACGCCATCCGGCGCTCCCTTTCGGAAAAGGAGATTCTGCTCAAGGAGATCCACCACCGGGTCAAGAACAACCTGCAGATCATTTCCAGCCTGCTGTATTTGCAAATGGAGTACGTGAGCCTGCCCCAGGACAAGGAGCTGTTCCACGAGAGCCAGAAGCGCATTCAGGCCATGGCCCTGGTGCACGAGGAACTCTACGGCGCAGAGGATCTTTCCTCCGTGAACATGCGCGACTACATCCCGCGCCTGGCCGAGCGGGTGCTGGCGGGGGCGGCCCTGCCGGTGCAGTTGCAGTGCGCGGTGGATGAGGTTCGCCTGCCCGTGACGCGCTCCATTCCCTGCGGGCTTATTTTGAACGAGCTGGTGATGAACGCGGTGAAGCACGCCTTCCGCCCCTGCCGCGCCAGGGCCCAATCCGGCGTGCTGCGGGTAAGCCTGCGCAGCTCCGGCCCGCAGCTGGTGCTGGAGGTGGAGGACAACGGCCCCGGCCTGCCGCAGGATTTCGACATCCGCGCCATGCCCACCCTGGGCATGACCCTTGTGTCCAGCCTCACGGAGCAGCTCGCCGGAAGCATCAGCGCGCACAGCGGGCCTTCGGGCGCGCTGTTCCGGCTGGAAATGCCCCTGGAAACGGGCGCGGCGGGCGAAGGCGCATGAAGCCCATGAAAACGGCACAGGCAGTCGTTTGCGGCGGCACGCCCATGAGGACGCGGGCCACGAGGACGCGGGCCATGAGGACGGACGCGTGAGCGGCGGCATTGCGGCTTCGCGCGCGCTGTGCGTGCTGGTGGTGGAGGACGAGCGCATCATCTCCATGGCGCTTTCCTGCATGCTGCGCGGGTTGGGGCACACCGTGGCCGCCTGCGTGCCCACCGGCGAGGCCGCCCTGGCGGAGCTTGAGCGCATCCGGCCTGATCTGGTGCTGCTGGACATCCACCTGGAAGGCGTCCTCGACGGCATCGCCACGGCGCAGATCATCCGCGAGCGCCACGGCGTGCCGGTGGTCTTCACCACCGCCTACACCGATACGGCCACGCGGCAGCGCGCCTTGGATCTTGCGCCCCTGGCCTTTCTGCCCAAGCCCGTGGGTCCGCACGACATCAAGCGCCTGGTGGCCGAGCTGGCCGCCACGGGCGATTTCAACCCCTGCCTGCCCGGCTGACGCCGCGTTCCCGGCTCCCCGGTCCGCCCCTGCCGTGCCGCCCGGCGTCGAATCTGCCTGCTTTTGACTGGCCTGCCGTGTTTCGTGCGCGCTATCGTGCCCGCGCTATCGTGCCCCGCGTTGCCTGTGCGCGGGCTGCCGCCCCTGCGGATACGCCGTTGCTGCGGTTTGTTGGCGTGCGTTGCTGTTCGCGCAGCGGGTGCGGTTGCAGGGCGCTATCCCTGCTTAGGCGGGGCAGCCCGGAACGGGCGTGCGGGGTTACGCTGAGGGGGTACTTTCTTGCGGGGTGGCGGCGGGCGCGGCTGCAGGGCGCTATTCCCGCTTGGGCGGGGCAGCCCGGAACGGGTGTGCGGCGCTACGCTGACGGGGTATTGTTTTGGGGGCTGGCGGCGGGTGCGGTTGCAGCAAGACCCAGCCCGGCCAGCAGCCGCAACAGGGCCTCCAGGGCCTGCTCCTCGGCGGCGCACAGGGCGGCCAGCCCAGCCGGGTCCGAACGTTCGACGCTCACCGCACCGCCCGCTTCGCCGCCCGCTTCGGCAAGCGCCAGTTCCAGGGCCTCCGCCGCGCGGCTCACGTCGCGCGCGCCCATGTTCGCCGCCACGCCGCGCAGGCTGTGGGCCAGCAGCCGGGCCTGGGGCAGATCGCCTGCGGCAATGGCCCGGCGGATGGCGGCAGGGTGCTCCGCATACTGGCTGGCGAATTGCCGCAGCAGATCACGGTAGAGCTCCGGCTCGCCGCCAAGGCGCTCCACAGCCCCGGCCACGTCCAGGCTCGGCAGATTGGCCGGGATTTCCGGCGCGGCGTTCCGGGATTTTTCAGGTGCGGAGCCCGGCGCGGCCTGCTCTGCGCCGTGTTCACCGTGCAGACGTTCGGCCTGGGGCGGCGTTGCCCTGCCGGACCCGGAGCGCGTCTGTGGCGCGTCTGCCGCCGTCTGCCTTTGCTCCGCCGTCTGTTCCGCCTGCCCCGCCTGTGCCGTCTGTCCCGCCTGGTGCACCAGCGCGGGCCCGGCATGGCGCATGAGCGCCCCGTACAGCTCCGCCGGGTCGATGGGCTTGGTCACATGGTCGTTCATGCCCGCCGCCCGCGTGCGCTCCCGGTCGGCGGCCAGGGCGTGGGCCGTCATGGCGATGACCGGCAGGTCCATGAGGGTCGGAGTGGCGCGGATGCGCCGGGTGGTCTCGTAGCCGTCCATGCCCGGCATCTGGATGTCCATGAGCACGGCGTCGAAGCGTTGCACGGCCAGAAGCGCCAGGGCGGTTTCGCCGTCTGCCGCCAGGGTGACGGCAATGCCTACACGCTCCAGCATGCCTTGGCCCACCTGGCGGTTTATCTCGTTATCCTCCACCAGCAGCACGCGCAGACCGGCGAGCGCTGCGCGCGCGGCCTTGTCCTGCGCCGGGGCGGGCCGGGCCGGGCTGGCTGCACCGCCGCCAAAGACGCCCAGCAGGGTGTTCAGCAGCAGGGATTGCCCCACCGGCTTGGTCAGCAGGGCCGCCGCCTGGCCGTCCTGGGTCAGGGCCGCCAGGGCGTCGCGGTCGTGGGCGGTAAGCAGCACCACGGCGGGCCGTGGCGAAAGGCTCGGCGCTTCATGGATGCGCCGGGCCGTTTCCACCCCGTCCAGGCCGGGCATTTTCCAGTCCAGCAGCACCACGTCAAAGGGCTTGGCCCCGCCGTGCGCGGCGGCAAACAGCATGTCCAGGGCCTGCTGGCCGCTCGCGGCCAGTTCCGCCTCCAGGCCCAGGCGGCGCAGGTTCGCGGCCAGAATCTCGCGCGCGGGGCGGCTGTCGTCCACCACCAGCGCCCGGAGCCCGGCCAGGATATGTGGCCGTGGCGTTTCGCGCGGGCCCTCGGCCAGGGGCAGGGTCAGCTCGAAGCGGAACTCGCTGCCTTGCCCAGGCTGGCTGGACACGGAAATTGCGCCGCCCATGAGCTGCACCAGCCTGCTTGAAATGGAAAGCCCCAGCCCGGTGCCGCCAAAGCGGCGCGAGGTGGAGGCATCGGCCTGGGTGAAGGGCTGGAAGAGCTCGGCCTGCTGCTCCGGCGTCATGCCTATGCCGGTATCGCGCACGGCAAAGGCCAGCCGCGCCGCCCTGGCCTGCGCACCGCCTGCCCCTGGCCCGGTTCCCTCCCGCTCCGCGCCTTGGGCGGGCAGGGCGCTCACGCTGATGCGCACCTCCCCGGCCTGGGTGAACTTCACCGCGTTGCCGCCCAGGTTCACCAGCACCTGGCCCAGGCGCAGGGGGTCGCCCTTGAGCCTGCGCGGCACGTCCTCGCCCACCTCAAGCAGCAGCTCCAGGTCTTTTTCCTGGGCCCTGGCGGCCAGCAGCCCGGCCAGATCCTCCAGCACCAGGTCCAGGTCGAAGTCTACGGTTTCCACCTTGAGCATGCCCGCCTCCACCTTGGAGAAGTCCAGGATGTCGTTCAGG
>DIVX01000070.1 GCA_002422505.1 Desulfovibrio sp. UBA6121
CGCCACGGATTTCATCAACAAGCCCGTGCAGCGGCAGGCCTTGAGCGAGGCCCTTTCACGCGCGGAAGAGCGCATCGCCATCGCCAAAAGCCAGGCTGTGGAACTGGTGGTGGAGGAGGTAAACGGCGCGGCCGTGCTGCGCATAGAGGGCAGCGTCACGGCGCGTTCCGAGCTGCTGCTGGACCGGGCCATGGCGCGCGCGCGTGAACTGGGCAAGCCGATCATCGTGCTGCACTTTGCGGAGAACGCCTCCACCAATGGTGCGGGGCTTACGCTGCTTACGCGGCTGCTGGCGGACTGCCGCGAGCGCGGCGAGCGCGTATGCATCCGGGGGCTTTCGGAGAACTTCCGCCAGGTGTTCGAAATGGTCGGCATCTCCCGGCTGGTGGAGCCCTGCCCGGAGCTTATGCTGGAGTAGCTTTCAGGGTGTGGAGCCCTGCGCCGCGTCCTCCGCCTTGGCGGGGGGCGCGTTTTTTTTGGGGTGCAACAGGCGGGAAAAGCCCCACAAGGCGGCGATGTGCGGAGGCAGAAAAACCGTGCTCGGCCCGGCCCAGTGCCACAAATAGGGCATGTCCACGCCTTCGAAGCGCCAGTAAAGCCAGGCCAGGGTCAGCATGCCCGGCCACAATAGCGCTGCGCCGCGCCCGGCGGCCAAGGCCATGGAGTCGCCGTAGGCCTCCTGGGCCAGGTGGTTCTGCGCCATGTAGGCCACGCGGTCGCCCGCCTGGGCGGCCTGGGCCGAGAGATCCGCGCGGTGGGCGGTTTCGCCGTCCACGCGCAGGCGTTTGGAGCGCTGCGATAGGGCCACCAGCGCCTTGCAGCCAAGGCCCAAGGCGGCGCTGGCCGCAGCCAGAAAAAAGGTGCCGAAGTAGAAGGCCGCCTCAGGGGACTCAAACAGGCGGTAGGGAGCAAGAAGCAGGGCGTCGACGGTTTCGAAGGGTGTCATGCGTCTTTATAGCACGGCGGGCGCAAAAGGAAAAGGGCCGGACCCCCTCGCAGAAGCCCGGCCCTTGCTGAGAGCGTTTCCGGTTACACGCCCGGAATCTTGAAGCCGACGAAGCCGGCCAGGGTGTAGCCCACGCCAATGTACAGCGACAGGATGATGAAGATGCGCTTCATCAGCGAGTCGGACAGGTACTTGGAGGTCATGGGGCCGACGAAGGAGCCCACGGCGATGCCGACGAGCTCGATGCCGATGAAGCCCCACTCGATGGGAGTGCCCTTGGAGATGAGGGTGATGATGCTGGTGACCATGCTGACGAGCACGGCCAGGGCGCTGGTGCCCGCAGCCAGGTACATGGGCAGCTGGGTCACGCTGGTAAGGAAGGGCACGAGCAGGAAGCCGCCGCCCACGCCCAGGAACGCCGCAATGGCGGAAATGACCATGCCGCCGATGAAGGGGATCAGCGGATTGAACTTGAAGGGCACGCCGTAGAAGGTGAATTCGCAGGTGCTGACGGTGAACTTCTGGATCTTGAGGCCGATGTCGCAGCCGGTCATGTCCTCGCCGCACTTCTGCTTCTTCACGGAGTCTTCAAAGGCCTTGGCGGCAGCCTTGGCGGTCTTCTGCTTGCTCTTGGCGCCCTCGGTGGTCTGGTAGAACAGGTAGCAGCCCAGGAACAGCACGAACAGGCCGAAGTAGCCCTGGTAGGACTTGAAATCGAGCTTGCCGGCGGAAAGGGCGGCGGCGAGGTACGCGCCGATGAGCGAGCCGATGCCGAGGCTGATGGCCAGCGGCAGCACCAGGCGGCCCATTTTGAGGTAGTTGAAGGAGCTGATGGCGGCGGAGGTTCCCACCAGGAACTGGTTGGAGGCCTTGATGGAGTCGGTGATGATCTTGCCGAGCTCCGGAGCGCTTTTCTTGAAGGCGCCGGCGTACGCGCCGAAGCCGAACACGCTCATGTGTCCCACGCCCGCCATGACGCCGCCGAAGGCGCCCANNGATCCAGCCGACCCACACGGCCCAGCAGAAGGCCAGAATGGGGTTGACCACGGGAGCGCCGGGAATGCCCAGGAAGCCCGCAGGCTTGGTCTCGTCGATCATGCCCTTCTCGGTGCCGCGGGGGGCCTTGGCCAGGGCTTCCTCAAGGGTCAGCTTCTTTTTCGCACCAGCATCGGCGACGGCGGCGGTGGCGTTGGCGGCTTCAGGCTTGGCGGCATCAACCGCCTTGGCTGCTTCCGCGACGGGGGCGCTGGCAGGGGCGGGGGCCGCCTGCTGGGCCACGGCGACACCAAGCCACAGGCTCAAGGCCAAGGTGGCGAGGGTCAAGGCGATAACGGGGCGTTTTTTCATGGGAACCGTGCTCCTCTAGATAAAAGTGTTAAACTATTTCTTGCCTTGCGCCGCACACGCAAGGCCTAAGACCTATTTTCCGGGCCGCACGAAGGTGAGGGCCTTGGCGGTGCAGCCGGTAACGCAGGCCGGGTCCAGGCCCCTGTCCACGCGGTCGATGCAGTAATCGCACTTGCGCACCTTGCCGGTGCCCTCAATGGCCACGGGCACCTCCCAGGGGCAGGCCTCGGTGCAGCGGTTACAGCCTATGCAGGTGTCTGCGTCAAGCCAGACGAGGCCGTCCTCGGCGCGTTTGGTCAGCGCGCCGGAGGGGCAGACCTTGACGCAGAAGGGGTCGTCGCACTGCATGCAGTTCTGATACACGAACTCCATGCGGGGGCGGCCATCCGGGCCGGTGAAGGGGCCAAGGGCCTTGATGCGGTTTAGGGAGATTCCGGGGGGAAGGGAGTTCTTAACATTACAGTGCACAAGGCAGGACTTGCAGCCGATGCAGCGATTGGGATTCAGCGCGATTCTGTACAGGCTCATGTTGGTACTGCCTCTTTTTGCTTTCTGTTGTTATTTCAAGCAATAAAGTGCAGGCCGGCCCACTAGGCCAACGCTGCACACCCCGGAGAGGTATTATTATTCCCCATCTTGTTAAGCATAGTGGCCCTGGCGTTGTCAAGAGAGGTTCTGCTTGTTCTTTTTTTCTCATAATACGTCATCGATATCCGGCTGCGAAGTGGGATTACCAAAATGGGGTTAAGCCGCCCAGGCATTAAGATCACGGCCTTCAGGCACTAGCCAAAGCCGCAGTTTTGATGTAGGGGGGTATGCAACAAAGCTTGCAGGTGCTTCAGGAGGGGTCATGGCTTGTGAAACTGTTTACAGTGTCTGTGGAATGTGCAGCGTCCGCTGCCCGGTTGCGGTCGATGTCGATAATGGCAAAGTCGTCTCCGTTTTCGGCAATCCTCACGCCGCAGGCCTGAAGGGCGCGCTGTGCGCGCGCGGTGCGGCCGGTCCTGCCCTGCTTTACGATGACGAACGCCCGCAGACACCGCTCATCCGTGCCGGGGAGCGCGGCGAGGGCAAGTGGCGCGCCGTCTCCTGGGACGAAGCCCTGGACTACGTTGCCGAAAAGCTCGGCAAGATCCGCTCCGAATACGGCCCGGAGGCACTGCTTTTTTCCGACCGCGGCGGCCCGTACATGGACCTTTCCCGCGCCTTCATGCGCGGCTTCGGCTCGCCCAACTACTGCAACCACGACACGGCCTGCGCCCGCAACGTGCAGCACGCCGCCCTCTCGGTGTTCGGCTTTGGCCGCAAAGAGCTGGTATACGACCTGAAGAACGCGCGCCACGTGGTGCTGCAAAGCCGCAATCTGCTGGAGGCCATCAACGTCAAAGAGGTCAACGACCTCATGGACGCGCGCGACGCGGGCTGCAAGCTCACGGTCATCGACATTCGCGCCAATGTGCCTGCCGCCAAGGCCGACCATTTCTTCCTCATCCGCCCCGGCACCGACTACGCCTTTAACCTCGGCGTGCTCCATCTGCTCATCACCGAAAAGCTGTATGACCGCAAGTTCGTGAAGGAGTGGGTGGCCGACTTCGACGTCCTCAAGGAGTTCGTGGCGCCCTACACGCCGGAGTTCGTTGAGAAAGAAACCGGCGTAAGCGCCCAGGCGCTGAGCATTTTTGTGCATGCCCTGGCCAAGGCCGCGCCGCACGTCATTTGGCATCCGGGCTGGATGACCGCGCGCTACGACGATTCCTTCTATGTAAGCCGCACCGCGTACCTCATCAACGCGTTGCTCGGCGCCATTGGCGCCAAGGGCGGCCTGCCGCTGGGCTGCAAGGCGGGCGACGTGGGCCGCAAGGGCATCAAGCCGCTCATGGAGCTGTTCCCCAAGCCGGAAAAGCCCCGCGCCGACGGCGCAGGCTGGGCCGAGGGCCGCACCCACTTCGATGGCGGCCCGGGCCTTGTGCACCTGGCCTACGAGGCCATCGAGAGCGGCAAGCCCTATCCCATCCGCGCGTACATCGCCCACCGGCACGACCCGCTCATGGCCTTCCCCGACCAGGAAGCAGTGAAGAAGCTTTGGAAGAAGTTGGAGCTGCTCGTGTCCGTCACCTTCAGCTGGTCCGACACGGCCTGGAACGCCGACGTGGTGCTGCCCATGAGCACCTACCTGGAGCGTGAGAGCATCATGGCGGGCAAGGGCGGGCTCAAGCCGCAGTTCTTCCTGCGCAGGCGCGCCATGGAGCCCCGTTTCGACACCAAGGCCGACTGGGAGATTTACGCTGGTTTGGCCAAGCGGCTGGGCATAGACATTCTGGCCGTTACGCGCCCGGAGGAGCTCTGGGAGCGCCAGCTGGAAGGCACGGGCGTGAGCATTGCCGATTTCGACGCCAAGGGCTTTGTGGAGTTGGCGGCCAAGCCCACCTACAAGCCCGTGTCCTTCAAGACCCCTTCCGGCAAGATCGAGGTGCTCTCGGCCAAGCTGGCCAAGGACGGCCTGGAATCTTTGCCGCCATATGTTTCCCCGGCGCGGCCGCCCCAGGGCGCGTTCCGCATCGCCTTTGGCCGCTGCGGGCTGCACACCCAGGGCCACACGGTGAACAACCCGCTGCTGTTCGAGCTCATGCCGGAGAACGTGCTGTGGATCAACAAGACCCGCGCCAAGGCTCTGGGCATTGAGCACATGGACATGGTGGAGGTGGCCTCCGTGGCTCCGGGCGGCACCGGCGGCACACTGCGCGCCTATGTTACGGAGTTCGTCCACCCCGAGTGCGTGTTCACCATCCACGGCTTTGGGCACACCCTGCCGGTGGAAAGCCGCGCCAAGGGCCGCGGCGTTTCCGACAACGAGCTGATGCCCGGCGGCCTGGCCCACTGGGACAAGGCTGGCGGCGCTGTGTCCATGCAGGAGAACTTCGTCACCGTGCGNNCGCCTGGGCCGACGGGCCGTTTTTCTTTTTCTTCTTTGGCCCTGGCAAGAAGGGCCGGGCGCTGCCCAGGCCGGGCATAGCGCGAGTCGTTCAGGCGCGGTCCCAGGAGCCGTTCCGGCGTGCCTGGCAAAAGCGTGCCTGG
>DIVX01000163.1:0-14661 GCA_002422505.1 Desulfovibrio sp. UBA6121
GCAGGGCGTCCATGGCCATCTCGAGACGGCTGTCCAGGTCCCAGGCGTCGAGGGCGTCCAGCTTCTCCTGCACGGCCGCCTGGCGGTCGATGAGCTTCTGCATCTCATCATCGTTCATGGGCTCGGCGAACTTCTCGTTGATGCGCTCGAACTCGGCCAGCAGGTCCACGGTCTCCTGGGCGGCCTCGGCCACAACCTCGCGCACGGTCTTGGTCTCGTCGAGGTTGGGCTCCTGCTCCAGCAGGCCGATGCTGTAGCCAGGCGACGGGGCGATCTCGCCCTGGAAGTCGGTGTCCACTCCGGCCAGAATGCGCAAGAGCGAGCTCTTGCCCGAGCCGTTCAAGCCCAGAACGCCGATCTTGGCGCCGTAGAAGTACGACAGCGAGATGTCTTTGAGCACCTGGCGCTTGTCGTAAAACTTGCTCACGCGCATCATGGAATAGATGATCTTGTACGGTTCGGCCATGCCTGTTCTTTTCTCCTGCTCTTTTAAAGAAGCAGGGCCGGTGTTACCCGGCCCTTGTTGCTTGTGTCGTCTATTTCTTGGATTTCAAAGCCAGGGCCAGCTTTTCCCCCAAGAGCCCCATGGGCTTCTCGGCAGGTTTCGCAGGCTTGGCGTAGCTCTTCCAGTCGGCGTTCTCGCGTCCGCCGCCGCCCTCGTTCTGGGAACCGGCGCGCACTTCCAGCGGGGAAAGCGCAATGCGGCGTTCGCCCGCGCGCAGATCCTCCACCAGCAGCGTCACGGAGTCGCCGCGCTGGAGCTTGTCGAACTGCTTGGGATCAACCGCCGCAGCCATGCGCGACTTGGGCAGCAGCGCGGTGATGCCGGGCTCCAGGCTGACGAAGATGCCGAAGGTCTCGCGTTTTTCCACCGTGCCGGTAACCTGGGTGCCTGCCACGTATTTGGACGCGGCCTCCAGCCAGGGGTCGCCCTCGGCGTCCTTCATGGACAAGGAGATGCGGCGCTTCACCAGGTCGATTTCCTTGATGACCACGGAGACTTCGTCGCCCGCGGTAAGCATTTCGGAGGGCTTGTTGACGCGCTTGGTGTAGCTCATTTCGCTCACGTGGATGAGCCCGTCCACGCCGGGCAAAAGCTCCACAAAGGCGCCGAAGTCGGCCAGGCGCACAACCTTGCCCGTGACCTTCTCGCCTTCCTTCAGCCGACCGGCGATGTCGGCCCAGGGGTCGCTCATGGTCTGCTTGCGGGAAAGGGAGATTTTCATCTGTCCGGCCTTCTTGCCGGGCTCCACGCCAAGCACCTTGACGCGGATCTTCTCGCCCACGCTCACGGCCTCGTCGGGCTTGCTCACGCGGGTAAAGCCGAGCTCGCTCACATGGACCATGCCCTCAAGGCCGGGGGTCAGCTCCACAAAGGCGCCAAAGTCGGTCAGGCGCACAACGGTGCCTTCGACTTCCTCGCCGGGCTTGATGGCGGCGAGGAATTCCTCGGTGGCCGCCTGGCGCTCGCGCTCTATCAAAGCGCGGCGGGTAACCACGATGTTGCGGCCCCGCTCCTCCAGCTTGGAAATGAGGAAGGGATAGGTGTTGCCGACGTAGGCTTCGGTGTTCTCAACAAAGCGCGCGTCTATCTGGCTCACGGGGCAGAAGGCCCGGCGGCCCATGATCTCGACAGAGAAGCCGCCCTTGCAGGTTTCCTTCACGCGGCCGTCCACAGGCAGGCCTGCGTCCTTGGCGTTCTGGAGCATTTCAAACCCGCCAGCCCCCGACAAGGCCTTGGAAAGGACAATCTCGCTGCGGGTCTTGGAGACCACGTACAGGTCGATGCTTTCGCCTTCCTTGTGCGGAAAGTTGCCCTCGGCGTCCAGGAGCTCCTTCTTGTCGGCAACTCCATCAACCTTGGTGCCGGTGTCGAAGTACACGTTCTCCGCGCCGATGCTGATGATGCGGGCGGCAATCTTGTCGCCCACGTTCAGGGGCTCGCCCTGTCCCGCATAGCTGGCCTCGAAGAGTTCGGCGAAGCTCTGCTCCTTTTCCCCGTTGTTCTGTGCCTGGTCCGTCATCTGCTGCTCCTGTGCGATGTTCCGCGAAGATATTGGCGGCACTGGTCCGCCTGGGGCGTGTATTCACGAAGGGAGCGCACTTGTCAAACAAAGAGGTCACATTTTCGCGCTCGACCTAAAGTTTTTTAAGGTTTTGCCGATGAGACACGAAGAAGGCGTTGTCTTAACCTGCGGCGTAGAGGAGGTGGTCAGCATATGTCCATCAACTCCATCGGCGGATCTTCCTCCGCCTACGATTCCGGCACGTTTGGGGCACAGGTGGTAAGCACCACCCTGGACTACATGAACGGGCAGGGTTCCGGCAACAGCTACGCCATAACCGACAAAGAAAGTTTTGGCGCGGCTGTCGTCTCCAAGACCCTGGATTACATGAACAGCGGCAACAGCTACGGTTCCGACATGGCCCAGAGCTATGACTTCGGAAAGAGCGTCCTGAGCGGTTACATGGCCGACAAGGGCCTCATCGCAGATTACAACATCTGAATCACGCCGGTTGACCTGGACGACGCCCCGCGAGAAGCCCCGCCGCGACCACCTGCGGCGGGGTCTTTTTTCGCCCTTTTCCAGGCCCACGCAAGCTCCCGTCAATGCTGGACCAACCCGGTACACTTGCCAGAAGGCGCAAGAACGGCTAAAGGGCCCTCTCCATCTCCCCCCACGAACATCGTAAGGAACACCACAACGTGAGCAGGGATCAGAACAAAGTACTCATCGCCAACCGGGGCGAAATCGCCGTGCGCATCATGCAGGCGTGCCGCGACCTCGGGCTGGACTTCGTCGCCGTCTACACCAAGGAGGACGCCGCCTCCGGCCATGTGGCCCTTGCCCGCGAGCTGGGCGGCGAAAACGCCCTGGTGCGCATCCACAACTACCTCGACGCGGGCGACGTGCTCTCCGCCGCCGACGCCACCGGCGCCACCGCCATCCATCCCGGCTACGGCTTCTTCTCGGAGAACTACCGCTTCGCCCGGCGCGTGGCCGAACGCTCGCGCCCCATGCACTTCATCGGGCCCTCCTGGCGCGTCATCCGCGACCTGGGCGACAAGATCAACACCAAGCGCCTGGCGCGAAGCCTCGGCGTGCCCACCGTGCCCGGAAGCGACCGCGCCATCTACGACGAGATGGAGGCCGAAAGCATCGCCCAGCAGCTCTTCGACTATCAGGAGAAGCAGGGCGTTTCCCGTCCCATGGTGCTGGTGAAGGCCAGCGCAGGCGGCGGCGGCATGGGCATAGACGAAGTGCACAACATGAACCGCTTCCGCCAAACCTACCGGCGCATCCGCAACTACTCGCAACGCCAGTTCAACGACCCCGGCGTGCTCATCGAGCAGCGGATTTTCAACTACAACCACCTGGAAGTGCAGATTGTTTCCGCACGCGGCGGCGAGAACCCCGTGCACTTCGGCACGCGCAACTGCTCCGTGCAAAGCCCGGGCAGGCAGAAACGCATCGAAACCGCGCCCGGCTTCTTCCCGGAGGGACTCTCCTACAGCTTCGACGCCCGCAAGGTCATGGACGACATCGTCCGACACTCCTTGAGCATCGCCCGCGAGATCAAGTACGACAACGTGGGCACCTGGGAATGGATCGTTACGCCCAAGGGCGACCCCTTCCTGATGGAAGTGAACACGCGCATCCAGGTGGAAAACGGCGTCTCCGCCGCCATTTCCCGCATCAAGGGCCAGGACGGCGTGAACCTCATCCGGGAACAGATACGCCTGGGCCTGGGCGAAAGCATGGGCTACAGCCAGAACGACGTGAGCTTCGCGGGCGTGGGCATCGAGTACCGCATCATTGCCGAGGATACGCAAAACCGCTTCGCCCCCTGGACCGGCCGCATCGAAAAAATCGCTTGGCGCGAGCAGGATTGGCTCAAGCTGCACACCCACGTGCCCCAGGACCGCCCCTACCAGATCCCCACGGAATACGACCCCAACCTGGCGCTGGCCATCATCTGGGGCAAGGATCTGGAGGAGGCCAAGGCGCGCGGAACGGCCTTTCTGGACGACTTTGTCCTTGAAGGCGTGGACGCCCAGGGTGTCGCCCTCAAATCGAACATCGCCTTCCTGCGCGAGAAAACCAAGGATCTGCTGGAATTCTAGCCAGCCAGGGACGGCCAATGGATATTGAAAAAAGTCTCGAAGCTTTGTCTCAGCGCGTGGCGTACGCCCGCGACATCATGGGAACCCGCGTCAGCGACCGTCTGGAGGCCGTGAGCCACGACATTGTGGCCCTGGGCCAGAAGGCCGATTCGCTGAGCATGGAAGAGGCCCTGGACAAGACCGGGGAGCTCTCCCGCCGCCTGACCACCCTTGAGGACGACCTGGACCAGTTCCTGACGCCCATGGACAAGGTGCGCGTGGTGCGCCACCCGCAACGCGTATGCCTCAAGGATATTCTGGAAAACGTTTACGACAACTACACCGAAATCGGCGGACGCGACGAAGTGTCCATCGATCCCGGCATGCTCATCGCACGCGCCTACATCACCCGGCGCGTGGGCAAGCGCGTCATCCACCACCCGGTCATGGTGGTGGGACAGGAGAAAGGCCACGGCCAGGAGTTCCGCAACGGCGGCTCCATCAAGCCCTGGGGCAACGCCAAGGCCCTCAAGTACATGAAGGTCGCCGCGCAGGAGAACATTCCCATCCATGCCTACGTGTCCACCCCAGGGGCCTACCCCGTGGAGGACTACCCCGGCGCGGCGCAGCAGATTGCCGAAAACATTTATGAAATGGCCGGGCTCGACGTGCCCATCGTGGCCATTTTCTCCGAGGGCGGCAGCGGCGGGGCCGAGGCCATAGCCCTGGCCGACAAGCGGCTCATGTTCTCCCACGGCTACTACTCCGTCATCTCGCCGGAGGGCGCAGCCGCCATCGAGTGCAAGTTCCACGGCCTCACCCGGGCCACGCCGGAGCTCATCGAGCAGTGCGCCAAGCACCAGCAGATCACCGCTCAGGACAACCTGCGCAACGGCTACATCGACGGCATTTTGCAGGAGCCGCCCCTGGGCGCCCGCAACGAGCACTTCGACTTCTTCAAGCAGCTGCGCGCCTCGGTCATCCGCGCCACGGACGAAGTGGTGGTGAACGTGCAGAGCGTAAGCCTGCTGCGCCGTCTGGCCATGCGCGGCTCCAAGCGCAGACAGGTGGGCGAAAACGTCATCGTGCGCTGGGAGCTGGCCCCGGACGACCGCGAACTTCTGGTGTGGCGGCGCTACCAGAAATACCGCAAAATGTCGCGCCAGGCCTACATAGACAAGCGCGGCATTTTTGAGCGCCTGGCCGCCAAGCACATGGAGTTTTTGTTCTCCATCTACTCCACCGTGCGCTATGAAATCCTCAAGCATTACCAGAAGAAAATCGCCCGTATGGCCACGGACGTGACCGACGAAATCCATGTGGTGACGAGCAAGATGGACCGGCTGACTTGCCAGGCCATGGAAGCCCTGGGCATTCCGCAATGGGGCGGCGGCAGCGATGAAAGCGCCCTCACCTGCCTCTCCGAGCCCAGGCGCGACCAGGGCAATTCCGGCGGCCCGGCCTATGTGAGCCCCAAGGCCCTGGACGACCGCGAAGTTTCCTGCCCGCACGCCGCCACGCGCGGCTGCCTGGATATTTGGGCGCGCGACCTGTTCGGCGAATTTGCCGGGGTGTGCCCCAACTGCGGCTACCACTTCCCCATGGAATACCAGTGGTACATGGCCAACGTGTTCGACCGCGGCAGCGTGCGCGAGTTCAACCAGTCGCTTGCGGCGGGCAACCCCACGGGCTTCCCCAAGTTTGACGAGCGCATCCAGAAGGCCAAAGAGACCACGCACCTGCAGTCCTCTTGCGTCACCTTCAACGCCAGCATCCGGGGCATCCGCCTCACCTGTGGCATGCTGGTGGCCAACTTCCGCGGCGGCACCGTGGGCTCGGCCGAGGGCGAAAAGCTCATCCGCGCGCTGGACCTGGCCCGCAAGCGGCACCAGCCCTTCCTGGCCTACGTGCACGGCACGGCGGGCATCCGCATCCAGGAGGGCGTGAACGGCCTCATCCAGATGCCCCGCGTAACGCTGGCCGTGCGCCGCTACATCGAAGAAGGCGGCCTGTACATCGTGCTGTACGACACCAACTCGTACGCCGGTCCCGTGGCCAGCTTCCTGGGTTGCTCACCCTATCAGTACGCGGTGCGCAGCTCGCGCATCGGCTTCGCTGGTCCCGGCGTCATCCGCGAAACCACCGGCATGGACATTCCGCCCGACTATCACAGCGCCTACAAGGCCCTGTCGCGCGGGCACATCCAGGACATTTGGGACCGCAAGGACGTGCGCGCCAACATGCACCAGGCCTTTTTGACCATGGGCGGACGCAACCTGTACTATCGCTAACCCCCCAGCCAAGCCCCAAACAACACCCCGGCCCGGAAGGATGCGAATCCTTTCGGGCTTTTTTACGTACTTGGCCCGCCAATCATCACGCAAGCGTCACCTGCACGTCACACATCGCCGCCGCCTTTGCCCTACTCTTCGGCCCGACACACTCCTCATCGTCGTCACCAGCGAGGTTCGACAATGTTCAAGACGGTTCTCAAAAGGCTGCGCTCCAACACCCTGCACAGCGGCTTCCAAACCCTGCAGCCAAGCGCCCCGCCCCCGCCAAACAGATTGCGCGAACTGTTGCGCGGCGGCCAGGATTTCGACATCCTGCTCATCAACGTGCGCGACTTCGCCCTGCTGCGCGAACTTTACGGACGCGACCTCTCCCAGGAGATCGAGAACCAGCTCATCGCCGTACTCCGGCGCGCGGTGCACGAGCGCCTGCATACCCTGCCCACCTGCATGCCCCTGGAACCCGGCGAGTACCTGCTGTGCTGGCCCACGCGCGGCGGCGATCCGCGCTCCCAGCACGACACCGCCTACGAGATCAAGCTGCTGGCCCAGCGCGAGGCCAACGCCCACCTGCTGCGCTGGGCCGGGCGCGAGCTGGACCTCGGCTTCGGCTGCGCGCGGCACGAAAGCTCGCCCCAGAGCGCCGTGGCCAACCGCGAGGCCCGGCTGTTCCAGGCCGTGGGCGAGGCCCGCCTGCGCGCCAAAATGCGCCTGGACCTGAGCCAGCTTTCCCTGTCCTCGGAGTTCAACGACATCCTGCACGAGAAAAAGGTCACAGCCCTGTTCCAGCCCATAGCCGACTTCACCACCGGCACCATCATGGCCTGGGAGGCGTTGACGCGCGGGCCGGAGGGCAGCGCCTTCCAGTCGCCCACCGTGCTTTTCGACTTTGCCGAGCAAAGCGGCAAGCTCTTCGCCCTGGAACGCCTGTGCCGCGAAAAGGCCCTGCGCTCCCTGGGCGGCATCGGCCAGGGGCAAAAGCTGTTCCTGAACATTCACCCCAAAACCATGGCCGACCCGGAGTTCACCCACGGCAAAACGCTGGAACTGCTGGATGAAGTCGGCCTCGCGCCGGAGAACATCGTCTTTGAGATAACCGAGCGCCACAGCATCCACGAATTCGCCCTGTTCCACCGCACCCTGGACCACTACCGCAGCCAGGGCTACCTGGTGGCCGTGGACGACGCCGGAGCGGGCTACTCCGGCCTCACCAGCGTTGCGCAGATCCGGCCCGAGTACATCAAAATAGACATGTCGCTCATCCAGGGCATCGACAAAGACCCCGTGAAGCGCGCGCTGATTGAAACCTTCGTCACCTTCGCCGACAAGATAGGCTCCAAGATCATCGCCGAAGGCATCGAATCCCAGGCGCAGGCCGCCTGCCTCATCGACATCGGCGTGCACTACGGCCAGGGCTTCTACCTCGCCCGGCCCGCTTCGCCCAAGCCCGCCCTCTCCCTCGACACCGCCTACCTGCGTAAAACCCAGGAGCCTACGCGGCTCATCACAAGCTGCCTCATGCCCATAGGCAACCTGGTGGAGGCCGCGCAGGTGCGCCGCCAGGGCACCCTGGTGCCCGACGCCCAGCACTGCTTCGAAACCTGCCGCCAGCAGGCCAGCATTGTGGTCGTCGGCCTGGAGCAGGAAACCCCCATCGGGCTCATCATGGAATACCAGCTGAACCGGCAGCTCTCCGGCCAGTTCGGGGCCGCGCTTTACTCCAAGCGGCCCATTGAGGCCATCATGGACCGGCACCCGCTCATCGTGGACGAGACCACCGCCGTGGAGCAAACCGCCAAGGCGGCCATGCAGCGCGAGAAAATCAAGGCCTACGACGACATCATCGTGACCCGCCAAGGCAAGGTGCTGGGCATCGTCACCGTACAGCGTTTGCTGAACACCCTGGCCCACGTGCAGGTGGAAATGGCCAAGGGCACCAACCCCCTCACCGGCCTGCCAGGAAACGTCACCCTGGAGCGCGAGGTGGAGGCAGGCATAGGCACCGGCAAACGCTTCTCCATCGCCTACGCCGACCTGGACAACTTCAAAGTCTACAACGACACTTACGGCTTCAAGAACGGCGACCGTGTCATCAAGCTCGCGGCAGACATCCTGGACCACGCCGTGCGCCGCTTCGGCGAGGCCACGGACAAGCTCTTCCACATCGGCGGCGACGACTTTGTGCTGCTCACCAAACCCGAAAACGTGGAACGCATCTGCCTGGCAGCAATACGTTGCTTCAAGCGGCTCATACGCGGCTGCTACTGCCAGCAAGACCGCCAGAACGGCGAAGTAACCGCCACCGGACGGGATGGCGTGGAACGCTCCTACCCCCTCGTCTCGCTGTCCATCGGAATCCTGGAGATTGGCGGCCCCTGCACCCTGCTGGAAATTGGCGAGCGCGCCGCCCACGTCAAAAAGTACGCCAAATCCATGCCCGGCAACGTGTACGCCTGGGACCGCAGGCCTCCCCTGGGCACCGTGCCCCAAAGCGGACAAGGCTACCAGCCCGCGTGCCCGGCCAGCGTTGATGCAGGCTGAACGCCAGGGGCTGCCCAGGTAAACGGTGCGAACGCCAGGGGCGCTGCCCCCGGCACCCCCGCCAGAGGGCCTTGGGCCCTCTGGACGCCCATTGGCGCAGAGGCCGTTTCCCGGCGCAGAGGCCGCCGGGAAACGGCCTCTGCGCTGGAAAGGGCTGGGCAAGGCAAGCGGCCAAACGAAGGCTGCATCATCCAAAATCAGCATTGCACCTGGCCAAACCCGCCACGCCCAAAACAACTGCGGCGGGTACCTGGTCTTGCCTTTGCAGACCAGGTACCCGCCGCCATGGGGNNCCTCTGGCAGGGGCCTGGGGGCAGCGCCCCCAGTTCACGTCTCTTCTACGCCACAGTGGACTGCACAAACACGCGCGTGGCGAGTTCGCGGTCGAGCATGAACAGACCGCTGCCGTCGCCCACAAGCTTCAGCTTGTTCACGGTGTCGCCGAAGCTGGCTTCCTCTTCCACCTGTTCGCTGACGAACCATTGCAGAAAAATGGCCGAGGCGTGGTCGTTCTCTTTCTGGGCCAGGGTCATAAGGTCGTTGATGCGCTTGGTGACCTGGTATTCGTGCTTCAGGGCGAAGTCAAAGGCGGCCAGGGGCGCTTTCCAGACGCTGGGCGGCGCTTCGATGGCCTGCAGGATGCAGCGGCCGCCTTTTTCGTTCACATAGTCGAACATTCTGCGCGCGTGGAACTGTTCTTCCTGGAACTGAATGTCCATCCAGTTGGCAAAGCCGGGCAGGCCAAGGCTGGTGAAGTAGGAGGACAGGGACAGGTACAAATAGGCGGAGTAGTACTCCCACTTGATCTGCTCGTTGAAGGCTTTTTCCATACGTTTGCTGATCATGGCGGACTCCTTTCGGTATGCGGAAGTGCTGGGTGCGTGCGGGGGACTCCAACTGCGCTGATACGCGTTTCGGGTCTGCTTGTGAAGTCTGCGCGGGGTTGAAAGAATGGTGCTCAGCCCAGAATGTTGCCGGTGAAGATATGGCGGATGCGGTGCAGCAGATGCGTCATGCGTTGTCCGGAGGTGATGTTGGACAGGCCGGTGGCCAGCGCCTTTTCCGAGCCAACGAACACGGCCAGCCTGCGGGCGCGGGTAAGCGCGGTATAGAGCAGGTTGCGCATCAGCAGCACATAGTGCTGGGTAACGACAGGCACGACGATGGCCGGGTACTCGCAGCCCTGGGATTTGTGCACGCTGACGGCGTAGGCCAGGGTCAGGTCTTCCAGTTCGGTGGCGTCGAAGGGCACGAGGTTGCCGTCGAAATCAACGGAGAGCGTGCCTTCTTCGGGGTCCACCTCGTGCACCCAGCCCAGGTCGCCGTTGAACACTTCCTTGTCGTAGTTGTTGCGCAACTGCAGCACGCGGTCTCCGGGGCGGAAGGTGGCGTAGCCGCGCTTGAGCTCCGGTCCGCGCTGGGGGTTCAGGCGCTCCTGCAGCAGTTGATTGAGGGCGCTGGTGCCCACCTCGCCCTTGTGCATGGGCGTCAGCACCTGCACGTCGCGCACGGGGTTCAGGCCATAGCGTTCGGGAATGCGCTGGCACACCATCTCCAGAATCATCTCCTGCACCTTGAGGGGGTTGTCCTGCGGTATCCAGAAGAAGTCGGCCTCGGGCGGCTCCTTGTCGCTGGGCACCGGGAACTTGCCTGCGTTGAAGCGGTGGGCGTTGATGACGATGGAGCTTTCCTGCGCCTGGCGGAAGATGTGCGTCAGCACAGCCTTGGGCACCTTGCCGCTGCCGATGAGATCGGCCAGGACATTGCCCGCGCCCACGCTGGGCAGCTGGTTCACGTCGCCCACGAGGATGAGCCGGCAGGTGACGGGCAGCGCGCGCAACAGGGCCAGGAACAGCCCGGCGTCCAGCATGGAAACCTCGTCCACCAGCAGCACCTCTGCGGCCAGCTTCTGGTCCTCGCAGTGGTAAAAGCCGTGTTCCGGCGAATAGAGCAAGAGCCGGTGCAGGGTCTGGGCGGGTTCGCCCGTGGCCTCGGAAAGGCGTTTGGCGGCGCGGCCCGTGGGTGCGGCCAGCTTGACCTTGAGCTTCAGCTGGGTCAGGGCGGCCACAATGGCGCGGGTGATGGTGGTTTTGCCGGTGCCCGGCCCGCCGGTGATGATGAACACCTTGTTGATGCAGGCCTCGAACACGGCCTCGCGCTGCTCGCGGGAGAGATCGAAGCCCAGGGCGGACTCGATCTTGGGCAGGGCCTGCTGCACCTTGGAGCGCGAAACCGGCGAAGGGTGGCTGACGAGCCCGAAGAGCCGCTGGGCTATCTCGCGCTCGGCCCGGTAGCTGCTCATGAGGAAAACCGCGCGCGTGACTCCCTGCTCCGGCAGGTCCTCTATGTGCACGCGTTTTTTGCGCTCCAGCGACTCCAGCCCGTCCTCAAGCAGGGTCAGGTTGTCGATGCCGAGCATGCGCGCGCACTCGCGGAACAGATCGGCCTCCGGGCAGTACATGTGCCCGCCGCGGTCCCCCTGAGAGATGAGCACATAGCCCAGGGCGGCTTCGATGCGCTCCGGGGCGTCGAAGGCGAAGCCGAGCTTGAGGGCCATGACGTCCGCCGTGCGAAAGCCTATGCCCCGGATGAGATAAGCCAGTTCGTAAGGGTTCTGGCGCAACTTCTCCTCGCTCTGGGCGCCGTAGAGCTTGAAAATGCGCGAGGCATAGGTGGGCGGCACCTCGTGGCTGTGCAGGAACACGATGAGGCTCTTGACCTCGCGCTGGGAGCGCCAGGATTCCACCATGCCGTCCAGGCGCTTTTTGGTGATGCCGCGCACGGCGCGCAAGCGCTCGGGGTCGGTGTCCAAAATGTCCAGCACGGCCACGCCGAATTCCTTGACCAGGGCCTCGGCGGTTTTTTCGCCCACGCCCTTCAAGGAACTCTTGAGAAACCGCACCACGCCGTGTTCGGTGGCCGGGTAGGTCTGCTTAAAGCTTGAAGCCTCCAACTGGCGGCCAAACTTGGGGTGGTTCTTCCACTCCCCTTCTATTTCCAGGAACTCGCCGGGTTGCAACTGCCCCAGGCAGCCCACCACGGTGATGACTCCGGGTTCATCCTTGGCGCGCACGCGGGCCACCGCATACCCGTTCTCCGGGTTGTGGTAGACGACGCTTTGCACCTCGGCCTTGATGGAGGCGGCCATGGCCGGGCTACACCGCCTGACGGTGCATGAGGGACTGGCGCAGGGTTTCGCGATCCATGAACTTCACCTCCGCCCCCATGGGAATGCCCTGGGCCAGGCGGGAAACGCCGACATCGGGGTAGCCTTGGGCCACAAGGTTCTTGATGTGTGAGGCGGTGTTCTCCGCGTCCAGGGTGGAGCCAAGGGCCAGGATGAGCTCGCGCACCTGCCCGGAATCGAGCCTGCGGCGCAGCAGATCAAACTCCAGCGCTTGGGGGCCAACGCCATCCAGGGGGGAAAGCAGGCCGCCCAGCACCAGGTACAGGCCCCGGTACAGGCCCATTTCCTCCAGCGCCAAGAGCGAGTCCCACTCCGAGACAACGCAGAGCTGCTCGCGGTTGCGGGTGGCGTCGGCGCAGATGGGGCACGGGTCGCTTTCGGCCAAGCTGGCGCAGGTGCCGCACATGCACAGGCGCTCGCGCAGGGTCAAAATGGAGCGCCCCACGCCCTCGGCCTGCTCGCGCGGGAACTTGAGCAGGGCCAAGGCCGCCCGCAGGGCCGATTTCGGTCCCAGTCCGGGCAGCTTGGCAAGATGCTCGGCCACCTCCCGCAGGGGGCCGGGCAGCCGGTCCATGGACATGGCCTAGAACATGCCGGGGATCTTCATGCCCCCGGTGATCTTGCCCATCTCCTCTTCCATCATGGTCTTGGCCTTCTTGAGCGCATCGGTGACGGCGGCCAGCACCAGATCCTGCAACATCTCAACATCGCCGGACTCGACAACGCTCTTGTCGATAACCACGGACAAAATCTGCTGGCCGCCCGTGGCGCGCACGGTGACCATGCCGCCGCCAGCGGAGCCTTCCACCTCGCGGACTTTGAGCTCCTCCTGAACGGCGGTCATCTTCTTTTGCATCATCTGAGCCTGGCGCAGCATATCCTGCATTCCGCGCATGGTGGTAGTCCTCCGAATCGTTGCGTGTGTGGTTGGATGCGGCGCGAAAGGCGCCGGAAAAGTCGTTACCTGCCGCGCGGATACACCAGGGCCGGATCGCGGCACTCAAAGGTCTCGCGCACGCGCTGCACAACGGGGTGCTCCTGCATCTCGCGTGAGATGAGCCCGTCGCTCTTCACCGGTTCGCGGTCCACGCAGGTAAAGGCCAGGCTCACGCCCTCGCCAAAGTACTCTGAGGCGAGGCGCAGCAGGCGCAGGTAGTTGTCACCCTTGTCCATCATGCCGCTGTGGGTCTCGTTGTGGCAGGTGATGGTCAGCATGCCGCCGCAGAAATCGCCCTTGGCCTGGGCCAGGCCGGTGACGAAGCCGTTGCCGTTCTTCCCGGCCACGAACTCCTGAAAGCCCTCCCAACTGCGCGGGCCGCCCGGAGCGGGCACAAACGCGGGCGCGGCTTCATGCACCGGTGCGGCTGCTGGTTCAGCCGCAACGCCCGAATCGTCAGGAGCGGCGGGTACGGCTGACGGCGCGCTGGTCGCCGAGGCATAGGCCGCAGCGGCGGGCTCCCGTGCGGACGCCTGGGCCTCGGCTGGCGGTGCGGGCGCGGCTGGAGCAGCGGGCGCGGCTGGAGCAGCGGGCGCGGCTGGAGCAGCGGGCGCGGCAGCAGCCTCCGCCCAGGGTGGCGGGGTAACGGCAGGCGCGGCAGGCGCTGATTGAGGGTTCTGGGTGGACTGGGACGGACGCGGTGCAGCGGCAGAGCCGGAAGTCCCGGCAGACCCGCCGGAAAGAACTCCGCCCGAGGCAGACCGGGCAGACCCGCCGGAAAGCGCTCCGCCCGGGGGGGACCCGGTGGAGCCAGAACCTTGCGCGCCGCTGCGAGCCGGGGGAACGGCCCCGCCCAGGGCGGAAAGGGGCAGCAGGTCTGGCAGGCAGGCCAAATTGAGCAGCAAAAGCTCCAGGGCCTGTGCTGGCTCCAGGCTCTTCACTACGCGCTGCTGGCCGTCCAGGGTCATCTGCCAGCAGGCGTGGATATGCGCGGGCGTGAAGCGCGCGGACCACTCCAGCCACTGTGCGGCTTCCTCCGCTGGCAGGCCCAGCTCCGGCACAATGGCCTCGCCCGCCTGCCGCAGCAGAAACATGTTGCGCCAGCAGCCCGAAAGCTCGCGCAGGAAAAAGCCCAGGTCCAGGCCCTGGTCCAGCACGCCGCGCAAGGTGCGCGAAAGCAGCGGCAGGTCGCGCCCGGAAATGGCCTCCATGAGGGCGAAAAAGACCTCCTGCCCGGCCAGGCCAAGGCAAGCGCGCACCTCGCTTTCCACCAGGGCCCCCGCGCTGTAGGCCAGGGCCTGGCCCAGCAGCGACATGCTGTCGCGCACGCTGCCCGCGCCGCGCCGGGCGATGATGCGCACCGCGCCGGGTTCGTACTCCAGGCCCTCTATGCCCAGGATCTTTTCCAGATGGGCGCTGAGTTCGGCCTGGGGCAGCATTTTGAACACGTAGTGCTGGCAGCGCGAAAGGATGGTGGCCGGAAATTTGTGGGCCTCGGTGCTGGCAAGGATGAAGGTGACGCGCGCGGGCGGCTCCTCCAAGGTCTTGAGCAGCGCGTTGAAGGCCGCAGTGGAGAGCATGTGCGCTTCGTCGATGATGA
>DIVX01000163.1:14690-53887 GCA_002422505.1 Desulfovibrio sp. UBA6121
CCGTGGCTGGCCGCGTCGATCTCGATGATGTCCACCGCGCTGCCCGCATTGGCCTGCCTGCACAGGCGGCACTCGTTGCAGGGCTCGGCCGTGGGGGCTTTCTCGCAATTGAGCGCCTTGGCGAAGATGCGCGCGATGGTGGTTTTGCCCACGCCGCGCGTGCCGCTGAACATGTACGCCGGGGCAACCTTGCCCGTGGCCGAGGCGCGCGACAGGATGGCCTTCACCGCGTCCTGCCCGGCGACTTCGGCGAAGCGGCGGGGCCTGTATTTTGCGGTAAGGCTGGACATGGCTGGGCTCCTGTTGGCGTTGGGGGGCTGGGGAACACGCGCCGGGGGCTTGAGGCGCAAAAGCCCCGGCCCCCGACGCGGCGTGTGTCGTCTAGAAGCTGTATTCCTGCAGCCAGGAGGCGTAGTCGGGGTTCTCGCCCTTGACGATGCGGAAGTATTCCTTCTGCAGCAGCTGGGTGATGGGCCCGGCCTGGCCAGCGCCGATGACCCGGCGGTCCACCTCGCGGATGGGGGTGATTTCCGCCGCGGTGCCGCTGAAGAAGGCCTCGTCGGCCACGTAAAGCTCGTCGCGGGTGAAGAGCTGCTCCTGCACCTCGTAGCCCAGCTTGCGGGCCAACACCATGATGCTGTCGCGCGTGATGCCGGGCAGCACGCTGGTGAGCGGCGTGGTCTTGATGAGCTTGTTCTTGATGATGAAGATGTTCTCGCCCGTGGCCTCGGAAACGTAGCCCTGGGTGTCCAGCATCAGGGCCTCGTGGTAGCCGTCGGCCACGGCCTCGGTCTTGGCCAGCACGGAGTTCACGTAATTGCCGCAGGCCTTGGCCTTGGTCATCATGGCGTTCACGTGGTGGCGGCAGAAGCTGGAGGTCTTGATGGAGATGCCCTTGATGAGGGCGTCGTCGCCCAGGTAGGCGCCCCAGGGCCAGGTGGCAATGGCCACGCGGATGGGGTTGGTGCCCGGATGCACGCCCATGACGCCATCGCCGATGAACACCAGCGGGCGGATGTACCCGGCCTTCATCTTGTTCACCACCAGAGTGTCGATCACGGCCTTGACCAGTTCGTCGCGGCTGAAGGGAATCTTCATGTTCAGAATGTGCGCGGAATCGATGAGCCGCTGCATGTGCTCCGTAAGGCGGTATACGGCGCTGCGCCCGTCCGTGCACTCATAGGAGCGGATGCCCTCGAAGACGCCGCAGCCGTAGTGCAGGGTATGGGTCAGGATGTGCACATTGGCTTCATCCCAGGGCACCAGCTTGCCGTCGAACCAAATTTTCTCCGCTTTCTGAACCATTTCCGTGTCTCCCTTCTGTGCGATTATGGGGGAGCCCGCAGCACCGCGCCAAATGGCCGGGCCGAGGACTCACGAAGTCATGCACGCTAAAAAAATCGGGCCAAGAGGTCAAGGGCGGCGGCACTGGGACAACGCTTGCCCTGGCGCAGCGTTTCGCCTAAAATTCCCTATGTCCCTCCCCTGCCCCGCCAAAATTCTCATCGCCGCAGATATTTTCGGCGTTACGCCAGAGCTGGGCCAATTGGCCAGGGCCTTGGGCTCCTCGGCCACCCTTGTGTCGCCGCACCCCTTCACCCGTACGTTCCGCTGCGAGGCGGAAGGCTATGCCTTTTTCATGGAGCACGGCGGGGTTGCAGCCTATGCCAAGCATCTGGGGGAGGTCATGGCGGTGCGCCAGTGCTGCTTCGAGCTCGCCCTGGGCTTCAGCGCCGGGGCAAGCGCCCTGTGGCTCTGCCTTGCCGATGCGACCCTTGAGCCATGGCTGCCCAGCCGCACGGAGCTGTACTACGGCTCACGCATCCGCGAGAGTGCGCACATGCAGCCACGTCGGCGCGCGCTGCTCACCTTTGCCGAGAAAGAGGCGTCGTTCGACGCCGTGGAGCTGGCGGGCAGGCTGCGCCAGGCGGGCCACGCCGCACGGGTGCTGCCCGGCAGCGCGCACGGATTCATGAATCCCCGGTCGGCCGGGTATGACGAGCGCCTTGCGGCACAGGAAATACTGCGCCTGCAGGCCCTGCTGGAAGTGGGGCCCTTCGCGGCGCGGAATCAAAGATAAAACGGCGCAGCCGCCTTGCAACACCGCGCCTGGTTTACTGATGCGCGGCCTTTGCCCCTGCGGCCTTGGCCTTGACCGGGGCCTTCTCCGGCTCCGGCAGCAGCAGTTCGCCCTCGCCCTGGGACCGGGCGTTGGGGTTGGCCTCCTGCGTGGCGCCAGGCTCGGTCTTGGCGGCGGTTTTAGACGCCTGCTTGGCGGCAGCCTTGGGGGTCGGCTTGGGATCGGGCGCGAAGGTTTCCGCCTTGCCCTGCGCCGGTGCGGCCTCGGGTTTGGATGGCGCCGACTTGGCGGCTTCGGGAGCTGCGCCCCCCTGCTCCTCGGTCTTGGCTTCCTCTACCGCCGGGGCCTTGGGTTTCGGCCTGGGCTTTGGCTTGTGCAGGGCCGCATGCACTGCGGCCAGAATCTTGCCCTGCTCCGGGTGCTGGCCCAGCCAGGCCACCTGCCCGGTGGACGAGGTGAGGATGGCCCCAAGCAGCAGCGCCTGGCCGTTCTGCACCTGATCGCGCACAAGCGGGCTTTTGCGCAGCACGGTTTCCATGGTCTGCCACACGCCAGCCTTCACACTCTTCTGCAGCAGGTCCTGGCCGCTTGCGGTTGGGCTCCACTCCCTGGCCTTGGCCACGGCGGGCTTGAGCTGGGCCGTTATCTGCACGGCCTGGCCAGGCAGCTTTTCATACTGTAGCGCGGCGTCCATAAGACCGCAGTCGTCGTGCCCCAGCACCAGCACCACAGGGGTGCCCAGGCGCGCCACGCCGTACTCCAGCGTGGCCAGCTCCGAGGGGCCGGCAAGACCGCCCGCCACCTGGATGACGAACAGGCCGCCAGGGCCCTGGTCGAAAAGCGAGGCAACCGGGGTGATCTGATCAGAGCAGGCGAGCACGGTGGCAGCGGGCCGCTGCCAGCCTTTGGCTGCCGCAACGCGGTAGTCCGCCCCGGAGAGGGTATGGACGGGATTGCCGGAAACATGCCGGGCGTTGCCTTCCTTCAGCAGCAGCAGGGCTTCATCCGCAGGCAGGGGCGAACCGGAGGAAGCGTACGCCGTGGCGCACAGCGCCAAACACAAAACGCCCAATGCCAGGCACTTCCTCATGGCTCCTCCTTCCAGGCAAAAAACATTCCCGCGTGCGGCACAGCGCAGTCACCAGCACCTAACAAACCAGCACACAGAGAACAACCATTCTATCGAATTTTGCCCGTTATTCCCTAACCCCTCAATACGCAATACTTACTTAATATACTGCAAACCTAAAGTTTTTCATCGATTCGACCGATACATGTATCACAAGAACAAAGGTCCCCCCTTTTCCAAAGGGCCATTTAAAATGAGGTAGCAACCATGAATATCAGCCCCTCGGACATGGATGTCAGGCAGGGGTCCTCCCTTGCACCACGGCCCGCCACATACCAAGCGAATGAGGCACTCTCCAAGGCGGACGAGACGCAACGGACCACCGCGCAGACCAGCGCACAGACACAGGCGAACCCGCTGCAAGGACAGGAGCAGGACGCCACGGACCTCCGTTCCCAGAGCATTTCCGCAGCTGCGGACAAGACAGCCGCCAGAGAAGCGGCTCAAAAGCTGGAAGAGCAGCTTCAGGCAACGGATACCAAGCTCAAGATCCGCGTGCTTGATGATTCCCAGAACCGCGTGCAGGTGGAGATTGTGGACCAGACAAGCAACAAGGTGCTGCGCAAGATTCCGCAGGACGAAGTCTTGAAGCTCGCCGCCTCCATAAAGGAAATGAGCGGTTTTTTGCTGAACAATCCGGCCTAGCCGCACAGCCCTGGCGCAACCGACCACGCCAGGGACGGAGCAACGCGAACCGGCCCGCATCGACTATTCCCTCCGCTTTCGGGCGGAGCCAAAAGAGAGAGCCTCCGCAAGGAGGCTCTTCGTTTTCGAGCAGCGCTATATCATGCTGAAATAAAATGGCATAGCTGGCACGCAAGCGCAAACATCCGGGCTAGCGTTCGTGCATGGAACCGCTCAAGGCGTCCACAAAAGGATCCAGGAAGTAGCCCAGGACAGAGCGTGTGCCGATATGGATGCCCACCACCACGCGCATGCCCGGGAACAGGTCGTAGCGGTTGGCCTTGCGCGAGAAATGGTCCGTGTCGGTCTCCAGCAGCACCTTGTAATAGGTGTTCACGCCGCCGGGCAGGCTTTCGGTCACGGCGTCCGGGCTCACGTGCAGCACCTTGCCTTCGATGTTACCGAAACGGCGCGCATCACGCGAGGCCAGCTTGACCACGGCCAATTGCCCAGGCCGTACGTAGCCGATGTCCTGAATGGGCAGGTGGGCCTCGATGACCAGCTTGTCGCCCACGGGCACTATCTCGGCCACGGTGGCGCCGGGCATGACCACTTCGCCCTCGCTGACAACGGCGATGCTCTTGACCACGCCGGCCTCCGTGGCGCGCAGCACGGTGCGGTTCTGGCTGTCGCGGAACTTCTTCATGCGCTGGGTAAGCTCCATGAGCTCGCGCTGCACCTTCTTGAGTTCGTTCTCCACCTCCTCGCGGAAGGTGTTCTGGGCATGCCCCAGCTCCTCCTTGGCGGCGGCCAGGGCCGCGCTGGCGCGGGAGAGCGCGGCGGAATTCTCCTGAATGGCGCTCTCGGTGTTGTTGCGCTCCTTCAGGCGGCCAATGAGCTCGTCTTCCTTCACCAGGCGCTCGCGGATGAGTTCCTCGCTGCGCTGCACCTGGCGGACGACGTGCGGCAGGTTGCGCCGCAAATTGTCCAGCCTGGCGCTGGTTTCGCGGATATCCTGCTCGCGCTGGCGCACGCGCCCGGTCAAGGTGCCAAGGTCGTTGTTCAAGCGGCTGCGCCGGGCCTCGAACAAATTCCTGGCCTGATCCACAAGGTCCTTGTGCCTTTCTTCCAGCGCGGGAGGGAACACAGGCTTGGGCAACCCCTTAGACTCCGCGTCCAGGCGCAACGCCTCAATCTGCAGGCTCACCAAACGCACGTCCAATTCCTCGGTGGTGGCGTCGGCCGCTGCGGCGTCGAGCACGATGAGCGGCTGGTCCTGCTTCACTGTGTCGCCTTCGTGCACCAATATCTCGCGCACAATGCCGCCCTCCAGGTGCTGGATCTTCTTCACCTTGGTCTGCGGAATGACCTCGCCCACGGCCTCGCTCACAATGTCCAGCTCCGTAAAGGCCGCCCAGGCGAAGGAAAGCACGAACAGGCAGAAGCACAGGTAGAGAAAGCGGCGGTGGGCCACCAGGGCCGCGTCTGCGGCGCAGGTTCTGGCCTGGGGGCCAAGAACCGAGGAGACGGGCTCGTCCATCATGCCTGCTCCTGCTTGGGCCCTGGGGCGGGCGCGGAAACAAACGCCGGGGTGGGCTTCTGGTTCATGTCGAGCACCAGGACCGCGCCCTTGAGGATGTTGGGGTCTGCCGTGGCGATGAGGATGGTGTGCCCGGCCTTGGCCAGGGCGTTCAAAATGGCGTACACGGCCAGGCAGCCCTCGGAATCCAGCCCTTCCGTGGGGTCGTCGAACACGGCCAGCCGCCCCTGGTTCATAAGCGCCCGCGCCAGGGCGATGCGCCTGCGGATACCCAGCGGCAACGACTTGCCGCCCTCGGTGACGGGCATGTCGAGCCCCTGACGGCTGGTGTCGAGGAAACGGCGCAACGCGGCGGCGCGCACGGCGTGGTTGAGGCGCTCCTGGCAGGCCTGCCCCAGAGGGTCCGGGTCCGCCAGGGCGATGTTCTCGCGCAGGGTGGTGTTCAAAAGCGTGGGCTCCTGCGGCAGGTACAAAAGCTGCCTGCGCCACCAGTCCGGCGCAAGCTGGCGCAGGTCCACTCCGTCGGCCAGCACCTGGCCGCGCCCTGGCTCCAGCAGCCCGGCGGCCACCTTGCAGAAGGTGGACTTGCCCGCGCCGTTGAAGCCGGTAACGCACAGCACCGAGCCCGGGGCCAGCACGAAGCTCAAGGACTCGAACAACGGGCTGGTGCTGCCGGAGTAAGCGAAGCCCACATCGCGGAACTCCAGCCTGCCGGAGTACTCGCGCAGGGCAGCGCCGGAGAGCGGCTCCAACGGCAGGGCGTGGAATTCCTCCAGGCGCGCCAGGGCCTGCTCGCCCCTGCGCGTTGCCAGGTAGGCTTGCAAAAAGCTGGAGCCCATTTGCAGCACCTTGCCGGAGAGGATGCTGGCGCCGATGAGCCCGCCCACGCTCATGCTCCCGGAGACGGCCAGCATGGCGCCGAAGGCGTAGATGAACACGCGCAGCAGCACGGTGACGGACTCCTGGCGCATGCGCCCGGCAAGCCGCCGCTTCTCCAGGGCCGCGCCCAAGTCCGCCAGGGTGTCCACCTGCTTGCGCCAGGTGCGGCGCAAAAATTCCCCGCCCAAAAAGGCGCGCACGGTTTCCGCGCTGGACACGGCGGAGCTCAAGAGATTGCGGTGCTCCTGGGTTTGCTGCTGGAATTTCAGCCCGTCGGCCTCGCCCTTGCGCAGCCCGCTCAAGGTAAAAACGCAGATAAGGCACAGGGCGACAAAGGTGAGCACCATGAGCCAAGGGTGGATAAGGGCGATGGCCAGCAAAAACAACAGCATGAAGGGCGCGTCGAGCATGGCGGTGACGTTGGCTGCGTCGAAGGAGCTCTGCGCCTGCTGCAACGCGCCGAGCATTTCCTGGTGGCGGCCAACGGGCAGGCGGTTCAAATCCACCAGGCGCGTACGCGCCAAGGCGGAAAGGGTGCGCTCGCCCAGGTCCTCGCTTGGGCCCTGGCTAACCACCCCCGCGAGGCGGGTTCGCACCTCGCCAAAGGCGAAGCCCAGGCCGGAGGCGATGAGCACGCCGATGGTCAGGGTGTACAGGGTGCCGTCGAAACCATAGCCCACGTAGCGGTTGAGCACCAGAATCACGTAGACCGACGAGGCCAGCGACATGAGGTTGGTCAGGAAGGAGGCCGCCAGGATCTCCCAGGCGATGCGGGGGCAAAGGGACAGGCGGCGGAAAAGTTCCTTCATGCAAGACCCAGGGCAACCGTACGTGGGAAAGGGCCGGGAAAGGAGGCGGCGAGCGCGGTGAAAGCGCCGAGACCTAGTTCTCGACGATTTCCGGTCGCAGCTGGCCCATTTGGTAGAACAGGGTATAGGCGGCGGTGATGAGGTCGATATCCGCCGTGACCTTGGAGCTGGTGGCGGAAATATAGTCCCGCTCGCCCACAAGGATATCCAGCAGGTTGACCTCTCCGCCAAGGGCCTTCTTCTTCTTTATCAACTCCAGGAACGACCAGGTGATGTTGGCCTGATTGTCGTACAGGGCCACGGTGCGCGTCAGGGTCGTCATGTCGTTCCAGGCGTTGCGCACCCGCTCCTCCACCGAGCGGCGGCGGTCCAGCAGGGTCTTGCGGATGGAGAGGATGTCGCTCTGGGCCGCGCGGGTGGCTTCCACGTCGCGGAAGCCTTGGAAAAGATTATAGGACACCTGCAGTCCGGCCCGGCCTTCCGTGCGCACGCCCGCCTCCCCCTGGTCGTTCTCCTTGCGCATGGCCTCGGCCACGGCCTCAAACTTGGGGTACATGGCCGATTCGCGCGCGGTAAGCTCGCCCTGGCGGGAGCTGATGCTGTACTGCAGCTCCACCAGCGAAGGATTGCCGTCCAGGGCTGTGGCCACCGCGCTGTCCAGCTCGGAGGGCATTTGCGCCTTGGGCATGCCGGGCAGCAGCAAGGACTCTATCTGCGCATCGGTGACGTCGAACTGGAACACGGCGCGATAATTGTTGCGGGCGCTGACCATGGAACGTTCCACGTTCACGCGGTGGGCCTGGGCCCCGGCCAATTGCGCCTTGATTTGCAGCTCCTCGTACGAAAGGCCCACTCCGCGCTCCACCAGGGCCTCCTGCATGCCGGAGAGCCGCTTGATGTTGTCCTCGGAGCGGATGGCATAGCGCAGCATTTCACGCGCGCGCACCAGCCCAAGATAGGCGCTAACGCCCTGGAAGGAGACTTCCTGGCGCATCTGCTCCAGCTTGGCCCCGCTTTCGTCGCGCATGCCTTTGGCCTGGGCGATGCTGCCGCTGGCTCCGCCGAAGTCGTAGAGCAGCTGGTTGGCGGTCAGGCTCTCCACGTTGCGGTTCATGCCGGTGCTCTGCGAGCTTTCGTGTTTGGTTATGTCCTCGCGCCCGGCATCGATGAGGGCATTGAGGCGCGGGTACCACAGACCCTTGGCGCGCTGCTCCATGTGCTCTGCGGACTTGAGGTTGGCTTCGGCCGCCTTGATGCGGTCGTGTATCTGCATAAGGTGGGCGACGGATTCTTTGAGGGTGACGGGAACCGCGTCGACGGTTTTTGAGCTGCCGTTCTGGGGTTGCTCCGCGCAGAAGGCGGCGGAGACAAAAGCGAACGAAAAGCACGCGACAAGAGCTGAAAGGATCAGAAAAAGCGGTGGTTTGCTGCGTACAATTCTATGCAACTCCATACCTTTCCTGTATCGTATTTTCGTGAAGCGCGGCTCTCTTGTCACACGCCACATGTTTATTAACCTAATGGGTGCATTACCCTAAGCAATTCAAAAAGGCAAGTGCAAGCCTTGAGTTTTTGGACCAATCTGTCGTAAATGTCTCACTAGTGCAGCACACGCCAAGCCCCGGGAGGAGCCATGTCGCAGCGGATCAAAAAGTTTTTCAAAGGCGACAAGGCGCTTCTGCTGGCCACCGGGTTCTGCATGTCGCTGCTCATGGCCGCGCTATATATAGCCCAACCGGGCATTTTGCGCTTCCTGGACTATAAGATCTATGACCAGCACCTGCGCCGCAACCACAGCACAAAGACCTCCGGCATCCCGGTCATAGTGGACATAGACGAAAAGAGCCTTGCCGCCCTGGGGCAATGGCCCTGGCCGCGCTACCGCGTGGCGCTCTTGCTGGAGAAGATCCGCATGGCCGGAGCGCTGGCCGTGGGCATGGACGTTGTGCTGGCCGAGCCCGACCGCACCTCCCCGGCCCTTTTGCGCAGCCAAATCAAGAAAGAGCTGATGGTTGACGTGAGCTTCCAGGGGCTGCCCCCGGCCCTGGAGGACAACGACGCCTTGCTGGCCAATGTGCTGGCGGGCAAGCCCTACGTGCTGGGCTTCTACTTCTCCTTTTCCAAGGCCGAGGCCGACCAGCAGAAGCAAATCGGCGAGTGCTTCATCAAGCCCGCGCAGGTGGCGCTTCTTGAAGCGCCCGGCTCCCTGCCCGCTTCCCAGGCGCTGCACATGGCGCACGGGGCCGTGTGCCCCCTGCCGGTGCTGGCCCAGGCGGCTGCGGCAACGGGTTTCTTCAACGCCACCCCGGACGCGGACGGCATCCTGCGCCGCGTGGCCCTGCTCATAGAGTACAACGGCGCCCTCTACCCCAGCCTGGCCCTTGCCACCCTGATGCAGGCCACGGGCGAGCCGGGCGTGCTGCTCAAGCTCGGCCCCCAGGGCACGGAGTCCATGCGCTACGGCGGCTCGGTCATCCCCGTGGACCGCGCCGGGCAGATGCTGGTGAATTATCGCGGCGGCGGCGGCGTGTTCCCGTACGTCAGCGCAGTGGACATCATGGAAGGCAAGGCCGACCCGGCGCTTTTGAATGGCAAGATCGCCTTCATAGGCACCAGCGCGGCGGGCCTCAAGGACCTGCGCGCCACGCCCTTCACCCCGGTGTATCCCGGCGTGGAAACCCACGCCACCATTGTGGACAACATCCTGACCCAGGACTTCATCTCCATTCCAGACTACGCCCCGGCTTTGGAGCTGGGCGCAACGCTGCTTGCGGGCGTGGTCATCACGCTGCTGGTGGCCTGGGCCAGGGCGGTATGGATCGTTGCGCCGCTGGTGGCCATGGGCTTCGGCCTGTGGGAGGGCACCGCACATCTGCTTTCCACCCAGCGCATCTATGTTTCGCCGCTGTATTCCTATCTCATCCTGGGAGCCAACTTCGCCCTGCTTACGCTCATGAAGTTCTGGCGCGAGGAAAAGCAGAAGAAGTTCATCCACGGCGCATTCTCGCACTATCTGGCCCCGGCGGTCATCAAGCAGATCTACGACTCGCCGGAGTCGTTGAGCCTGCAGGGACAGGAGAAGGAAGTGACCGTGATGTTCTCGGACGTGCGCGGCTTTACCACCATGAGTGAACAGCTGACGCCGACGCAGGTGACGGACCTGCTGCACGATTACCTGACGCCCATGACCCGGGTCATCACCCAGAACATGGGCACCCTCGACAAGTTCATCGGCGACGCCATCATGGCCTTCTGGAACGCGCCGCTTGACGTGCCGGAGCATCAAAAGAAGGCGCTGTCCTCGGCCCTGCAGATGTTTGAGCATCTGCAAACCCTGAACGACGGCTTCCAGCAGAAGTTCGGGCTGACCATCAAGATCGGCGTTGGCCTGCACTGCGGGCGGGTGCGCGTGGGCAACATGGGCTCAGCCGATCTTTTCGACTACACCCTCATAGGCGACAACGTGAACCTGACCTCCCGCCTGGAGAGCCTGACCAAGTACTACGGCCAAATTTTGCTTGTGAGCCAAGCCATGGTGGAAGCCTGCGGCGACGGCTACAGCTATCTGGAGATGGACTCCGTGCGGGTGAAGGGCAAGCACGAGCCCATCACCATCTATACCGCCATGACCCACGAACAGGCCGCAGCACGGGCTGAGGAAATAACCCGGCACAACGCGGCCCTGGCGCTCTACAAGTCCATGCGCTTCGCCGAGGCCGAGGCCGCCTTCAAGGAGCTCAAGGACCTCACCGGCAACGCAGCGCTTTACGACATGTACGCCGAGCGCTGCCGGACCCTGGCGGAGCACCCGCCCGCCGCAGGCTGGGATGGCGTGTATACCCACACAAGCAAGTAGCGCCAAGGCTTGCCGGGCCTTCGCCCCCTGCCCGGCACGGCATGGGGGCCTTGTCTGCGGCTTGACTTCCGCTCCATGATGTTCCAAGTTACTCCGTTCCAATGAACCGGTGTGCTGGCGCCTTTCAATGCCGCACGCCCAGAGCAAGGACACAACACGAAATGAGCGATTACAAGCAGACCCTCAAGCTGCCGCAGACCGGCTTCCCCATGAAGGCCAACCTGAAGCAGAAAGAGCCGGAAACCCTCAAGTTCTGGGCGCAGATTGATGCCTACAACGCGATGGTGGCCGCCAACGAGGGACAGAAGACCTACGTCCTGCACGACGGCCCGCCTTACGCCAACGGCAACATCCACATGGGCACGGCCATGAACAAGNNGCTGGGACTGCCACGGCCTGCCCATTGAGCACAAGGTCGAGACGGAGCTCAAGAAAAAGAAGAAGGAGCTGCCCGCCGTCACCGTGCGCAAGCTCTGCCGCGAATACGCCCTCAAATTTCTGGACATTCAGCGTAACGAATTCAAGCGCCTGGGCGTTCTGGGCACCTGGGACACGCCCTACATGACCCTGGACCCGAAGTACGAAGCCGCCACCGCGCGCGAGCTGGGCAACTTCATGGACAAGGGCTCGGTCATCCGCGGCAAGAAGCCCATCTACTGGTGCTGCTCCTGCCACACTGCCCTGGCCGAGGCCGAGGTGGAGTACGCCGACCATTCCTCGCCTTCCATCTTTGTGCGCTTCCCGCTTGCGGACAAGCGCGTGCAGGCGCTCTTGCCCGCCGGGGCCAAGTACGACCCGGCCAAGACCTTTGTGGCCATTTGGACCACCACGCCCTGGACCCTGCCAGACAACATGGGCGTGTGCGTGCACCCGGAGTTCGATTACGTCTTCGCCGAGGCCGGCGGCTGCCTGTACCTCATGGCCGCGCGCCTGCTGGCCCCCTGCGCCGAGATCTTCGGCTGGGACAGCCCCAAGGTGCTGGCCACCGTGCCCGGCGCCAAGCTGGAGGGCCTGGAGGCCACGCACCCCTTCTACAAGCGCAAGTCGCCCATCATTTTGGGCGACCACGTGACGCTGGACGCCGGCACAGGCTGCGTGCACACCGCCCCCGGCCACGGACGCGAGGACTACGACGTGGGCCTCAAGTACGGCCTTGAAGTGTACTCGCCCCTCGATGACGCGGGCCGTTTTTTGACCGACGTGGAGTTCTTCGCGGGGCTTACGGTGTTCGAGGCCAACCCCAAGGTCATCGAGAAGCTCAAACAGGTGGGCAACCTGCTGGCGCAGGAGAAGATCAGCCACTCCTACCCGCACTGCTGGCGCTGCAAGGAGCCGGTGATCTTCCGCGCCACCACGCAGTGGTTCGTCTCCATGGAGGCGGGCGACCTGCGCAAGAAAGCGCTCAAGGCCATCCACGAGACCGTGCGCTGGGTGCCCGCCTGGGGCGAAGAGCGCATCGGCAACATGATCGAGAACCGCCCGGACTGGTGCATTTCGCGGCAACGCAACTGGGGCGTGCCCATTGTGGCGCTTATTTGCGAGGACTGCGACCAGGCCTATTTCGAAACCAGCTGGGTCATGAGCGTGGTGGACCGCTTCGCCAAGCACCCCACCGGCTGCGACTACTGGTTCGAAGCGCCCCTGGAGGAGATCGTTCCTGCCGGGCTCAAGTGCCCCAAGTGCGGGCGCGAGCACTGGCGCCGCGAAACGGACATCCTGGACGTGTGGTTCGACTCTGGCACCAGCTTCGCCGCCGTTTTGGAGCAGCGCCCGGAGCTCTCCTTCCCGGCCGATCTGTACCTTGAAGGCTCGGACCAGCACCGCGGCTGGTTCCACAGCTCGCTTCTGGCCAGCATGGGCACGCGCGGCGTGCCGCCCTACCGCACCGTGCTCACCCACGGCTACGTGGTGGACGGCGAAGGCCGCAAAATGAGCAAGTCCATCGGCAACGTCATCGCCCCGCAGGAAATCATCGACAAGTACGGTGCGGAGATTCTGCGCATGTGGGTTGCGGCGGTGAACTACCAGGAAGACGTGCGCATCTCCGACGAGATCCNNGACGCCTACCGGCGCATCCGCAACACAGTGCGCTTTCTGCTCGGCAACCTGGCCGATTTCGACCCCGCCACGGACGCCGTGGCCCCGGAGGCCCTGCTGCCCCTGGACCGCTTCGCCCTGGACCTCATGGAGCGCCGCCACAAAACCATCCAGCAGGCCTATGAGGACTTCGAGTTCCACAAGGTCTACCACACGCTGCACAACCTGTGCACCACGGACCTCTCGGCCTTCTACCTCGACATCATCAAGGACCGCCTGTACGTGTGCGCCGGGCTGGAGCGCCGCTCCGCCCAGACCGTGCTCTGGCGCACCCTGCTCATTCTGCTGAACGACATGGCCCCGGTGATGAGCTTCACCGCCGAGGAGGCCTACCAGACCCTGCCCGAGGCCACGCGCCCCGGCGGCCCAAGCGTGTTCACCATGCGCCTGCCCGAAGCCGCCCCCGCCCTGGCCGATGCCGAGCGCCAGGCCTTCGAACTGCTGCTGGCCGTGCGCGGCGAGGTCACCAAGGCAATCGAACCCATGCGCAAGGCGGGCGAGATCGGCCATTCCCTGGAAACCCAGGTGACGCTCTACGTGGAGCCCCAGCTGAGCGGCTTCGCGCAGTCGCAGCTTGGCGAGGAAGGCCTGAAGGAGTTCTTCATCGTCTCCAAGGTGCTTTTGGCCAAATACGACGAAGCCCCGGACGCCGCCCTGGGCGCGGAGGTTTCCGAACCCGTCAAGATCGCGGTGACCAAGGCCGCCGGGGCCAAGTGCCAGCGCTGCTGGCGCTACGACGAGGCCCTGGGCACCAACGCCGCGCATCCCGACATCTGCCCCCGCTGCACGGGCGTCGTGCTGGGCGCGTAGGAGCCGCAGATGGATTCTCGCCTCAAAACGGCGGCCCTGCTCGCCGCAGGCATCATCCTACCGGATCAGCTCACCAAGGCTGTGATCCAGCAGAAGTACGCCCTATGGGACACGGACCCGGTGATTCCAGGCTTCTTCAACCTGGCCCACGTGTTGAACAAGGGCGCGGCCTTCGGCTTTCTGAACCGGGCCGATACCGACTGGCAGATCTGGTTCTTCGTGGCCGTCACCATCTTCGCCGTGGGCTTCATCTACTATCTGCTGACCACGGCCGACCACGGCGACCGCTTCTTCATCTGGGGCCTGGGGCTGGTGCTGGGCGGGGCGCTGGGCAACCTCATCGACCGCATCCGCTTCGGCTTCGTGGTCGATTTCCTCGACTTCTACATCGGCGACTACCACTGGCCCGCCTTCAACGTGGCGGATATCGCCATAACCTGCGGGGCCTTTTGCGTCATCATCTCCATGTACATGAAAAACCGGCGCGAGCAGAAAGCCACGCGCCAGCACGCCTGAAGGGTCAAGGAGAGTCCAAGCATGTTCGAGCTGCCGCCGCTGGCCCCCGCGCAATGGATCGCCATTCTTGGCGCCGTGGGGCTTTTTGCAGCCATAAGCCTCTTCGCCATCTGGGACGCGTTTCACCGTGACTTCGGTTCAAGCAACGCCAAGTTCGGCTGGATTCAGCTCGTCGTTATGGTTCCCTTTTTGGGGGGACTGGCGTATCTGATTTTTGGCAGAAAAAGAGGGAGGAAACTCTGATGTCCGCATCGAGCAGCCGCACAATCGTTCTGGCCCTCAGCCTGGCAACCCTGCTTGCCGGCTGCGCCACCAAAGCCGATATGGAGACCCTGCAGAACCAGTCCTACCGGGACCGGCAGGAAAGCCGCCGCACCGTGCAGAAGCTTGAGGAGCAGCTGGCCCAGACGCAGGATGAACTGCGCGAGGAGATCCAGAAGAGCACCTCGCCGGTGCAGGCCAAGCAGGCCAATACCTGGGCCGAGCTTGAAGGCGTGCGCATGCAGATGGCCAAGCTGCAGGAAAAGCTCGACACACTCACCGTGCGCTTCAACGCCATGACCTCCAGCACCGCCGATGGCCCGAACCTGGTGGACGTTGCCAGCGACGTGCAGAACATCAAGACCGCCCTGCAAAGCCAGTTCGGCATGGACCTTGGCGGCGGCCACGCTGCCTCCAAGGCCGATGCGACAGCCCCGGCAGCCCAGGCGGACAAGGCCAAGCCCCTGCCCGCCAAGGTCGAGGTCTCCAAAAACCATGTCAAGGACGAGGCCCCCAAGACCGACACGGCCGAGGCGCTCTTCGCCAAGGCTGACGCCTCGTTCAAGGCCCGCAAGTACGAGGAGGCCCGGCAGTACTACTCGGAGTTCGCCACGAACTTCAAGAAGCACGCGAAGACCTCCGAGGCCGTGTACTGGGTGGGCGAGTGCGCCTTCAACCTGCAGGACTACGGCAAGGCCGTGCTGGCCTACCAGGAAGTCATTGAGCGCTTCCCCAAGAGCTCCAAGTACAAGTCCGCCGTGCTCAAGCAGGGCATGGCCTTCTTCAAGATCGGCAAGGACAAGGCGGGCCGCGCGGTGCTGCAGGACCTCATCGACAGGTTCCCCAGCGCGCCGGAAGCCATCAGCGCCAAGAAATTCCTGAAAGACAACAAGTAACGCCCAGTCCCGACGGCCACCGCCGCAGGACCCGGCTCCGAGGCTCTCATGACCGAAGCAGGCAACGGATTCCGCAAGATTATTTACCTCTCCTTCCCCCCGGAGGCGTGCGGCAGGCCCGTGGTGTGCAACCTGGCGCTGCTGTTCAGCCTCAGCTTCAACATCCTCAAGGCCGACATAAGCCCCCGCCACGAAGGCACCCTGACGTTAGAGATAACCGGGAGCGAGGAAAACTACCGCAAGGGCGTGTCCTACCTGAAGGAGAACGGGGTCAAAATAACCCCGGCCTCGCAGAAGGTTTCCCGCGACGAGGACGCCTGCATGCACTGCGGTCTGTGCACCTCGCTGTGCCGCACCAAGGCGCTCAGCGTGGATCTCACCACGCGCAAGGTTCTTTTCGATGTGGAAAAATGCTCGGCCTGCGGCATGTGCACTCGCGTGTGCCCCGTTCGGGCCATGGTTGTGGACATGAACGACAACGACCTGAGCTGACCCTTCCCAGAATAAGGAGGAGGACCGTGGCTGAAGAAAACCCGCTCATGCGCGAACTGATGCAGAAGGTGGCCGACCAACTGGCGGCCGATCTGCGCGAAACGCTTACTGCGGCCGTTGAGCGGGAAATTTCCAGAACCTTGAGCGGCGCGCTGCTTGAAGGCGAGTTCTACCGCCGCGTGAACGAAGACCTGCAAAAGGGCTTCAAGGAAATCTACCACGAGATCAAGGTCGCCAAGACTTCCAACAGCCCGTCCGCGCCCTTGAGCGAGGACCCCAACGAGCTGTTCAGCCAGGCCTCCAACCAGCTCGACGCCATTTTGCAGACCACCGAAAGCGCCACGGTCAAGATCATCGACACCATCGAAAATTTGCAGACCCTCTCCGACACCCTCGCGGGCATCGTCAAATCCTTTGAGCGCGGCGGCGTTTCCAAGGCCGAGCGCGAAACCCTGGGCCAGATCAACGACACCCTGAGCCAGGATCTCATGAGCATCATGACCACCCTGAGCTTCCAGGACCTCACCGGCCAGCGCATCAAAATCATCATCGAGACCATCAAGAAGATTGAGAAAATCGTCCTTGATGTGTACATGACCACCGGGCTCATGATCAAGGCGCACACCGAAACGCCCGGCGACAAGGCCGACTTCAACCATCTGCAGGCCAAGGCCAAAGACCAGCTTTCCACCCTGCAGGGCCCCCAGATGGACAGCTCCCAGGGCTCTGTGGACGATCTGCTGGCCAGCCTCGGAATGTAGGGCCGCAAGGCTCCTTGACAGCGCCAGGCCGAAAGGTTAGCTAGGCAACCCTTACGGGCAATTAGCTCAGCTGGATAGAGCGNNCGTCGGCCTCCGGAGCCGAAGGTCGGGCGTTCGAACCGCCCATTGCCCACCAGCGTCACCAAAGGGTCATGCCTCGGCATGGCCCTTTTTCGTTTCCCCCACCGCAACGCCGGAGGCACCCATGCCCACACACGACACCGGACGGAAAGACAGCACACTGGCCCTGCGCGCCGTCCTCGGCTGCATCGGATGCCTCGGACTTCTTGCCCTTGGCGGCTGCGGCGCAAACGGCATACACCTGGGCGGCCCCGCAAGCCTCAAGGCGCAGCTATCCCCCACCAAGGGCAGCACGGCCAGCGGGCTCATGACCTTCCGTCAGCAGGGCAAGGAGGTCCTCATCCAAGGCAGCTTTGACGGGCTCACCCCCGGCGCGCACGGGCTGCACATCCACGAGGGCAGCGACTGCGGCGGCGTGAACGCGCGCAACGCCGGCGGCCACCTGAACCCCGCAGGCGTGCGCCACGGCAGCCCGGCCAGCCCCGCGCACCACCTGGGCGACCTGCCCATGCTCACGGCAGGCAAGGACGGCCAGGCCCGCTTCCAGGCCCGCATGGACGGCCTGACGCTGGACAAGGGGCCCAAGGGCATCTCCGGCCGCACCGTCATCGTCACCGCCCGGCCCGATGACTTCACCACCCAGCCCGACGGGAACTCCGGCCCGGCGGTGGCCTGCGGCGTAATACAGCCGTAACCCACCGCCTGCGCACAAAAAAGGCCCCGCCGAAGCGGGGCCGCTTTATTTCGTTCCGTCTTGCTCAGCAGGTAGCCGCGTTCTGCGCCGCTGCCCGACCCAGGTTCACATCCACGCCCAGCACTCCCGCAAGCTCACCGTTCTGCGCCAAAATCGGGGCGGAAACGGTGATGCAGTTCTCGCCCGTGGCGCTGGAGACATACACTTCACTCACCGCCAAACTGCGCGACTCCACCGGCTGGCGATACCAGGCCCGGCTCGACCAGTCGCGCCCGTAGGCGGAAGCGTCCGCGCTGATGCCGTCCGGCCCGCGGCCGATGTTCGACACAACCTGACGGCCCTTGGCGTCCGTAAGATACAACAGCTCCAGAGAGCCGTTCTGCCCCAAGGCCTGGCGCATGGCGTCCTCCTGCCCGGCGCGCTGCATGGAGCGCATGCGCGGGTCGGCCGTCAGCCTCTCCACAAAGTCCTGCACGGCGCCGCCGCCAAGCAGCTGGAACACGGCGTTCATTGATTCCAGCTCCACCACCCGGCCCATCAGCCCGGCAACGGAAGCCTCCGCGCCCTGCGCCCCGGCATAGCTTTGCTCAGAAATGACCTTGACCTGCCGCACGATGTCGCTGATGTGCCCGCTTGTGACGGCCTGCTCGCCCGCAGCATCGGCCATGTCGCGGATATGCTGGGCCGTCTCGCCCGCAAGCTCCACAATCTCGCGCAGCGACGCGCCGGAGTCCTGCGCCAGGCCCACGGCGCTGTTCACGCGGCTGGCCGTCTCCTCCATGTCGCGCTCCGTGCGCTCCACCCCCTGCTGAATGCCCAGGGTGCGCTGGCCCACCTCGCGCGTGGCGTTCATGGTCTTCTCCGCCAGCTTGCGCACCTCGTCGGCCACCACGGCGAAGCCCCGGCCCGCATCGCCCGCGCGCGCAGCCTCGATGGCCGCGTTGAGCGCCAGCAGGTTCGTCTGGTCGGCAATGTCGGAAATGACCTCCATGATTTTCTCCACGGCCAGGGCCTGGGTGCCCAGGTCGCGCACCACGGCGGCCAGATCCTGGGCCTTCTGCTCCACGGCGCGGATGGCCGCCACGGTTTCATCCACGGCGTCGGACCCGCTGCGAGCCTTGTCCTGGGCCAGCTGGGCCTGATCCACGGCGCTGCTGGAGCGGGCCAGCATCTGCCGCACGGCCTCGTCCAGGCGATCCATGGAGCTGGCCGCGTCCTGCATCAGCAGTTGCTGCCGCTGCGCCCCTGCCCCGCTGGCCTCGGAAAGGGCGCGCAACTCCTCGCAGGAGCCGTGGATGCCGCCAATGGCCACGCCAAGGGTCTTGGAGGCGGAAAGCAGCCCATTGCGGCGCGAAGCCTCGGCGCGTTCCCGCGCGCTGACGGCCTCTGCCTTGGCCTGGCTCACCGCGAGCGTCTGGCTGTCCAACTGCCGCAGCAGTTCCGTCTCCCGCGCGCGCAAGGCCTCAAGTTCATCGACAATCTTGTGCATTCCCTGAAAAACAATAACAAATTTGTCGGTCGCGCCCTTGTCCGCATGGTGGCGAGTTTTAGAGGAAGCGGCGTCGCCTCTGGTCACAAGGTCTGCAAGCTTTTCTGCAAAAGCATGCAAAGCAAGATGACTGCGAAAAAGAAGCCCGGCGCAGGCCACAAGCAGCAGAATCCCCATAAGCCAGCCGTAGCCAACGGCAAGAGTTTGCAAAGACGTAAAACCAGACATGCTTGCAGCAAGGCTCCGCTCGCCAGGGGTGACGCTCAAAACACAAATTACGAAGACGATACAGCCTAGCATTATCAAGCTATTCACAAAATGCATACGTATATTCATTGCTGCCGAAACTCCTGTCGTTGAGGGAAACGCCACGGACGCTTAGCAAAATGTCGGCCATGAGACCGGAGAGGGAGAGAGACGGCGCTTCTGAAAGTCGTTGCAAGCAGAGCGCAATTCTTGCAAAATTGCAGGCATTGGTGGGTCAGAATCCCCCATCCGACATCCTGGGGAGCTAAAACCCATCGGAGCGGCAATGTCTGGCAACAAAAATACGGGAACAAGAAAGTCGCGCACACGCAAAGTGCTGTCGCGCATCGCCCTGGCCCTGGCCCTGCTGCTTTGCCTCGCGGGCGGGCTGCTCCTGGCTTTGCCCTCCCTGCTTTCGTCGGACTGGTCGCGTGGCCGGGCGCAAGCGCTGCTGGCCGAATCCACGGGCAGGCCCGCGCAACTGCGCCAGCTGCGCTTCAGCTGGGCCGATGGCCTGCGCGTGCAGGACGTGCGCCTGGGCGAAGGGCAGCTCGACGACGCCCGCTTCCTGGCCTCGCTTCAGGACCTGCACCTGAATTTTGAGTTGCTGCCCCTGCTGCGCGGCGACCTGCGCCTGACCCTCGCCCTGCGGGGCCTGCAACTGCGCGTGCCCCAGGCCTCCCCGCCCGCCCAGCCGCCCAAGCCCCTGCCCGACGCCCTGCGCGAGTTCTTCGCCGCCCTGCGCAACGCCCTGGCCCCGCTGCCACTGGCCCAGGACGCGCACCTGAACATCGACCTGACGGACATGACCGTGCGCCTGGAGGCGGCCCCGGACGAAAAGCAGGCTGGCGCAGGGGCTCTTGAGCTGCGGCACATGGAGCTGCACCTTGCGGCGCAGGGTCTGCAAAGCGCGCCTGTGACCTTGCAGGCCGCGCTGGAACTGGCCCCCCTCGAAGCCAATAGGGCAGACGCGCCTTTAAACGCGCAGCCCGTCCCCCTGCGTCTCAACGCCAGCCTCAGCAAAATCAAGGACGCCTCAGGCCGTGTGAACCCGGCCCAGGCCGAGCTTTCCGCCAGCCTCGACACCCCAGGCCTGGAACTGGATATGGCAGGCAGCCTGGTCACAACGCTCAAAGCCAACCTGCGGGCCAAGCCCGGCCAGCTTCTGAACACCCTGCGCCCGCTTTTGCCTGCGCCCCAGCCGGAGCTGGATGGAAGCCTGGCCTTGGGACTTACCCTTGCCCTGGCTAAGTCAGATCAAAACACGGCAGGCCAGCTTGAGCTGACCCTGGTCTGCAAGGCCGAAGGCCTTGGCCTGCGCGGCGGCCCCCTGGGCGTAAAAGCCGCAGGGCCTTTCACCTTCAGCCTCACGCAGCAGGCCGCCTTCGACCTCCAGGCCGAGACGGTGCGCCTGCCGGGCAGCCTTACCCTCGCGCCAGGCGGCAACGCGCACTGGACGGCTTCAGTGCTGGGCATTGCGGAAGGCGCGCCGCGCGTAAACCTTTCGCTGACAGACACCCGCCTGGCCCTGGGCGGCCAGCTCCCGGCCCTGCGCGCCTTCTTGCCGCAGGGTCTCAGCCTGGGCCAGGTGGAGGTCTCTCTGCAAAGCCTGGAGCTGGCATCCACCCTGCCCGGCCCTGGCGAAAGGCCGGAAATCTCCGCCAGCGTGCGGGGGCTTGCGTGCAGCGCGGACAAGATCAAACGCCGTGCTGGCGGCAAATCCCTGAGTTTGGAGCACGCGCTCCTGCGCCTCGATGCCGCCAGCCTGAGCCTGCCCGCCGCCGCCCCAGGCCGGGCAGAGGCCAGCCTTGCGGCGGAACTGCGCGGCCTGCGCCAGACCGGGCCGCAGCCCCTTGCCGTGCGGGCGATCACCCTGCCGCCCCTGGCGTTACAAATACAGAACCTGCGCCAGGACCCGGCGGCGCTTTACGGCCTTGCGTGCACTGCGGCCTTGGAACTCCAGGCCCAGGCAGAAGGCATTGAGGCCAAGGGCAAGATCGAGCTGCCGACCCTGGGCGCGGCTCTGAACGTGCAGGCCGAATTGCCTGCCGCCAAAGCCGTGAACATCGCGTTGAAGGCCTTGGATCTGAACGCCCCACGCTTGCGCCTGCCGCAACCCGGCAAAAAGGCGCTGGAACTGCCGCTCACCCTGCACGCCAGCGCGCCCGGCATCACCCTGAGCGGCCCTGGCCTTGCGCCCAGCTTCAGCGAATTATCCTTCAGCCTCGACCTGGGCAAAGCCCTGCGCAGCGCCGGTCAGGCCAGCCTGAACGGACCTAACGGGCGCGAGCTGCGTACCCGGGGCGCGCTGACCCTGGACGCGCACGACGCCCTGGTTCTGGCCACAGCCGCCGCCCTGGCGCCGCCGCAGGCCAAGGCCACGGGCTCCCTAAACCTGGACTGGAACCTTGATGCGACCCTGCCCGCTCCTGCGCCCCATGCGGCGGCGGCAGCCAACGCCGGGGTCACAAAGAAGCTCAGCCAAAGTTTGAAGGAATTGGCCTTTGTGCGCCAGGCGGGGGCCGTGCTCAGCCTCAAGGGCGTGTCGCTGGACTGGCCCCAGAAGCACGCACCGGGCAAGACCGCGCAAACCTTGCGCCTGCGCGGCCTCAGCACGCCGCGCCCCCTGCGCCTGACCAGCCGCGACGGCCTTGCCGAGGCCAGCCTTGCGGGCTCCCTGGCCTTTGGCCCCATGGACGCCTTGCCGGGCGTGGGCAAGCTGGCCCGGCCCCTGCGCGGGCTGCTCAGCCTCAATGCGGCCCAGCAGGGCGGGCGCTCGGCCCAAATCTCGCAGGTTCTGCACCTGGACGGCCTGAACCTGGACCAGAACCTGACGCTGACGTTGGACAAGCTGGACACGGTGCTCGACCGCGACCAGGACCGCCTTGCCGCCGTGCTGGAGCTGGTGGACGGAAGCATCTCCTTCAACATGACTACCGGGTTGGACGCCCTGCCCGCCAGCGCTGCGGCCAAAGGCATCGGCGGCTCTGGACGCCTGGAGGCCGGGGCCGAGGCGCGACTTTCCGGCGGACGCAGCCTGTGGCTTTCCGCGCGGCTTGTAAGCCCGGGGCTCAATCTGCACGTAGGGCCGGAGCTCTCAGCGGAAGCCTTCACCAGTTCCCTGCGCGTAAGCCGCCGCTTCAGACTTTCGCGCGGGCTGCTCTGCCCCGGTGCCCAGGCGGAAGCCGCCCTGCCCTTGTCCGAACAGGTTTTCGACCTCGCTCCCGGCTTGAGCCCGCAGCGTACAGCCCCCAGCGCCGAGGCCCTGGGCCAGCTGCTGCGCGACGACAGGACAAATGTTTCCGGTGCCGCGACAGGCGTAATGACAGGCGGCACCGTCAGCCTGGGGCGGCTCAAAACGCGGCAGGGCGGCCTGCCCCTGGACCTGCGCGACCTGGAGCTGCGCCTGGACGATTCCGGCCCGGTGCCGGGCTTGCGGAGCTTCCGCGCCGGGTTGCTCGGCGGCGACATCATGGGCAGCGCCAACGTGCGCAAAACCTCTGGCCAGTATTCCTTGAACGCGGAGCTGGCCTTCACCGGCATCGACCCCAGCCGCCTGCTGCCGGACAAGGCCCCGCGCGACCAGGGCGAGCAGGCCGAGGCCTCCGGACGGCTGAGCCTCACCCTGCCCCTGACCGCCGACCCGCAGGAGCTGCTCCAACGGCTTTCCCTCCGGGCGGACTTCACCAAAATCGGGCCGCGCACCCTGGAGCGCATGCTCTACGCCCTGGACCCGCAGGAGCAGAACGAGACCATCGTGCAGCAGCGCCGCCTCATGGACATCGGCTATCCGCGCCATTTGCGCGTGCAGGCCGCCTACGGCAACCTGAGCCTTTCCGGCGCGGTGGACGTAAAGGGCTTCCAGCTGGACCTGCCCCCGGTGGACCGGCTGGGCATAGCCAACCTGCCGCTTGGCGCACAGCTCGCCAAACCCTTGGCCGCTGTGCCAGGGCTCATCAAGATCCTGGACGCGGCCTCCGGTACCGTCATCTGCCGCGACCCGGCAGGCCCGCCGGGCGCGCTGCGCGTCGTCGTCCCAGCCAGCCAAGGAGCATCGAAATGAAACGCCTTCTCGTCGCCATTGCCTGCCTGACCTTTGCCCCGGCCCTTGCCGGGTGCACCCTCGCGGAGGTCAAGGTCAACGTGGCCAGCGAGCGCACCTCGCTGGAGAACCAGATCCTCGGCTCCTACAACTCCCTTTCCGAGGAAACGCTGCTGGTGGCCTCGGTGCGCGGGGTGGACCCGCTAGGGCGCATCCAGACGCCGCCGAAGAAAAGCCAGGAGCAGCAGGACGCCATCGCAGCCATGCAGGTGGTCTCCTTCCACGCCGACGACATCGACGCCTTCAAGCGCCTGGGCTGGGTGGGCGAGGACAACCAGGGGCTGCTGCAAGCCTTCCCCCTGCAGCGCGACAAGGCCCCGGAGGAACTGAAGGATTTCGCCGCGCGCTACCGCAAGCAGGAGTTCGACAGCGTGCTTGCGGAGGTCAACGCCGCGCGTCAGGTCATCATGCGCAGGGCCATTGAGACCAACGCCCGCCTGACCCAGGCCGACCTGCCCAAGGTGCGGGCCGTGTTCGCCAAGCTCGCGGCCGATACCTCCCAGCCCGGCGACAAGCTCCAGAACCTTGATGGCTCCTGGACGGTGAAGCGATGAACGCGCGCCGCCTGCTGCCCGGTCTGGCCGCTTTGGCCGCCCTGGCGGTGTGCCTGCCGCTGCACGCGCTTGCCGCGCCTGCGGCCAAAGTCAGCGCGCAGGCGCACAATGCCGCCCCCCAGGCCCTTGTGGACGAGGCCCTGCGCCCTCTGGCCCAGCGCGCCGCCCCGCGCCGCCTGGACGTAAACCTGCCGCAGCAGATCAGCTTCGAGACCGGAGCGGTGCAGCAGGCGGACATCACCCCGGACGGGCGCTGGCTGGCCCTCACGCGGCTTTCCGGCGGCTATGCCGAACTTTGGCTGCGCTCGCTCGACCCCGGCCTTGCCGCCCTGCCCAGACGCCTGGCCCCGGCCCTGGCCGACCGCCTCCAGCCCGCCCTTTCCCCGGACGGCGCGCGTTTGGCCTTTGTGGGCATGGAGGACGACATCAAGGGCGACATCTACGTGCTGGACCTTGCCCGCGCGGACGCAACGCCGCGCAAGCTCACCGGGCGCGACACCGAGGACGGCGCGCCCGCGTTCGCGCCGGACGGCCGCAGCCTGTATTTCCACCAGCGTCTGCCCGGCCACACCGAGCGGCGCATCGTAACCCTGCGCCTGGACGCGCCGGACAGCCCGCGCGTCATCGAGACCGCCGGCGACGCCTCCTTCCCCGCCCTCTCGCCGGACGGAACGCGCCTGGCCTTTGTGTCGCGCCGCCAAAACGCCAGCGCGGTGTACCTTATGAATCTGCCTGCTGGCCTGCCGCAGCGCCTTACCACGGGCCGCAGCAACGAAACATCGCCGCGCTTCAGCCCGGATGGCGCAAGCGTGCTCTTCGTCAGCGCGCCCGCAGCCAGCGCGCCCAATACCGGCGCTGCCGCCGCCACGCAGGCCCCGGTCATCGCCAAGGCGGCCGCCGCGCCGGGCAGCCCGGCCCAGGCCCTCACCTCCGCCCGCTACACCGATACCGGGCCCCTTGTGGCCGGGGGCAGGCTGTATTTCCTCTCCGACAAGACCGGCCCCATGAACCTCTGGTCCCTGCCGCTGGAGGGCGAGATACCCAACCGCCCGTCCGAGGAACTACTCGGCCTGGCCGACACCCTGGCCAACCAGGTGCCCGTGGACCGGCACCTGACCATTCTGGCCTATGGCCGCTCCGCCCGGACCGCCGGGGACGCCGCGCACCTTGCCGCCGTGGCGCTGTATTCCCAGGGGCGGCAGTACGAGGCCCTGGGCCTGGACGCTGAGGCCCTGGCCGCACACGAAGACGCTGCGCTGCTGGCCCGGCAGCCGCACTCCGGCTTTGCGCAAATTCGCGCCGTGCTGCTCAAGGCCAAGGCCGAGCGCCGCCAGGCCGTGAATGATGCGGGCCGAAGCGCGGCGCTCAAAAGCGCCCTGACCCGCTTGAACGCGCTCAGTGCCGCAAATGCCGATCCGCGCGTGCGCTGCCAGGCGGGCATAGAGCAGGCGCGCCTGCTGCTGGAGCGCGGGGGCGACTCCCGCTCCCTCACCGAGGCCTTACATTTGTTGGACAGCCAGCTGACCGCCCAGGGGCAGACGGCGGAGCAATCCGCCGAGGCGCTCTACCTCAAGGCCGAAACCTTCGCCCGCATCGGGCTGATCCAGGCCGTGCTGCCGCTGTACGCCCAGGTCATCCGCCAATATCCGGAGGACGGCCCCTGGGCCGATCTGGCGGTGTCGCGCGTGCTGGACCGCAGCCTTTCCGGCGCGGGGGAAGCGTTTGAAGACAAGGCCCAGGCGCTGGTGCTGCTAGCGGAGCAGTACCGCAGCGACCTGCCCAAGCTGTCCATCGGCGCGCAAAACCGCCTGGGCGACGTGTATTACGCCGCCGACGAATGGACCAAGGCCAAGGACGCGTACAGGCAGTCGATCGCCACCGCCCGCGATGTGCCCCAGGCCGCAACGCAGCTGGCCGCCGCGCGCATGGCCCTGGCTGAGATTTTGTACCTGGAGGAGCGCTTCCACCAGGCCCTGGACCTCTACGAAACCGAAATGGCGGCACGGCCCTTTGAGGACCGGTTGTACCGCCTGGCCAAGGCGGCGCACCTGCGCAAGTCCGTGGCCGCGGGCGACTATCTCTTGCGCATCGGCGAAGTGCCTTCGGCCATGGCCATCTTCGCCGGGCTCCTGCGCGAGGACCCCGACCTCGTGCCCGCCCACCGGGGCATGATCCGCGCCAGCGCGGCCCTCAAAACCATCCCCGCCACCCTGGCGGACTACAGGCGCAAACTGGCCGAAAAGCCCGACGACCCCACCCTGCTCTACGCCACGGGCCTGACCATGACCTACCTGGATGGAAAGGGGCCGCTGCTGGAGGCGCGCAGGCTCATCAGCCAGGCAATTTTGAAGAACGGGCAGGTGGAGTACTTCCACCAGACCCTGGGCTACGTGGACGAGGTGCTGGAGACCGTGCACAAGGAACGCGGGCGGCTGGAGCAGGCGCTTGAGTCGTACCAGCGGGCGCGCTTCCTGAACGCGCGGGAGCAGAACCCGGAGAACGCCGCCAACCTCGACCTGAACATCGGCAACATCCATTTTCTGCTGGGCCAATATGCCAGCGCCTTTGAGGAATACCGCAAGCGCTTCGAATCCAAGGTTCCCTTTGACAACGAGGAGACGGAGATTCTGTTCTACCAACGCTTCGGGGCCTCGGCCTTCCAGGCGCGGGAACCGCAGCAGCCCATCCAGGCCTACTCCAAGTCCTTGGAACTGGTGGAAAAGCGCATCCAGCCCAAGTACGCTTCAGAGGTGTTCGGGCGCATCAACAAGTTCGTGTTCGACCGCGTGCTCACCCCGGCCCTGGGCCGCGCACAGGACGCAGACAAGGCCAAGGCCCTGGCGGCACGGCAGTCCGAGCTGAACAACCGCCTCTTCGAGGCCAGCATAACCCCCGCAGGACCGCCGCCGGACCCGGCCTGGAACACCTATGTTTCCGCCGTGCTGGCGCTGCTTGCCGAGCAGGAGCGCATCATCAAGGAGCTGCCCCCGCTGCTGCGCGAGAACAAAGAAGCCAACATGCAGACCCTGGCGGTAATGGCGGGCAAGGTGCGCGAGGCGCTGGGCTTCCCGCCGCGTTTCGTGGAGCTGCGCGCCGAGTTGTACGACCGTCTGGGCCTGGCCTACCAGGAGGCCGGGCGCTGGAAGGACGCCCGCGAGGCCTTTGAAAAGGCCCTGGCCATGAACACGGCCCTGGGGCTTACCAAGAACCTTGTGGCCAACCAGCGCAGCGTCTCCTACAACGCCTTCATGGAGGCCGGGCTGACCACCGGCCAGGACCGCGACAGGCTGCTCGCCCAGGCCGAGGACGGCTTCCGCCGCATCCCGGAACTGCTCAAGAAGTACGGCGTGGCCGACAAAAAATGCGGCGGGCGCGGCAAGGGCCTCATCAACCTGAGCATCGACGTGGCCCTGGACAAGACAACCGCCTCCCAGGCCGCGTACGGCTTCAACGCTGCGCAGGAATCGCGCCTGGCCGAGACCTTCCTGGCGCGCATCGCCACGGAGCGCGGCCGCCCGCGCGAGGCGCTGGGCCTTGTGGAGCGGCAGTCCAAGGGCTTCGAGCAGGGCGCAGTGGCCCAGCAGGACGCCTTCGGCGCTGCGCTTTTGCTGCACCGGGCCGGGCTGCTGGAAACCTCCCTCGGCCACGAGGCCGCAGCCTTCGAACGCTTCCGCCGCTCCGCAGAGCTGGCCCTGGAGCTGGGCAACCCCCAAAGCGCCGCGCACAACGTTACAAACATGGCCGCCGCCCTGCTGGCACTGCCGCAAGGGGGCGAGGGCTTGGCCGCCCGCCTGGCCGAACTGCGCCGTTTGGAAGACCTGACCGCCCGCGCCCTGCGCAGCGCTCCGCCTTTGGCGGATTCCCTGGCCAGCCCAGGCTTCCACAACATCATGGCCGCCCACGGCCTGGCCCTGGCCGACAGGCTTTCGCTCACTGAGGCAGGCAACAGCCCGGAGAACGCCGCCCAGCGCATGGACTGCCTTTCCCGCGCGGGCCAACGCCAGGCCGAAGGCTTGGCCTGGTTCACCAGCCACCCGCCCGCCACACGCCGGGCCCTTGGCCTCAATGCCGCCCTGCGCCTGAACGAGGCCGAGCTGGGCCTGCGCCTGGGGGAGGACGCCCGGCGCGCGCAAAGTCTGAACGCGGCCCTGGCTTTGGGGGAACGCGGCCTGCTGCCCGGCGTGCGTTGGCGCGCCCTGGCCGGGCTGGGACGGCTCAAGGAGGCCCTGGCTGTGGTCCAGGCTCTGCCCGTGAATGAACTCGCCTGCGGACCGGGCGAGGTGACGCGCGCCTTTGCGCCCTTGGTGGCGGCGCTGGTAAACGCCAACAAGGCCGAGGACGCATACAACCTGCAGGAACGCTTGTCCGAATTCGAGCGCGTGGGCCGCATGGGGCGCCTGGGCGTGCCCGCGCCCGCCAGCGCAGAGCTTGGGCTGTTGCGGCGTAGCGGCGCGCGCCTGCTGGCCCTGCGCGACCTCAAGGCCCGGCTTGCCGTGACCAAGGACCAGGACCGGGTGGAGCTCACGCGCCGCCTGGAGCAGGAGCAGGAGATCCTGACGCAGGAACTGGGCGCGGAGCGCGAGTATCTGCCCGGCGTGGCCCGGCTGGGCGCAAGCCCGGCGGAGCAGGACTGGCTGCTGCTGCTCTTTGGCCTGAGCGCGGAACTTTCCGCCACGGCGGATACCGCCGTCACCGCAGGAAACGACGCCACGGGCGCGGCCCTGCGCCAGCGCCATGCCGAGCTTTCGGCCCGGCTGGCCGCCCTCCAGGCCGAGGCCGCCAAGACCCTGGGCAGACAGGACGCCCCCGGCGCGCTGGGGCTCATTCTGGCCGCCCCAACGGAAGCCATGGACCTCATGGACGCCCTGCCAAAAAACACGCACGCCCTGCGCCTGGCCTTGCTGCCGGGCGGCGCCTGGGTCGGCTTCCGGCTCGATGCCGATTCCGTGGGCCAGCTTGACCTGGGCAAGGGGGCGCAGCCGACCCTGCCGCCTTTGGCCGCTGGCGAAAAGCGCCTGCTGCTCTTTGAGGAGCCGGGCCTCCTGCCCGCGCAGGACGCCGCGAGCGCCCTGTCCCTTGGGCTTTCCGGCACGCACATGCAGCGCAGCCTGGCCCTGCGCAAGCCCTTCCGCAAGAATGTGCTGTTCGTTTCCGGCGCGTATGCCGCGCCACAATCCTTTGAGGCGACCAGCGCCGCTGTCGGCCAGGCCGACCTGCCCGCCCTGGCCGCCAACGCGCATACGCTGGTGGCCTCGGCCCCGGTGCGCGCCGCGCACAGCGCGCCAAGCCGCCAGGACCAGCCCAGCGTACGCTTCCTGGCCCTGGCGCCGGACAACAGCAGCGGCAAGAACGCCCCGTCCGAGCCCCGCGCCCTGACCGAGCTGGCCGCGCCCCTGCAGGACGCCTCCCTGGCGGTGCTGGCCAAGGCTGCGCCCCAGGATCTGGCCCTTACGGCGCATCTGCTCTCCCTCTATGGCGTGCCCGCTGTGCTGGCCGCGCAGGATGGCGCGCCCAAGGCCTTTGTTGAGCCTTTTCTCACCGCGTACGGCTCGGCCTCGGCTTCCGGGGCCAAGGCTGCGGCCCAGGCCCTCACGCCTACGCGCTGGCTGCTCCTGGGCGATCCCGGCCTCAACGCGCAGGAGGCCGGCGTCTTCGCCGCCAACCAGTTCAACCACTATGTGCGCACGGGCGTGGAGGCCTTCAAGGCTGGGAAAAGCGCCCAGGCCCTCGCCCAGTTCGAAAACGCCCTGCGCGTGGCCCGCGCTTCCGCCGCAGACAGCCGCTTCAGGCAAAGCCTGCCGGACATCTTGTCCTACAGCCGCAAAAGCGCCTTTGAACTCGGACAGTTGGACAAGGCTCTGGCCTACGCCCAGGAGCTTGTGCAACTGGTCGCCGCTACGCGGCCGGACTCTGAGGCCCATGCCGAGGCCTTGCTTGGCCTGGGCGGCGTGCTGGCGCGGCTGGAGCAGTACTCCAAGGCCGTGCCGGTGCTGGAACAGGCGGCGGAAATGCTGGCCAATCTGGAGCTTGCGCCCAAGGAGATCGAGGCCTTGTCCAGCCTGGGAGCGACCCTGGAGAACGACGTACAATACGACAAGGCCTTGCTGCGCTTTGAAGGCGCGGCCAAGCTGTCCCGCAAGGTCGGCCCGCAGGAGCTGGTGGCCAAGCAGTACTTGAGCATCGGGCGCATTCTGGACATGCGCCTTTCCCAGTACGCCCAGGCCAAACTCGCCTATGCCGAAAGCCTGCGCATTTCCACCGCCCTTGGGCACAGACCGGAAATGGCCCAGGCCGAGCTGGACCTGGGACGCTGCGCCCGGCTGCAGGGCAACTTCCCGGAGGCCGACGCCCGCTACGCCAATGCCCTGAAGCTGGCCGGGAACGGCAAGGACCAGGAACGCCTGCGCCTGCGCATCTTCATCGAGCAGGCCAACAACGCCTGGCAGCAGGCCCGCTACCAACAGGCCTTCGACCTGGAGCGCAAGGCGCTGCAAAGCGCTGAGCAGAACGGCTGGGTGCTGGAGCAGGTCATTGCCCGCAACACCGCAGGCCTGCTGTGGTGGAGCCTGGGCGACCACGAGCGCGCCCTGCGGGAGCTGGACGCCGCCCTGCCCCTGGCGAAATCCCTGCGCATCCGCAAGGACGAGGTCGCCACCACCCTAAACAATCGCGGCATGGTGGAGCGCGACATGGGCCAGCACGCCAAGGCCCTGGACACCCTGAACGCGGCCCTGGGCATCGACCGCGAGCTGCGCTCGCGCTGGGCCATCGCCTACGACCTGCGCAACATCGCCCAAACACACACCCGCATGGGCGATCCCAAGAAGGCCCTGCCCCTGCTGGACGAGGCCCTGGGCATCGTGGCGGCCACGGGCAACCGCATCAATCAAACCAAGATACTGCTGGCCCAGGGCGAGGCCCACCTGGCCCTGGCGGCCACGGAAACAGCCAGCGCCGCCAAGGCCCGGGCCGCCTTTGCCCAGGCCGACGCGCTGGCGCGGGACATGGCCCTGCGCGACAGCCAATGGCGCGCCCTGCACGGCCTGGCCCGGCTGGACATGGCCGAGAAGAAGCAGCCGCAGGCCCGCGCCCTACTGGAACAGGCCGTGGCGATCATCGAGAACATGCGCGCGGAGCTCAAGGTGGACCAGCTCAAGGACGGGTTCATCGCCGACAAGGCCGTGGTCTACGAGGATTTGGTGACGCTTCTGGCCGACATGGGCGAGGTGGCCGAGAGCTTCCGCACGGCGGAACGCTCCCGCGCGCGGAATCTCATCGACCTTTTGGGCAACAAGCGCCGCGACCCGCAGCGCAAGGAAGACAAGCCCCTGTACGACCGCATGCGCGCCTTGCGCAGGCAGTTGGACGATCAGGAGGCCCTGCTGGCCGGAGCCCAGGCCAAGAGCGAACGCGAGATTTACGCACGCGGCGTGAAGCGCGCGCAGGACGACTACCGCGACGCCCTGCTGGACTTGCAGGCCAACAGGCCGGAGCTGGCCAGCCTGGTCTCCGTGAACCCGCTGGATTTGGCTCAGGTGCAGCAGTTGCTGGAGCCCGGCGTGGGCCTGCTGGCCTACTACGTTACCGCCAGCGAGGTGCTGTGCTGGGCGGTGGACAAGGACCGCGTAGAGCTCACGCGCACGCGCATAGGCCGCGAGAGCCTGGGCAAGATGGTGCTGACCTACCGGCGCATGCTGCAGAACCTGGAGCCTGCGGAAACCCACGCCAAGGAGCTGTACGCCCTGCTGGTGGCCCCGGCCCTGCCGGGCCTTTCTGGCGTCAAGGAGCTGGGCATCGTCCCGCACGACGCCCTGCATACGCTCTCCTTCGCCAGCCTGACGGACGGGCAGGACTATCTCATCGACCGCTACCCGCTGTTCCAGTTGCCGAGCGCCAGCGTGTACCGCTTCACCCTGGAGCGCCGCAAGGCCCAGCGCAACACGCGCGTGCTGGCCGTGGGCAACCCGGAATTGCGCGACCAGTCCCTGGAGCTGCCCTTTGCCGAGCGCGAGGTGGCCTCGCTTTTGTGGAGCTACCCGAACATGACCGCCCTCACCGGCGAGAAGGCCACCAAGGGCTGGATCACCCAGCACATCGGCGAATTCGGCATCATCCACCTGGCCACCCATGGCGAGTTCGACCCGGTGAATCCGCTGTTCTCGGCCCTCAAGCTGGTGGGCGGCAAGCAGGAGGGCAGCGGCGACCTGGAGGCTGCGGAGATCTTCGACCTGAACATCACGGCGGACCTCATCGTGCTTTCGGCCTGCCAAACCGGCCTGGGCAAGGTGACCAGCGGCGACGAGGTGCAGGGCATGAACCAGGCCTTTCTGTACGCCGGAACCCACGCCCTCATCTCCAGTCTCTGGCGCGTCAGCGACATCTCCACCGCCATGCTGATGAAGCAGTTCTACCGCGAGTACCAGACCCGGACCAAGGCCGAGAGCCTGCGCCGGGCCATGCTGCACGTAAAGGCGCGCTTCCCGCATCCCGGCTACTGGAGCGCCTTTACCCTGACCGGGGACGCGCAGTAAGCGGGCGCGACATTCTGTTGCGGCGAAGAGGCGCGATGGGACGGCGTTCTGTGCTGCGGCGGCAGGCCGCACGGGGAACAGGCGGCGGCAAAAGCGTGGCGCGGGGCCTGGGGGAAAAAGGGGGAGTTCCAGCGCTTCCAGGGCGTATGCCCGCAAACGCTCCCCCTGCGTGGGCAGCTTCCCGGCCCAGCTGCCTGCACGCCCATAAGCAGGGGCAGCTCCGCCGGGCAAAACCGGGTCAGGACACGCGCACGGCCTCGGTAACGGACTGGACGTTGCGGATCTTGTCCAGCACGCCGTACAGCTGCGTCAGGTTCGTCACCTCAACGGTGAACTCCATCACCGCGTTGCCGTCCACATTGGACTGGAAGCTGCCCGCGTCGATGTTCACGTCGTCGCTGGTGAGCAGCGCTGTGACCTGCGAAAGCGCGCCCTTGAAGTTGCGGCACACGATGCGGATCTTGGCCGGGTAGGGCTTGTCCTCCACGCCGTCCCAGGCCACGGAGACCAGCCGCTCCGGCTCCAGCTCCTTCAGGTTGGTGCAGTCCGCCGCGTGGATGGTGACCCCGCGCCCGCGCGAGATGTAGCCCACGATGGGTTCGCCCGGCAGCGGGTTGCAGCAGCTGGCGAAGCGCACCAGCACATCATCCACGCCGCTGATTTTGATGCCCTCGCTCTTCTTGGCCTTGGCGGCTTCTTCCGAGGCGGGGGCGGGTTCCGGCTTGCGTTCGCGCTCGTCTTGCAGCTTTTCGCCCACGTGCAGCATGCCGTAAAGCTTCTGCAGCACCTTGCGCGGGGTCAGCCGCGCGTAGCCCACCTGGGAGAGCAGTTCGTCCACGCTGGGGCAGGCGAATTCTTCGGCCAGCTTCGAAAAATGCCCATCTTTCGCGGCCTTGGCAACGTTGATGCCAAGCTTGCGACCTTCCTTTTCCAGCATTTCCTTGGCCAGGGTGATGCTGCGGGCGCGTTCCTCGGTGCGGATGTATTGCTTGATGCGCGTTCTGGCGCGCGCGGTCTTGACGAATTTGAGCCAGTCGCGGCTGGGGTTGCGGTGGGAATCGGTGATGACTTCCACGCGGTCGCCATTCTTGAGCGGCGTGCCCAGGGGCACCAGGCGACCGTTGACCTTGGCCCCGGCGCAGTGGTCGCCCACCTTGGAGTGCACGGCGTAGGCAAAGTCCACCGGGGTCGCGCCCTCGGGCAGCTCCTTGATGTCGCCGCGCGGGGTGAACACGTACACCTCGTCCTGGAACAGGTCGATGCGCAGGGAGGCCATGAACTCGCGCGGGTCCTGCAGATCGCGCTGCCAGTCCAGAATCTGGCGCAGCCAGGTAAAGCGTTCGGCGTCGCGGTTGCTGCCTTTTTTGCCTTTCTCTTTGTACTGCCAGTGCGCGGCCACGCCGTATTCGGCCACGCGGTTCATCTCCTCGGTGCGGATCTGTATCTCTATGCGCTCGCCGTCCGGCCCGATAACCGTGGTGTGCACGCTTTGATACATGTTGGCCTTGGGGATGGAGATGTAGTCTTTGAAGCGGCCGGTAACGGGCTTCCAAATGGAGTGGATAAGGCCCAGCACCGCGTAGCAGTCCTTCAGGCTGTCCACGATGATGCGGAAGGCGATGAGGTCGAAGATCTGGTCCAGGCCAAGCTCCTGCTGCTGCATCTTGGTGTAGATGCTGTAGCGGTGCTTGGTGCGCCCGGCCACCCGGCCTTTTATGCCGTTCTCCTGCATAATGCCGTTGATGAGCCCGATGACCTTTTCGATGTAGTCATTGCCGGAGGTATGGTGCGCGGCCACGCCCTGGTCGATCTGCTCGAACACGTCGGGCTTGAGGTACTTGAGGCACAAATCCTCAAGCTCCACCTTGGTGCGGTGCAGGCCCAGGCGGTTGGCCAGGGGGGCGTAGATCTCCAGCGTCTCTTGGCTGATGAGCCGCTGCTTGACCGAGTTCTGAAAATCGAGGGTGCGCATGTTGTGCAGGCGGTCGGCCAGTTTGACCATGAGCACGCGGATGTCCTCGGCCATGGCCAAAATCATCTTGCGGATGTTCTCCGCCTGGGCCACGGCCTTGGACTCGAACTGCATCTTGCTGATCTTGGTCACGCCATCGACAATGTCGGCCACCTCTTCGCCGAAGAGCTCCTCTATCTCGTCGATGGTGGCCTTGGTGTCCTCTACCGTGTCGTGCAGCAGCCCGGCCACAACCGTGGCCTCGTCGAGCTTCATGTCGGCCAGCACCTTGGCCACGCTCATGGGGTGGGAAAGATAGGGCTCGCCAGAGAGGCGCGTCTGGCCGGCGTGGGCCTCGGCCGCGAAGATGTACGCCTTCTGGATGAGTTCCAGATCCGGCTTCTCGATGTAGCTGGCGACCTTGTCGGTGATCTCGTTGATGCGGATCATTATTGTATGAGCTCCGGGCCCTGGTAGGTTTTAGGTATCCACCAGCGGATGAAATTGTGCGTGATGCCTGCGGGCGCGGGCTCTATGCCCATTATGCGCGCGTGAACCATGGGCAGGGCCATGGGCACGTAGAGGAAGCAGTACGGCTGTTCTTCGTGCAGTATGGCCTGGATGCGGTCGTACAGGGGCTTGCGTTTCTGCTGGTCCAGCATTCTGCGGCCACGCTCCAGCAGGTCGTCCAGCTCCGCATTCTTGAAGCCCACAAAGTTGAGCCCGCCCGGTTCGGCCTTGGACGAATGCCACACGTCGTAAAGATCGGGGTCCTGCAAAATGTTCCAGCTCAACATCACGGCGTCGAAGCGGCCCTTGTCCACGAATTCCTTGATGAACGCGGCCCACTCCACCGTGCGGATCTCCACCTTGATGCCCAGGTCCTTCAGGTGGCTTTGGATGATGATGGCCGCCTTGATGCGCTGGCTGTTGCCCTGGTTGGTAAGAATGGTGAAGGCGAACGGCGTGCCGTGGGCGTCCACCAGCGGGCCGTCGGGCTTGGGGCGCGTCCAGCCCGCCTGGGCCAAAAGCGCCTTGGCCTTGGCCGGGTCGAACTCGTTGGCCGGAATGCGCTCGTTGAAGGCCCAGGTGCCGGGCTTGTACGGGCCGCCCGTGGCCATGCCCAGCCCCGCCAGCACGCCGCGCACTATCTCGTCCTTGTCTATGGCGTGCAACAAGGCCCGGCGAACGCGAACATCACGGAACAGCGGACTTTTGAGGTTGTAGCCCAAGAAGGCATAGCCGGAGGAGACATACTGGAATTTCCGATAGTTCTGCGCCCAGCCCTGCTCTTGCGTCTGGTACAGGTACTGCTGCGGCGAAAGGTTGATGAGGTCCAGGTTGCCGCTTTTGAGCTCCATGAACTGGGTGGACTGGTCCGGTATGATGCGCATCACCACTTCGTCAATGTAGGCGCGGCCCTCGAAATAATCCGGGTTGGCGGTGAGCACCAGCCGGTTCCCGGCGGTCCACTCCTTGAGCATGTAGGGTCCGGCGCCCACGGGCTGGCGCGCCAGCGGGGTTTTCAGCAGGTCTTGGCCCTCCAGCAGGTGCCGGGGCAAAATGGCGTGCGCCCAGGTGACCAGCGCGCGGGCAAAAGGCTTGTCGTAGCGGGCCTCAAAGGTGTATTCGCCCGTGCGGGTGAACTCCTTCACGGCCAGAAAGTCCTCGGCGTAGGCCGTGGGGGTGTTGGGGTCCACCATGAGCTTGTAGGTGAACTCCACATCGCGCGCGGTGAGCGGCGTGCCATCGGTCCAGCGGATGTCTTTGCGCAGGGTGAAGCGCAACAGCCGCCCGTCCTCCAGCACCTCGTAGGACTGCGCCGCATAGGGCACGAGGTTGATGTCCTTGTCGTATTTGAGCGCAGAGACGTAGACAAGATCGGCGATCTCGTGGGAGGAGGAATCAGAGGCCAGCGGGGGAATCAGGTTGCTCGGCTCGCCGATGGTGGCTTCCACCAGCCTGCCGCCGAACTCCGGAGCAGCCGCAGCGCCTTGTTCCGCAGGCCCCGGCCCAGTTGAGCGCGTGGCATCGTCCCGGTCGCAGGCGGCCAGAATTAGCAGAACACATAGCGCAATAGACAGAGCCGACCGCTGCATCAATCCTCTTGCCAAACGCCATAATTTTGCGCATATAATCTGCGAAGAGCGCCTTGCGAATTCAGTATGTCCCAGACGAGGCAAAAAGCCAAGCGGACCTTGCTTTCGGGTTCGCAGTGACTAAACTCCCACGTCCCGGTGTGAGATAGCCCGCAGGATGACAACGCAACGACGCTAGCCAGCAAATATTCAAGGGAGTTTTCGACCGCATGCCCATTGCCGAAGCCGATAAGGTCCGGGCCATACTCACCCGGTTCACGCGGGAGACAATCCCGGATTACATCATCGAGAACTCCAACGCCCTGCTTGAAGCAGACGGCGTGCAGAAGCTCGACATCCAGCAGCGCGACCAGTTCCTGGACGTGGACGGACAGGTGCAGGGCGAGGACTTCCAGATCTACACCTCCGAGCTTGGCCTGAACCTGGCCGACGGCACCATCAATTCGTATTGCAACTGCCCGGAATCGTTCTCTGGCGTGTGCCGCCACGTGGGCGCAACGGCGCTCAAGATGCTCAAAAGCCTTTCCGGCGACAAGAAAAAGGCCGACCTGCCGCGCCCCCGCACCGACTGGCGGCAAACCTTCCGCACCTTTTTCTCCACCGAGCTTGAGCCGGAACCCGGCAAACACTATCTGGTGTTCCGCATGTACCCGGAGCCCGGCCGCCTGCAGGTGGCCTTTGCCCGCGCCCGCCAGAACAAGAGCGGCGTTTCCGCAGTCCAGCAAGACATCACCCTGGAGCAGATCATAAAGAATCCGGACTGGTGCGAGCTTTCTCCCGGCCTGCCTAAAGTCGCCGGAATGATCGCCCACTACCTGGACTACCAGGGGCACCGCGTGGAATTGCCCGCCGGGCTGCACTCCTGGTTCTTCCGGGCCATCAAGAACGAATACTACATGTACCTGCGCGACACCGACTCCCCGGTGCGCATAGAAACCAAGACGCTGCAGCTCAGGCTCTCGCCGCAACTGTCGGAAGACGGCCTGGGCTTTGACATCATGCTCTCCCGCGAGGACCGCCCGCCCTTCTCCATCCGCAAAGAGGACGAGATCTTCTTTTACGGGCGCATGCCGCTGTGGGTGTTCTGGAAGGGCAGCTTCCACCCGGTGCAGACCGGCCTCGACCCGGAGCTGATCCAGGAGATGGTCGAACAGGGGCCCATTGTGCCCCACGCCGATATTTCCGAGTACCTGGACCGCGTGTGGACCAAGATCCCTGTTTCCGACCTGTACGGCCAGGAGGACTTCCTGGAACGCATGGGCCCCATCTTCCAGCCTGCGGAGTTCAACCCCAAGCTGTTCCTTGATGAAGAAGGCAGCCTGCTGGTGCTCAAAATCCACTGCATCTACGAAACCGAGCACGGCGAAGTGACCTTGCCCGGCCCCAACCCGGACCTGCAGACCGGCAGCTACCGCTTCGCGGACAAGAGCTACCTCATCCGCCGCGCGCAGGACGAAGAGGCCGTGCTCTTCGCCGAGCTGCAGCACATGGGCTTTCAGCCCAGAAGCAACCACACCTGGTTCATGGAACAGGAAGCGGCCATCAACTTCCTGCTGGATTTCTACCCCATGCTGGTGGAAGGCTACCGCGTTTACGGCGAGCAGAACCTGACCCGCTACAAGGTGCGGCTCAGCAAGCCCGTCATCAACGCCGAGGTGACCAGCGACGAGGATAACAAGTGGTTCACCCTCGACCTGACCATCCAGTACGACGACCAGACCGTGCCCATAGAGGACATTTGGCGCGCCTGGGTGCAAAAGAAGCGCTATGTGCAGTTGAAAGACGGCTCCTATACCAGCCTGCCGGAATCGTGGCTGCGCCGCCTGGGCCATAAGCTCAAGGCCCTGGGCTTTGACCCCGAGAAGCCGCCCCAGAAGAAGTTCCAGCAGTTCGAGGCCCCCGTGCTGGACAACCTGCTGGACGACATGCCCGGCGCGCGCACCGACGCCTACTTTGTGAAGCTGCGCGAGAAGATCAGCAACTTCCAGCAGATTCGCCAAATTCCGCCCCCGCGCGGACTCAACGCCACCCTGCGCCCGTATCAGGTGATGGGCCTCTCCTACCTGAACTTCCTGCGCGAATACGGCTTCGGCGGCATTCTGGCCGACGAAATGGGCCTGGGCAAGACCGTGCAGACCCTGGCCTTCGTGCTCTCGCTCATTGAGCGCGGCACCTGCGGCCCCTGCCTCATCGTGGTGCCCACCAGCGTGCTGCCCAACTGGGAGCGCGAGGCCGCGAAGTTCGTGCCCAGCGTGCGCCGCCTCACCATCTATGGCGCCAAGCGCGACGACCTTTTCGCGCGCATCAAGGATTCGGACATCATCATCACCACCTATGCCCTGCTCCGCCGCGACCTGGAGGAGCTGACCAAGTACAAGTACATGGTGGTGATTCTGGATGAGGCGCAGAACATCAAGAACCCCAACACCATAACGGCGCGCTCCGTGCGCAGGCTTGATGCGGAAATGCGCCTGTGCCTTTCGGGCACCCCCATCGAGAACAACCTCTTCGAGCTCTGGAGCCTGTTCGAATTCCTCATGCCCGGCTTTTTGGGCTCGCAGCACTCCTTCCAGCGCGGCATAGTTAAACCCATCAAAGACGCCGACGAAGAGACCCTGAACTACCTGCGCAGCCGCGTGAAGCCTTTTATTCTGCGGCGCACAAAAAACGAGGTCGCCAAGGACCTGCCGCCCAAGATCG
>DIVX01000150.1 GCA_002422505.1 Desulfovibrio sp. UBA6121
TCGTGGGTGCCGGTGTAGACCACGCTGTTCTTCTCGTGGTTGTGGGGCGAATCCGGGCTGGTGGGTGTGTGCGGGCCAAAGGCGAACTGCAGTATCTTCATGCCCGGCAGGTTGAAGCGCTCCTTCAGGGCCACCACTTCCTCGGTGATGATGCCCAGATCCTCCGCTATGAGCGGCAGCGAGCCGTGGGCTGCGCGCACGGCCTCCAGCAGTTTTGCTCCGGGGGCGGGAACCCAGCGCCCGTTCATGGCCGTTTCCTCGGCCGCGTCTATTTCCCAGTAGGCCTCGAAGCCCCGGAAGTGGTCCAGGCGCACCACGTCGAACAGGCCGAAATTGTGCCGCAGGCGGCGTATCCACCAGGCGAAGCCGTCGTTTTCCAGGGCCTGCCAGTCAAACACCGGGTTGCCCCAGCGCTGCCCGGTCTCGCTGAAGTAATCCGGCGGCACTCCGGCCACCAGAAGCGGCTGCCCGTCCTCGTCCAGCCGGAACATGCCCCGGTTCGCCCACACGTCCGCCGAGTCGTGGGTCACGTAGATGGGCACGTCGCCCACCAACTCGATGTCGAGCTTGGCGAGCTCCCACCTGAGGCGGCCCCATTGGCGGAAGAAAAGCCACTGGCAGAACTGGTGGAACACTATCTCGCGGTGGAGGCTGGCGCCATACTCGCGCAGGGCCTGCTCCTCGCGGTCGCGGATGTCCTGCGGCCAGCTGGTCCAGGCCGCGCCGTCCAGGTGCTCCTTCACGGCAATGAACAGGGCGAAGTCCGGCAGCCAGGCGGCGTTGTCGCCCCGGAAGGTGGCGAACTCCGGCTCGTCCTCCAGGCGGGTCGTCCCTTGCGTCAAGCGGTCGAAGATGCCGCGCAGCAACTGCGCGCGGGCGCGCTCCACGGCGGGAAAGTCCACCCGGCCCAGCGCGGGCATGGCGTAGCGCTCCAGTTCGGCGGCATCGATGAGCCCGTCCTCGCACAGCCCCTCCGGGCTGATGCACAGGGTGTTGCCCGCAAAGGCGGAGAAGCTGGAGTAGGGCGAGCTGCCCAGGCTTGCGGCCGTGGGGCCGATGGGCAGCATTTGCCAGCGGCTCTGGCCCGCCAGGGTCAGGAACTCGGCAAAGCGCAGGGCCTCGGGGCCGAGGTCGCCGATGCCGAAGCGCGAGGGCAGGGAGGTGATGTGCAGCAGCACGCCGCTGGTGCGTCTTTCCGGGGGCATTGGGCCTCCTGTTGCTTGGCTGTGGTGTCGGTGCGTGAGTGTATACGGCTTTGCGGCGGGGCGAAAGGGGCGGCAGGCGGCCAGTCTTGCCCCTGGCACACATGCTGCACGGAATTTGCCGTACGCAAACAGCACGGAGGAAACCCATGCACCCGCACGCCCTGAAGCACACCGAACCGATGAGGCCTGCCGCCGCCACCGGCCTGCACCGGGCCCAGGCCGCTCTGGGCGAGGCTGGCGGTGCCCTGCACGAGCTGGACTACGCCGACCTGGCGCTTACCGCGCCCGGCATGCGCCTGGTGCGCCGCGCCGCCCTCGACGTTTTGCGGCGCTTCGGGGCCGTGAACGACGCGGACGTGACCCTGGCGCGGGCCTTGGCCCTGTTCTTGGACCACGTGTTCTGGGAGGAGAAGAGCGGGGGGCTCATTCTCTGCGCAGACTTCCCGGACGAAAGCTACTGCCTGCCCATCCCCCGCGAGCTGTGGGGGCTGAAGGACCGCGAAGGCTTGCTGCAATAGACCTTAAGGCCTTGGCTAAAGCATCACCACGGAGTTGTCCGCATCGGCGAAGCTGCTGAACACGTAGCAGTCGGCCTCGGTGTCGTTCAGCCACGCGCCTGCTTCGGTAACGTAGCGGTACTGGTAGTTCGCCCCGGTGGGCAGCTCCAGGCTGAGGCCGAAACCGCCCTTGGCCTTGCGCATGGGCGCGGGCGCCCAGCCGTTGAACTCCCCGGCCAAAAAGAGCTTCTTGGCCCCTGCGGCGGCTTCTTCCGGCAGGGAAAACCCCACCTTGCACACGGTTTTGTCCTTGGAAAGCTTCTTGGACAGCGGCATGACTGCGTTCCTCCCTTGCTGGTTCGGCCCCGGGCCGGGGCCAGACGTTGCCGGGCGCGCTACACGCGCGCGCCCAGGGACCGGTACAGGTCTATGTACTGTGCTGCGGATTGCTCCCAACTGAAATTCTGGGCCATGGCCCGTTCCACCATGCCCTTCCAGGCGGGGCGGTTGCTGCGCCACAGGTCCAGGGCCTGGCGCACCGCGTCGTAGAAGGCCTCGGCGGTGGGCTCCTCAAAGGTGAAGCCCGTGGCCTGCGGGTGCGGGTAGGGGGTGATGGTGTCGCGCAGGCCGCCCACGGCTGTGGCCACCGGCGGCGTGCCGAAGCGCAGGGCGTACATCTGCGTCAGTCCGCAGGGTTCGTAGCGTGAGGGCATGAGGAAGATGTCCGACCCGGCCTGGATGCGGTGGGCCAAGTCTTCCGAGTAGCCCACGATGACCCGCAGGCGGTCGTGGTGTTCCTCGGCCAGCTCTTGCAGCCGGGCCTCGTGCTCCAGCTTGCCTTCGCCCAGCACGATGAGCCCCACCTCCTGCTCCATGAGCTTCGGGATGATGTTGATCAAAAGGTCTACGCCCTTCTGGCCCCGGAACCGGCCGATGAAGCTCAGCACCGGCTTGTCCTCCAGCTGGTCGGGCAGGTGCATTTCCTTCAGCAGGGCGTTCTTGCAGTCCTGCTTGCCGTCGGCGCAGCCCGCCCGGTAGATGCAAGGCAAATACTTGTCGTCGCGCGGGTCCCACACGGTGTAGTCGGCCCCGTTCAGAATGCCGCGCAGCACGTTGCGTCTGCGGCCCAGCATGCCCTCCAGCCCGCAGCCAAACTGCGGGGTCAGAATCTCCTGCGCGTAGGAGGGGCTCACCGTGGTCACGGAATCGGCGTAGGCTATGCCGGTCTTGAGCAGGTTGAAGTCGCCGTAGAACTCGGCCCCGTTCATGTTCCAGGCCTCGGCCGGCAGGCCGGATTCGAAGAAGAGGCGCGAGGCGAAGCGGCCCTGGAAGGCCAGGTTGTGGATGGTCAGCACGGTCTTGGTGTCGCGCCAGAAGGGGTCTGTTCTGCGCCAGAAGTGCAGGTAGGCGGGCACCAGGGCGCTTTGCCAGTCGTGGGCGTGGATGACCGCCGGGGCCCAGTCGAGCCTGCGCGCCCATTCCAGGGTGGCGCGGCAGAAGAAGTTGAAGCGCTCGCAGTTGTCGAAATAGTCGCCCGCGTGGGTGTTGTAGAGGTTCCTGCGGTCAAAGTATTCGCCGCGCCCCACAAAGTACACCGGCATGCCGTAGTAGTCGGCCTGGTATATCTCCGCCGTGATGGGTGCCCAGGGGTAGCCCACGGGGCAGCGTTCCGTCAGCAGGCGCAGGCCGAATTCAGAGGTGTTGAAGCGGCCATACAGCGGGGTGACCACCGCCGTGTTCACGCCCATGCGGAAGAGCGTTAGCGGCAGCGCGCCCAGAACGTCGGCCAAACCGCCGGTTTTGGAGAAGGGGTACATCTCCGAGGTCATGAACAGGACGAGCGGCTTGGCCATGCTATTCCTCAAAAGAACCGGCCCGGTGGTCCCGGCGCGGTTCGGTTCTGTCCGTCTGTGCGCCTAAGGGCGCAGGCGCGCCAGGCCGGACATGAAATCGCGGACGATGCGCCCGTGGTCAAAGGCCAGAAGCGGCAGTGCGTCCAGGCCAAAAAAAACCGCCTTGGCCGCGTCGTCTCCCGCCGAAAGCCCTTCCGCGTTCAGGGCCTGGGCGGCGTAGACCACGCTCAGGGTGTGCCCTCGCGGATCGCGGGCCGGGTCGGAGTACACGCCCACCAGGCCGGTGAGCACCACGTCGAGCCCGGTTTCTTCCTTGGCTTCGCGCAGGGCGGCGGCCTCGCAGGTTTCGCCGTAGTCCACAAAGCCGCCGGGCAAGGCCCAGCCAAGGGGCGGATTTTTGCGCTCCACCAGCACCACCCCGCGCGCGGGGTCGAAGATGATGATATCCACCGTGGGCGTGGGATTTCGGTGCTGCTGCGAACCGGGCATGACGGCTCCTGTCGCCTCGCGCAAAGCCCGCCAACACTGGCGTTTTGCGTTGAGCATTTCTTGGATAGGCGATTTTGTTCTGCCTGACAAGCACTATAAGGTGACGAACAGGCATGTTTTTTTGTTTCAAATGGCTCGTGCGGGAAAGGAGGGGCGAAACGGCGCGGTCCAAGTCTTTGGACCAGGCCCTGGCCTTTGGCGACCGCCTGCGCGCCTGCGCGGCAGACACGGGGCCGGAGCGCAAGGCGGTGCCAGCGGGCCGTGGAAAAGACCGCACGGTGGGGCGATGAGCTCGTAAAGTTATTAGAATCAGCGAGTTGTGAATGCGGTGGGCAGGGGGTTGGCCGGGGGCGAAGAAAATGCCGGGGCCTAAAAACGAAATCAGCTCCCGTGGGACCACCCCAGGGGAGCCAACTTCAGCAAAGGAAGGATGCTTTCAATAGAGCAAGAGCCGGGCCAACCTGTGTCGCGAAGCGAAAATAAAATTTAAATCATGTAATTTAAGAATGTTACAAATTCATGAGCTGGCGTGGCCCCGCCGCAGCGCCGTGTTTTGGCCCAAAAACAGTTAAGGATTTTGAACCCGAACCAGGCTTTTGCCCGCAGGGGCCGCTTTCTGGTTCAGGATTTTTAACGGGCCTGGTTGTGCGCGGGCGCGGAAGCCTGGGCGCAGGCTAGAAAACGATGCGGAACACCTGGGCCAGGGCCGCCAAACCCACCGCGCCGGGGCGCAGGATGCTGAGCCTGCCGCCGCCCAAAAGGCGCACCAGGGTGGAGGGTTCGCCTCCGGCGGGCCAGGGGCGCGCCAGCAGGGCGGCGTTCGCCCCGGCGAGCAGCGCGGGGTCCAGCTCCCCTGGGGTGGAGGCCGCAGGCAGGCCGCTGCGGTTGGCGCTGGTGGCCACAAGGGCCGGTCCGGCGCGGCGGCACAGCTCGCGCGCGGTGGGGTGCGGGGTGATGCGCACGGAGGAGAAGCCGTTTTCGTCGCGCACGAAGCGCGGCAAATGGTCTTTGGTGCGCACCAGCACGGAGAGCGGGCCGGGCCAGAAGCGTTCGGCCAGAAGCTGCAGGTCTGGCGGCACCTCGTCGGCTATGGCCTCCAGGCCGTCCAGGTCGCCCAGCAGCAGCGGAAAGGGTTTGGCCTCCGGTCTGCCCTTGAGGGCGGCGATGCGCGCGCAGGCCTCGGCCCGGTGCGCGGCGCAGCCCAGGGCGTAGAGCGTTTCCGTGGGGTAGAGCACCACTTGGCCGTGCAGCAGGGCAGAGGCCGCCGCGTCCAGTTGCGCGTCCAGTTGCGCGTCTACTGGCGCATCCCCTTGCGTACCGGGCGGCTCCGCCTGTCGCTCGTCGTGTTCCGTCCGCTCATCGTCCTTGTCCGGTCCTGAAGGCAAATCCGCGTTCATGCCGCTCCCGCGCTGCTTTTCATTCTTCGCCACATGCTCTACATTCGCGCAGGCATTCCACCATTGTTTTCGTCCGCCAGCAAGAGAGGCCCCATGTTTCGCCCCCTTGGCTTTCCGGCCCTGACCATAGCTCCCCTGGCCCTTGCTGACAAGCTGCGCCCGGTGCTGCCCCAATGGGCCATGGGCCTGGAGGAGCCTGGCCTGGCGCGCTACCTGTGCCTGGCGGCGCTGGGCTCGCCCGATGCCGACCTGTGCGCCTGCGGCGCGGGCCTGGCCTTGTGGTCGTGGCAGCGCGCGCCCTTGGACCCCCGGCGCGCCGAGGTGCTGGCCCAGACCCTGGCCGCCACGCCTACGGGGCGCTTTGCCGCCGCGCTTTTGCCGCGCCTTGCGGGCGGCCCGGACCCGGACGAGGTGGCCGCCCTCTTGGCCGGTGGCGACATGGGCCTGATTTTGCGGATACTTTTTCCGCGCCTGGGCAACGCCGCCACGGGCTTGGCCTGGCTGGCCCCGGCCTGGGACGGTCTGCTGCGCCAGGGCGCGGCGAACCTGCCCCTGGCCGCCCTGGACGCCTGCGCCTGGCCGCAGGAGTTCTTGCCCCTGCGCGCGCGCCTGCTGGCGGAGGTTGAGTTTTTGTACGCCCCGCCGCAGCAGGCTTTGGCCGCGCTTGCTGCCCTGGCCGAGGCGGATGCCTTTGGGCTCTTCGCCGCCTGGGAGCAGTACCTGCGGGCGGAGCTGCTGCTGCGCCTGGGCGAGGCGCAGGCCGGGCGCGAGGCCTTGGCCGGGCTGTTCGCCGCGCTGCCCTGGCACGCGCATTTGGGCCTTAAGCTGCACGACCTGCTTTTGCCGCCGCCCGTGGCCCCGGCCCAGGCAACGCGGCGCGCCGTGATCCTGGTCTACTCCTGGAACAAGGCCGCCCTTACCCGGCAGACCCTGGAAAGCTTGGCCCGCACGGACTACGGCGACGCGCGCATCCTGGCCCTGGACAACGGGTCTACCGATGGCACTACCGATGGCACGGGCGATGGCACGGGCGATGGCACGGGCAACGGCGAGGGCACGGGCGAGGTCATGGAGGCCTGCGCAGGCCTGTTCCCGCCGGGAGCCATGCGGGTCATCCGCCTGCCGGTGAACGTGGGCGCGCCCGCCGCGCGCAACTGGCTGCTCAGCCAGCCGGAGGTGCAGGAAGCGCAGTTTGCCGTGTTTCTGGATGACGACGTGCTGCTGCCGCCGCGCTGGCTGGGCCGCCTGCTGGGCGAGGCCCTGGCGCACCCGGAGGCCGGGGCGGCGGGCTGCCGCATCGTTTCCGCCACGCCGCCGCCCTGCCTGCAATCGGCGGACTACCAGCTCTTCGCCCCCACGGGCCAGGCGCGCAGCATCCGCGAGCTGCCGGAGCACGTGAACGTGTTCGACAACTGCGCCGGTGCGCTGGACATGGGCCTGTTCGCCTACGCGCGCCCAGCCACGCACGTTTCCGGCTGCTGCCACGCCCTGCGCGTGGATGTGCTGCGGGAGCTGGGCGGGTTCGACATTCGCTTCAGCCCCACGCAGTTCGACGACCTGGACCGCGACCTGCGCAGCGCCGAGGCGGGCCGCCCGGCACGCTACGCGGGCGACGTGGCCATTGCCCATGTGCAGCACTCCAGCCTGGCCAAGGCCAAGGGCCCGGCGGCCATGGGCCAGGTCTTCGGCAACAAGATCAAGCTGGAGGGCAAGCACGGGCGCGAGGACGTGGACCGTGTGTTCCGCTCCGGGCTGGCCGCCCTGTGGGCCGATGTGGACCGCAAGTGGCGGGCGCTTGCCCGGTTCGCAGGCTGAAGCTCCTGTTTGCGGCGTGAAGGAATGCTTTGCATCCTGTATCGTTTGTGGTAACTGTCGCATCATGAAAAAAGGCAAGAACACCGTCGTGGCGTTGTGCGTCCTGGCCCTGGCCTGCGCGGCCTTGGCCTCGGGCTGCGCCAAGAGCTCCATGAGCGTGGCGCATCTCAAGCGGGACTCCTGGTCCCTGGAGGAGCCGCGTTCCCTGGTCACCAATTTCATGCGCTTCGACTACCAGGTGCTGCCCGTGGGCGACGCCGCCGGGATCAAGGGCTGGGCCTACCTGGATGTGCAAAAATTGCCAGAGTGGGCCAAGTGGATGGAATCCATCGCCTTCACCGCCTATTTGTGCGATCCGGACGGCCGCGTGATGGCCAAGGACGCGCGCAGCTTCCTGCCGCGCGAGGTGCGCGCCGAGGAAGGCATCGGCTTCGAGTTCTCCCTGCGGCCGGAGGCCTGGGGCCAGCGCCCGCTATTCATCGCCTTCGGCTACAGCCTTGTCTTCACCGAGGGCAGCGGAACCAAGGGCGGCAGGGCGCCATTCTTCGTCAGCGAAGAAGCCGCGGCGAGGTAGGCCATGCCGCTGCCAGGAAGCCGGGACAGCTCCGTTGTCATGAAGCGCGTGAGCCAGGGCTCGTTCCTGCAGCGCACGGTGCTGAAGCACAACGTCATCTTCAATGAAGGCAGCAAGGGCGAAGAGGCCTATATTCTTGTGGAAGGCAAGGTGGAGATTTCCGGCAACGTGGACGGCCGGAAAAAGGTTTTCGCCGTGCTGCAGCCCGTTTCCATCTTTGGCGAAATGGCCCTGTTTCTGGAAAGCCACGGCCGCACGGCCACGGCCATCGCCCTGGAAGACTCCAAGGTGGTGGTGCTGAACGGCGACGACCTGGACGGCTACATCGCCAGCGCGCCGCCCACCATTCAGGCCATTCTGAACGTCATGGTGACGCGGCTTAAGCACACCACCAAGAAGGCCCTGCGCGCGCCCAACGTGCCCATGGGCATTGTGCGCGTGCTCGATCTTTTCGAACTCAACGGCCAGACAGAGCTGTTGTACGACTCCGCCGTGCGCCACCTGGCGGATATTTTCGTGTGCAGCCCCGCCACCATCGAAGGCTACCTGCAGGGCTTGTCCACGCAGGGGCATGTCGTCATCGACGCCAGCGGAACCACCGGAGCGGCCGCCACCGGCAGGCGCGTGCTGCGCCTTGTTACCCCGCACCTGCTGCAAACCGTCATCAGCAACGGCGGCAAGGATAAACCCGCCGAAGGATGAGGCAAGGCGCGGCGCGCAAGCGGGGGCGAGAAGGCTCTTCCCGTGGCGCGGCGTGGCTTCCCGCCTTTTGTCATGCGCCGCGTTGCCAGGCGAGGGGCGGCAACTGGGGCGAAAGTCCGCGCGCCAGCAGGATGACGATTGCGCGCAGGTCGCTCTCCATGTGCTCTTCAACGCCCTGTGCGGCGCAATCCTGAAGCGTGCGGAAGACGCGTCGCGGATCGATAAAGGGGTTCGAGGCGAGCAGAAAAAGCTCCGCCACGTTGCGCGCGTCGCAAGCCTGGAACTCGCCCTGCTGCACGCCCCGCTGGATGATGCCTGCAACGAAAACCGTCATGCGCTCGATGTGTTTGAGCATCACCGGCCAGTTCTGGTCCATGGCGGCGTCGACCATGTCGTAGACGCCCTGGTTGGAAAGGAAGTGCGCCCGGCTATGCCGGTTGCAGGCCAGGAAAAAGGCCACAAGGTTCGCTGTGGCCGTGGCCTTGGGGGAAATGCTGGCCTTCCAGCTGGCCTCGAAATCGGCGATGAGCCCGTCGCAGATGGCCCCGTTGATTTCCTGCTTGGAGCGGAAGAAGCGGTAGATGTTCGGGGGGCTCATGCCCAGCCGGGAGGCGATGTCCGCAAGGGTGGTCTTGTGGTACCCCACGGTGCGGAACAGGTTTTCGGCCACGGTGGCTATGGCTTGGCGCGTGGCTTCCGTGTCGGTGCTTTTCGGACGGGGCATTCTTGTTCCTTCGGCTGCGGCGCGTTGCTGCCCAAGGCCGAGTACAAGACTGTGGCCCTGGCGCTTGGCGCTGAAAGAAGCGTACCTGTTGAATAGCCTGCCATATTTCATTTGAAACGTCGAGTGAAACGAAGTCACCGGAGTAGGCGCGCATCCAGAGACGCCAGCCATTCCTCGATGTCGCTGCCGAAATATCTGGCGCAATTGGCTCGCAGCCAGGCATCAAGTTCTTCCGTCGGGCGGCCTGAGTATGCCTCGTGCAACTCGCGGGCAATGGGGGCGAAGGCATACACGATGGCCGGGTCAAAGTGCTTGCCGCTTTCTTTCTCCATCATCCAAATGGCAACTTCGAATTGCAGGGCTGGCTTATAGGGTCGAGACGAGGTTAGGGCATCGAACACGTCCGCTACGGCAAAAGTCCGCGCGGCGAGGGGAATATTCTGGCCCTTGAGCCCCTGGTCGTAGCCGGTCCCGTCATAGCGCTCGTGGTGTCCGCCAATAACTTCCATGGCATCGTTGAGCCAGTGCGCGCGTATGGCAATGTCGCGGCCGTGCTGTACATGTTGGCGCATTTCCTCGACCTCCTCGGGCGTGAGCGGTCCAGGCTTGCGCAGCACGGCGTCCCGGACGCCGATTTTGCCCACGTCGTGCAAGAATGCGCCCTTGATGAGTGAACGCATGGCTTGGCGATCCAGCCCCATGCGTTCCCCCAGCCGGGCGGCGTAGATGGTTACGCGGTAGCTGTGCGCGTCCACATCACTGTCGCGTTTGGCACTGGCGCGGCCCAGGACGTTTAAGGTCTCCAGGTTGGCTTCCATGAGGTCCAGGGATGTGGCATGCATCTGACGCAGCAGGCGCAGCAGCACCGGGTACAGCATGCCGGAGGTGCTGAGCACCAGGGACACGGCCAGGATAAGGGTCAGGATCATGCGCTGATTGGCGTCGCGGATGACCGTTTCGCTGACGGCGAACAGGCATTCGCAGTAAGCTGCGACGTCGCCGGTGGCATCGACCAACGGCACGAGGATGTGCAGGAATGGCCGGGTGCCGATGGTCGTAAGCTCATTCTGAAGGCCGCTTGATTCCGCTGGGACATTGTAACGGCTGGTGGCGAGGTAGTCGTCAAGCGCCCACGGGCTGTGGAATGCAGGGTCCCGCAGCTTTGCAGCCACGCGCCCTTGCGTGTCCATGATGAGGATGAGCGTGACCGTTCCCAGTTGCTGCCGACTGGAACAGAGCGTGTCGTCAAGGATGCCTTGCAACCGCCTGTGGTCGCCCAGGCCCGGTGCGTTCAACTCCTGTGCTGCAAGAGTCTGGAACCGTACGGCATCGTAGATGACTCCATCACGCAGCGCCGCAGTGAAGCGGGCGCGCTCCATGAGGTAGAAGCCGCAGACGGTCAGCAGGCACGCGGCCAGCGTCATGCCGAGAAGCCGCTTGAAGAGCAGGCGATGTACGGAGCGAGCGAAGAGCGCCCTGTCGGTCCAGGTGAGGTGGGGCTGTTCGGGCACGTACTGCTGCGTCATGTCCCCTGGCTCCTTCGCAGGAAAGTTGTCAGGCCCTGCCAGCCCACCCCGTACCCGTGGCAGGCGTCCATGCGCTGCTTGCAGGAAGTCGCCCCTGGGCCCGGGGGGGAGGAAGGGCCCCCCGGGCTTCTTCGCTGGCGCAGGTCGCGACCTGCGCCAGTGGAAGGGCGACAACGTCTGATTTGGCGCGTCGGGTTAGAGGCCCGTTTGTGCGATGAGTGTGGACACGCTCAGGCACTCCGCATGATAGAGACACTCTTTCTGGTCGCAAAAATTCGCGCTCGCCCGACCGAAGCAGTCGAAATGCCCCTCGGCCTTTTGCATGGCCCGGACATCCTCCACACGGCCGAGGACAAACTCCTTGCGTTCGTCAGCATTCACAGAGTCCTGCCCCCTGGGAGTCCCATTCGGCTCATCTTTCGGACATTCTCCCAACCCGTCAGCCTGCTCACTCATATGGCCTCCTTTGGCGTTGTAGTGTTGCCGCCATTCTGGATCGCCACTGGCTGCCGATTCTGTTGGCGGCAAGATTCAAGGCAGCAGCCACGAACAGTGAATAATATATTTTTCTTCATGATTCAGTCAAGGGGGCACGGCCCGCTTGGCGCATTCCCTGAAGCGGAGCACCTGCGGGGCAGGGTTCGCCCCAAGGCCATGGCGCCCTGTTGGCCTGCCTAGGTATGAAGATTTGCTCGACAGTGAAACATGGTTTGATTATTCAGCATTCATGATTCATTTCGTCGGAACAATAGCCAAGCGCCAAGGCCGGACCGCCCCCCGGCGGCTGGGGCCAATGCTGCGCACGTGCGTGCTGGCGCTGAGCCTTGCCGTCCTGTTCGGCTGCGCTGCGCGGCCAGGACCGGAGCTGCTTGCCCCGGTAGCGCCGCTCGCCCAGCCAATCCGGCAGGTACGCCTGCACGTGGCCACCAATCGTGAGCCCGACGCCAAAAGTCCCGGCAATTTCAGCAACGCCCGGTCGTCCCGGCTGTCTTTCGCCCGCTATGTCATCTCGGTGCCGCCGAACCACAAACCCAGCGCCATTGAGCTTTCGGCCGCGCGGCCCGTGGACCCGGCGCGCAGCTTCGCCACCTTGGAGTTCACGCCACTGCCAGATCTTGCGGCAGGCCCTGCGAGCCTTGATGAAAACGCCACAGCCCAAGGTGACGACGGCGGGCGCGTTTTCGTCTTCGTGCACGGCTACAACACGAATTACGCGGAGTCCGTGCTGCGCATGGCGCAACTCGTTGCGGACAATCCCTCGGGGGACCGGGCCGTGCTCTTCGCGTGGCCTTCCGACGGCAGCCTGCCCGGCTATGTGGCCGACAAGGACGCCGTGACCTATTCCCGCGACCATTTGGCGCAACTGTTGACCATGCTGGGCGACGATCCGCAAGTGCGCGAGATAAGCCTTGTCGCCCATAGCATGGGCTGCTGGCTGACCATGGAGACCCTGCGCCAGCTGCGGCTCAGCGGCAAGGATGCTGTTTTGGAGCGCCTGGACAACGTGCTTCTGGCCGCGCCGGATATCGACCTTGATGTTTTCCGCGCGCAAGCCAAGGCCCTTGACCGGCACGATCCGCCGATCACCGTGCTGACCTCGCCCGACGACCGCGCCCTGCAGTTTTCCAGCAGGTTGGGCGGCGACAGGGAGCGGTTGGGCGGCCTGGACGTGCATGATCCGCGCATCCAGAGTCTGGCCACGGACTATGGCATTCAGCTCATCGACATTTCAAGCATGGCCGCCACGGACAGCCTGAACCACGACAAGTTCATCGGCGCGGCGGCCTCGCTCAAAACCGTGCTGGCCCCGAAAGCATCGAAGAACCCCTTCCGCAGGGCCGGGGCCTATGTTTTGGACGCCATGGCCACGGTGCTGGAAACGCCGGGGCGGATAGGCCGGGCCGCAGCCAACGCGACCCGTTGAGGCCGCGCGGCCAGGCGCTTTGGCGCATAAGCCGCAGGCTGTCGCCCCAGAGCAGGGCGGCGGGCCTTGGCGGTCTCGTCCGGGCGGAACAGCACAAGCCGCAGGCGTCGCCAGGCGCTTTGCGCAGGCTCCCGCCGCCAAGCATCGCCGGGTTCAAACGACCCAGACGGAGAACTGCTTTCCGGCGTAAACCACGGCGTGGCTAACGCGGCCCATGAAGAAGGCATCGACCCGCGAAAGCCCCCGGCGTCCGACTACGATGGTGCTGCAGCCGTTGCGCTCCGCCTCGGTCACTATGGCCTCCGCGCGGTTGCGTGCGCCGGTGACGACCGCCTTGGAGATGCGCCCCGGATCAAAGCCGCCCTCCGTCAACAGGGTTGCGGCAGTGTGGAGCAGGCGGGCCACCTGGGCCTTGAAGGCCTTGAGGCAGACCTCCGCCGAGGCGTCCTCAGCTTGCTCTGGGCATGCGCCTTCCGCCAGTTCGAACCGCACTGCGCCCAGGCCTTGAACGACATGAAGGACCCGCGCTTCGTAGCCCTTGCTTTTCCCCAGCAGGTGCGCGGCGAACTCCACGGCCTTTTTGGAGTGCGGCGAGGCGTCTACGGCCAGCAGCAGCTTTTTTGCCGGAGGCTCCTGCCCGACCAGGATGATGGGGAGGAAGGTGAGGGCCTGCAATAGCTTCACCGCAACGCTGCCCAGAATGATGTTCTGGATGGCGCCAAGGCCCCGCCGCCGCAGCACCACGGCGCTGTAGCCGTTCTTGGCCTCCTCGATGATGTCCCGGGCGACGCCCTGCACCATGCATTGGAACTTGATTTCGACATGCTCCGCGCGGTAGCCGCCATCGACGAGGATGCGCTTGGCCTGCTGCAAACAGGCCAGCACGCCTTGCTTTTCCTCCTGTTCCTGGGTGCGCAGCTGCTCGGCGATCCCCTCGCAGGCCTGGTGCTCCTCCAATTCCCGGCGCTGTTCCTGCGTGCCGTTGAAGACGTGAAACAGCACGATCTGCACGTGGCCGCCAACGGGCATGAACCCGGTAAGATACCGCGCGGTCTGAATGGCCCGTTCGGAGCCATCCACCAACACAAGCAGTCTGGTCTGTTCCGCCATGGCTATTTCTCCTTGCCTCGTCTGGTCTGCTTCAAGTGTCCCGCCGCCGCAAAGGCTCCCTTGCCGGGCTTTACTCCTGTGCTTTGGTGGAAGCGGCGGGCGGGCTTTGTTTCCGGGTGAACAGGCCGGAAATGAACACGAAGAACAGTGGAATGAAGATGAGGTCGATGAACGTGGCGGAGAGCATGCCGCCGCACACGGCGGTGCCGATGGCGTTCATGGCTCCTGCGCCCGCGCCGCTGGCTATTGCCAGGGGCAGCACCCCGAAGAAGAAGGCCAGCGAGGTCATGAGCACCGGCCGGAACCGGGTTTTGACCGCGCCCAGCGTGGCGTCGATGATCGAGTCGCCGTGCCCCATGCGCTCCTTGATGAACTGGATGATGAGAATGGCGTTCTTTGTGGACAGGCCCAAGGTGGTGAGGAAGCCGATCTGGAAGTAGACGTCGTTGGACATGCCGCGCAGGGTCGTTGCCAGAATTGCGCCCAAAACGCCCAGCGGCAGCATAAGCAGGTTCACGAAGGGGATGGTCCAGCTTTCGTACAGGGCCGCCACGCACAGGAAAATGACGAAGATGGAGAAGGCATACAGCAGTGGCCCCTGCGCCGTCGCCATGCGCTCCTGGTAGGAGAGGCCCGTCCAGTCGAAACCAATGCCTCGCGGCAACTTGGTCACCATTTCCTCCATGGCGGTCATGGCTTCGCCGGTGCTGTGCCCCGGTGCGGCTTCTCCCCATATGTTGACGGAGGGAAACGCGTTATAACGCTCCAGTTTTGGCGAACCCTGCGTCCAGTGTCCTGTGGCGAAAGATGAGAAGGGGACCATCTTGTCCGCACTGTTTCTTACATAGAGGCGTTCAAGGTCCTGAGGGTGCATGCGGTATGGAGTGTCCAGCTGCGCATACACCTGCTTCACACGGCCGCTTTGTATGAAGTTGTTGACGTAGGCGCTGCCGAATCCTGCGGAAAGGGTGGTGTGGATGGCGGAAATGGGCACCCCCATGGCTCCGGCCCGGTTCCAATCCACGTTGATGTGGTACTCGGGCACGTCGTCGATGCCGTTGGGCCGCACGCGTGTGAGCCGTGGGTCCTTCCTGGCCATGCCGAGGAGCTGGTTGCGCGCAGCCATGAGCTGCTGGTGGCCCACGCCGCCCCGGTCCAGCAGTTGGAAATCAAAGCCGGAGGCCATGCCCAGCTCCACCACGGGCGGCGGCGGAAAGGCGAAGGCCATGGCGTTCTTGATTTTTGAGAAGGCGCCCATGGTTCTGCCTGCGATGGCCGACACCTTCTGGTCTGCGCCCGGCCTGAGGTGCCAGTCTTTGAGTTTGGCGAAACCCAGGGCCATGTTCTGCCCCTGGCCGCCAAAGCTTACGCCTGCAACCCCAAGGAAAGACTCGACGTTGTCTTTCTCCTGCTCCAGCAGGTAGTTCCTGGCCGTGGTCAGAACCTCCTCGGTTTGCTCCAGGGTGGAGCCAGAGGGAAGCATGACCTGGACCATGAGAATGCCCTGGTCTTCGTCGGGGATGTACGAGGTGGGCATGCGCTGGAACATGAAGCCCACCACGCCCACCAGGGCGGCGTAAAGCAGCAGGTAGCGGGTCTTCTTGGAGAAGGAATGGCCGACAATGTTGACGTATATGGTTCTGGCCCGCAGAAAGACCCGGTCGAACCACCGGAAGAACGGCCGCATGAAGAAAATGGCGCTGGCCGAGGAATCGTGCCCCAGGGGAATGGGTTTGAGCACGGTGGCGCAAAGCACCGGCGTAAGGATGAGGGCCACCAGCACGGAAAGCAGCATGGAGGCGATGACCGTTACCGAGAACTGCCGGTACAGCACGCCCGTGGAGCCCTGGAAGAAGGCCATGGGGCCGAACACGGCGGAAAGCACAAGGCCGATGCCCACCAGGGCGCTGGTTATCTCGTTCATGGACTTGGCCGTGGCCTCCCGTGGCGGCAGCCCCTCTTCCACCATCAGCCGCTCCACGTTCTCCACAACCACAATGGCGTCGTCCACAAGCAGGCCGATGGCCAGGACCATGGCGAACATGGTCAGCATGTTGATGGAGAAGCCGAAGAACCCGAGCACCGCGAACGTACCCAGCAGCACCACCGGCACAGCAATGGTGGGAATGAGCGTGGCCCTGATGTTGCCCATGAAGACGTACATGATGACGAACACCAGCAGCACGGCTTCCACCAGGGTCTTGGCCACCTCGTGAATGGCCACCTTGGTGAAGGGGGTGGTGTCGTACGGGTAGACGACCTTCAAGCCCTTGGGGAAGAAGGGCGCCATTTCCTGAAGCTTTTTCTTGATGGCGTCTGCCGTTTCCAGGGCATTGGCGCCAGCGGCCTGGCGGATGGCCATGGCCGCCGAGGGCATTCCGTTGTAGTTGGCTATGACGTCGTAGCGCTCGGTGCCAAGCTCCGTGCGGCCAATGTCCTTGATGCGCACGACCGAGCCGTCGGGCTTGGAGCGGATGGGGATGTTGGCGAATTCTTCCGGCGTTTGGAGCAGGTGCTGCACCACGATGGAGGCGTTCATGCGCTGGCCCTTCAGCGCGGGCGCACCGCCAAACTGCCCGGCGGAAATCTCGACGTTGTAGGCGTCGAGGGCCTCGATCACGTCGCCCATGGTCAGGCCGAGGCTGTTCAGGTGGTCCGGGTTGATCCACACGCGCATGGCGTACTGGCTGCCGAAATTCTCCACTTCGCCCACGCCGGGCACGCGGGAAAGCACTTTTTCCAGCTTGGACTGGGCGAAGTCGCGCAGATCATCGCCACTCATACTGCCGTCTTCGGAAATCAGGCCGACGACGATGAGGTAATTGCGCGTGGACTTGCTGACCTTGACGCCGGAGCGCTGCACGGTGTCTGGAAGGCTGGCCATGGCGAGTTGCAGCTTGTTCTGCACCTTGGACCAGGCCACGTCGGGATCGGTTCCGGGGGCGAAGGTCATTTCGATGCGCGCCGCGCCGGAAGAAGAACTTGTGCCGGAGAGGTAGAGCATGTTGTCCAGGCCGGTCATCTTCTGTTCAATGATCTGGGTCACCGTGTTCTCCACGGTCTCGGCCGAGGCCCCCGGGAAGAAGGAGTCAATGGCGATGGAGGGCGGGGCGATGGGTGGGTACTGGGAGATGGCCATCTTATGGATGGCCAGCGCGCCGACCGTCATCATGATGATGGCGATGACCCAGGCGAAGACCGGCCGGTTCAGAAAAAACTTCGAAAGCATCACGTGTCTCCTTCACTGCGCATTGGGCTGGGCGTCACGGGCGGGCGCAGCTGGGCCTGGGCAGCGCGCAAGCGCGAGATGCCGCCCAACGAGAACTGCATAATGAACTCCGTGATCTGCTCGACGTTACTGGGCTTGAGCGCCGACTCCGGGCTCATGCGGGAGAGGGCCTCCTTGGCGAAATCGAACAGCACGCATTGCCCAAAGATGCTGGAGGCGCATCGGGAGACCGTCAGATCGTCCGCCTCGGGCAGCAGCTTCCCGACGATATCCAGCAGCAGCCTGTGCGCCGGTCGGCAGAACTGCTCGAAAATCTCGCCGAAATGCTGTGACGGCTCGATGAACTCCTGGGTGAGCTGCCTGCTGAGGCGCTCGTCGGCGGCGTCCCCACCGTCCAGGGTCTGGAGCAGGATGCTGCGCACATAGACCCGCAGGCGTTCCTGTGGCGGGCTTTCCGGTGTCACGCCCTGGTCCCGCGGATGCCGCCTGTTCTCCCGCTCGATGTAGTCCCGAAGCACGGCTATGTAGAGCCGCTCCTTGCCGCCGAAATGGTAGCTCACGGCGGCGACGTTGGCCTCGGCCCTGGTGCAGATGTCGCGGATGGTGGCGTTTTTCAGGCCCAACTCCGCAAACACTGTGCGCGCTTCTTTCAGGAGCCTCTCCCGGGTGCTGTTGTCTTCCGCCATGACGCACTCCGCGCAAAACATGGATTCAAACCAACTTTGAGATGCTGTTTACTTCTCGGCCCGCAAGCCGTCAAGGATTAATGAATGAAAAATTTTGTCTTTATAATTCCAGATTGATGTTTGCCCCTCCGTATCGCCTCCCGGGGATGGAGAAGTCCAAGCCGGTGTGAATTGGCACAGATGCGCCTGCGGGGGAGGCACGGTCACCTTTGCACCACAAATCTGCACGCTAAATGTCCCAGAAAGATCTGATCCCGCAGTGAGGATGTCACAAATGATCAACAATTTCAGCGCTTATGCCGGTCACCCGTTGGGTGGCATTCAAGCGACCGTGGGTTCAATTCCCTCCAGCTCCACCACCGATAGATCAAGGGCTTGCGAATCGCTTCGCAAGCCCTTTTTCGTTGTTGCACTACATCGTTGCACTACATTTTCACGCGACCTGCACCGACTTGACCAACCGCAGCGCGCCTCTTTCGCCGCCCCGAGCTTCGGCAACAGCGCGGACTACCCGCTCACTGCGGCATGGCACTGGGGCAGTGTCACCCTCGCAGAGACGGAAACTAGCCGCGCAGCAGGGCCGATCCCCAGGTGAAGCCTGCGCCGAAGCTGGCCAGAAGAATGCAGTCGCCGGGGTGCAGTCGCTTTTGCCGCGCAGCGTCCTCCAGGGCCAGCGGAATGGATGCGCTGGAGGTGTTGCCGCAATGCTCTATGTACCGGTGGGTATTCTCGGCAGGGATTCCCAGGCGCTGGCCCACAGCCTCAATGATGCGGAGGTTCGCCTGATGCGGCACAAAGAGGTCGATGTCTTCCGGGCGCAAACCGTTGCGGACCAAGAGCGACTGGCAGACCTCGGTCATGTTGCAGACCGCGTGCTTGAACACCTCGCGGCCGTTCATGCGCAGGAAGTAGCCATCGCCGACAGGATCGTCGGGCGATGCGTAAGCTGCACGACTGCCCGCTCCGTTGGCGGCCAGAATCTCGCCGTGGGTGCCGTCTGAGGAAAGCAGCACATCTTCTACTGAGGCTCCGGGGCCTTCACCTCCGCCGATGACTGCGGCCCCCGCGCCATCGCCGAAGAGAATGCGCACATTGCGGCTTTGAGCGTCGCAGATTCGCGACATGGCCTCTGCCGTGACCAGCAGAATCTTGGCCTGCGGCTCAAGCGACAAAATTGCACGGGCCAGGTACAGGCCGTACAGGAAGCCGGAGCAGGCCACGTTGAAATCCATGGCCATGAGGCCCGTCAGGCCGAGCTTGCGTTCCAGGGTGCAGGCCGTGTTGGGAATGAGCCCATCCGGCGCGCAACTGGCCAGCAGGATGTGGGTGATCTGGTCCGCGGCGATGCCCGCGTCAGCGATGGCGGCGCGCGCTGCCACGAGCGCCATGTCCGAGGTGTCCTGTCCGGGCGCGAGGATACGCCGTTCGCGGATTCCCGTCCGGCTGAAGATCCAGTCGTCCGGCAGGTTGAAAATTCGCCCCAGTTCGTCGTTGGAGAGCACGCTCTCCGGCAGGTAGCCGCCCAGGCCGAGAATACGGCAGCGCGGCGTGTGGCGGCTCTGCGCCGCCAGGCGTTCGATTCTTGCGCTCTTCAATGCGGCAGTGCCTTCCTGATCAAAATTCATAACGATCCTTCTTGGCTTTGGTCATTGCATGCGGACCGGCATCCCGGAGATTGCGTTCAGCCGCTGCTCCTGCCTTTGTTCAGCCACCAAGGGCTCCGGTGCCCGCTTCCGGGAGCCGGGTCTGTTTGGGCGGGTACACCGGATCAATCCGGGCATCAGGCGGCGTGTTTGGCTTGAACACCCCAAATTGTATAGGCAATTCATCTATGTCACTGCTGAAATATTGCGCGCACAGGTTTCGCAGGTCGGCCATGGGAAGAGCTTGCAGAGCATACGCAGTGCAGGTCTGCCGCGGCGGGCCAGAAGTCATCGAGAACCGTCATGCCCACCAGTCGGCGGAACAGCAACCGATGCGTGGACCGCACCAGCAACGCTGTGTCGGTCAAGACAAACTGACGCAACTCCGGCACCACTCGCCACCTCCCGCTCTTCGCAACCCTACTCGCTGGCCCAGGTGCCGCCCAGCGCCTTGAAGAGCGTCAGCCTGTTGGCCGTGTGCGCCATCTGGGCGCCGATGAGATTTTGCCTTGTCTGTGCATGCGCTCGCTGCGCATCAAGCCGGGACAGGTAACTGCCGACGCCGGCCTCGTAGAGCTGGTTGGTCAGCTCGAATGCCTGCCCGGTGGCGTTGGACAATGACCCCAGAGCCTCAACTTGGTCGGCCAGGGAAGCCTCCTGCGCCAAACAGTCGGATACCTCCCGGAACGCCGCCTGAACCGTCTTTTCGTACTGCGCCACCATGATCGCCTTGTCAGCCTCGGCGGCCTTCACGCCCGCGCTGATCGCCCCTGAGTGAAAAATCGGCAAGGTGATTTGCGGAATGAAGGTCCACGCCTGGAAGCCGTTGCGAAACAAGTCGCGAACCTCGTTGCTCGCCGTCCCATACGAGCCTGTCAGGCTGATGGTGGGAAAGTGCATGGCCCGGGCAGCGCCGATATTGGCATTGGCGGCCTTGAGCTGGTGTTCGGCCGCCAGCACGTCCGGCCTGCGCGTCAACACCTCTGAAGGCAATCCGGCAGGCACGGGTCGCAGCGGGGCGATGTCTGCCAGCGACTGGGCAGGCAAGAGTTCCGGGGACAGAGGCATTCCAACCAGCAGTTCCAGAATGTTTTCGTCAGCGGTCACCTGGGCGGCGTAGACAGCCACGGACACCCGAGCCGTATCCACTGTGGTCTGGGCCTGGCTTAAGTCCAGCCTGCTGACCGTGCCGAGTTCGTATCGTTGCCGGACGAGCTCATATGAGGCCTGCTCCGTTTGCAGGATATCCTTCGCCAACTTCAAATGCTCACGATCGGCAGCAAGAGCGAAGTAGCCCGTGGCAACCTGCGCCACGAGACTCAATTCTGCACTCCGATGCGAGGCTTCGGTGGCCAGGAACTGCTCCAGAGCAGCGCCCCTGAGACTCTGTATGCGGCCGAAGAAGTCCAGCTCGAATGCGCTGAACCCGAGTCCGACACTGTAAGCGCGCGTGGTCATTGGGAGGCCTGTGGGGGAGAGGCTCGCCGGCGTCCGCTGCATGTTCGCGCCAGCCCCGGCGTCAATCTTCGGAAAGAGGTCGGCGCGCTGGATCTGATACTGGGCCTGCGCTTTCTCTATCCGCAACGCGGCCACGCGAAGGTCGCGGTTGTTGACCAAGGCCAACTCCACGAGATGTCGAGTTGACGCGTCCTCAATGACATCCCGCCAGCCCTGCTGCGTAGCGTTTGCCTGGGGTTGCGGCACACTTCCCGCAGCCCAGTCTAAACGCAGTTCCGGCGAGGGGCGCTCGTACTTCGGAGCCATGGTGCAAGAAGCCAGCATGCTGGCCAGGCAGAATACGGCGGTCATTTCAAGCAAAAAACGCATTCGCAAACCCCATCATTGTTGCAAAGGCTGACAGGCTCGTGAATCACCCAACTGGCATCACTTGTGGTGCAGGGGCGTCATTCCGATTGTCGCAATGCTTTTGTCCCGGCTTCAACCCCATGACACCTCTAGTGCTAAACCCGACTATGAAGTCAGCGACGTAGTCAATATTGCTGGTCGTAAGGGCCAACTCAGGGGTCAGCAAGGGTATGGCCTCCCGGCCGAAATTGAACAGTATGCATTGTCCGATGACGCTTGAAGCGCAACGGTTGATCGTTGCGTCGTCGGCCTCTGGAAGCATTTGCCGCAAGATTGACAAAAGAAGCTCATATACAGGGCGACACTGACGTTCGAACAGTTCCTCAAAGTAAAACGAAGGAACCATCAACTCGCGCAATATGAGCTTCCCCAGGTATTCATTGACCGGGTCGCCATCCCCCACAGTCTGCATCAGAAAACTTTTGACGAACGCACGAAGCCGCGCTTCCGGGGGACTCTCTTGCGTAACTCCGCTGTCAGGAGGATTGCGCTGTCTTTGTTGCTCCATATAGTGATGCAATACAGATATATAGAGCATATCCTTCCCGCCGTAATGGTAGCTTATAGCCGCGACATTTGCCGATGCGCGCTCACAAATCTCGCGTACAGTCGCGTCTTCAAGGCCACGCTTTGCAAAAACGACCATTCCTGCCATGAGCAGACGCTTCTTCGTGTCTATTTCTTCCTGTGTGTCCATCATTCCTCCTTTAACCTCGTGATGGTTTCACCACTTCAAGCATGTAGTCTCTAGATGCCCTTCACCCACGGTGCTGCGGTTCCATACACTCATCTACACCGCGCGCTGACGTCGGCAGCCAGCACGGATTGCGCAAACAGGTATGACCTTATGGGAACGACTGTGAAATCAAGGCCGAGATGCTCAAGCACTCCGCATGGTAAACGCAGGCCCCCTGGTCGCAGTAGTGTGCGGAAGCTTTCCCGAAGCAATCGAACATCCCTTCGGTCACCTGCGCCGCGCGGACCTCAGAGATCCTCTCGAAGATCCTGCGTCGCTCGTCCTCTTCCTTGAGCATGAGCGCCGTCCCGCGATGGTCGTCATGTCCGTCAGCCGACTTCCTGGCACCTTTCCTGCGCTGAGTTCCCATATGTCCTCCTTGTGTTGCATGCCTCACACCACGTTCGCTGCTGCAATGATCTCGCGCGGACTCCACCCGTGTAGCCGGCAGCAGCAGCTATCCCTGCTCGGCGTTCTTGCGTTCACGTATCCGCCTGCGACGCAACGCATCCATGTAGAAAAGGGTAGGCACGACAAACACGGTGAACGCCGCCGACACCACTGATCCGAAGATCAACGAGATGGCCAGACCGCCGAATACCGGGTCCGGCACCATGACGATGCTGCCCAGCACGACAGCCAAAGTGGTCAACAGGATGGGGCGCAGGCGCACGGTGCCCGCGTTCTTCACGGCTTCCTCAAGCGGCATGCCCTGCGAGATGTTGTCACGGACGAAGTCCACGATGAGCAACGAGTTCCGGACCACGATACCAGCCAAACCAATGATGCCGACAATGGAGGCTGCCGAGAAATCCACCCCCAGAAGCCAATGGCCGGGGAAGATCCCGATCAGCCCCAGCGGCACTGCGGACATGACGATCATCGGAAGGAGAAAGGACCGGTAGTATGAGACCAGCAGGAGGAAGACCAGGGTCAGCGCGGACGCAAGGGCCATGAGCATGTCCCGATAGATGTCGAGTGTCAGTCGCATTTCCCCGTCCCACAGAAGCTGGTATCCTTCGGTGACATCCGGGGCCTGCGGCCAGACGGTCAGGTTTCCTATCGTTAGGCGGCCTCCATCGGGAGTGCTCATCCCCCACAACCGCCTAGTGAGGTCGATCACCGAATAGAGAGGCACCGCCCGGGCGAGTTCGCCGCCAACAAAAGTCACGCGCTCGTTGTCCTTGTGCTGGATCGGGCGGTCCACATTGCCCCGCTCGACCTTGACGAGTCCCGAGAGCGGGACGGAGCGCCCCTGGGGGCCGTCGATGAATATCCGGTCGAGCCGGGTTGGATCGACCTCGTTGCGTCTGGGAACGAAGGCCCGGACATCGACAGGGTTTTTCTCGTCGTCCGGATGCGCGCGGCTGACGACATTGCCGCCATAGACTAAGCGCAGGGCCTGGGCGATCTGCTGCGTGGAGACGCCGGAAAGGGCGGCCTTTTCCTTGTCCACGACGATGCGGTGCTCAATCACGTCCACAGGTTCCGAATTGCTAATGTCGACCATGTCATACGTCTTGGCGAAGGCCTGCTCGACTTCAGCGGCCAGGGTTCTCAAGCCGTCGAGATCGGGACCGTGAATCTCGGCCAGTACCGTGGCGCGCATGGGAGGGCCGGGAGGATCCTCTACCAGGCGGACCTTGGCCCCAGGATAGCGGAGGCGGACGGGATCGATCTCCTTGCGGAGCGCCTGGACAATCTCGATGGAGCTGGCGCTCCGGTCATGCTTATTTGTCAGGTTCACCAGAATTTCGCCCACATAATCGCCTGAGCGCTCCGACGTCCCCTTCTTCAGCGTATTCGTGTCAACCACGCCGGCTTGGCCAAGCCAGCTCAAGCAATTCGTCACGTTGGGGTTGCGCAGAATCACCTGCTCGATGTCGCGCACCAGTCTGTTGGTCTCCTCCACAGGGGAGTTCTCCGGCATGTCCGCGACGACGAGGAACGAGTTCTTGTTATCTTTGGGCAGGAAGCCCAGCGCCACGCCCAGCGAGGACACGCGGCCGCTCTGTCCGGGCGGGAAGATGAACTGCCACCCGCCTTGGAGCACCGACAGGAACAGGCAGGACATCACGACCACGGCGAGGATGACGCGCGCATCGCGTCTTTCCTGGAGAGGGGTGATGAGCCGTAGGTAATTGCGCTCCAGGAAGCCTTGGCGCACCTCATGCCCGCCCTTGCCGCGCGCGAACGGGAGCCAGCGATTGGCGGCCCAGGGAGTGACGATGTAGGCGATCACCGCCGAGGCGATCATGATGATGGGCAGGTTGTACGTGACCGGAAAGAAGTATTGCCCCGCCATGCCCGTCAAGAGGATCATCGATCCGAAGACCAGCATGACGGCGAACGTGGCAAGATTGGTCGCATTGCCTATTTCATTGGTCGCCATCACGGTGATCCTGACTTTGTCGTCGTTCTCGTCTCCTGAATAGTGGCGGTGGATGTTCTCGATGACCACGATGGCTGCGTCCACCAGTAGGCCCAGCGACAAGATGAGGCCGTAGAGCGTGATGCGGTTGATGGTCACGCCGCCTATCTGGTCCGCCACCAGTGCGGTGAAGAGCACCAGAGGGATGGTACAGCAGACAATGAGCGACTCCCGCCAGCCGAGAAACAGGGCCAGGATCAGTCCCACCGTGCCCACCGCGATGCCAAGGTGCTCGACCAGCGTGTTGACGGCGTCGTTGGCCTTCTGACCGTCATTGCGGGTCACGACCACCTCGACTCCAGAGGGGACGAAATCCGCCCGCATGCGGTCAACGCGCTCTACGACGGCGTCCGCCACCAGGACCGCGTTTGAGCCCTTCTTTTTGGCGACGGCGACGGTGACCGCAGGCATGTCGCCGCTACCAAGCGTACGTGAGCGGGCGTCCGCCGGCCCGAAGGCGAAGCGGCTGGACTGCCCTATCTCCTTTCGTGGCCCATCCGTGACCGTGGCGATGTCCCGGACATAGATCGGACGCCCGTCATGCACGCTGACGACTTGGTTTCCAACGTCTTCCGCCGAGGAGAAGAAGCCTTCAATTTTCACGCTTTCCATCTCCTGCCCACGGGCCACGCCCCGCAAGGGAATGGACAGGTTGCTGGAGCCGAAGGCTGCGTAGAGTTGGCCGAGGGTGACGCCAAAGGCCTGGAGGCGCTCCGGATCCAGCTCAATGCCGATCTCGCGGTTTCTGCCGCCGCGCACGCTCACGACCGAAACATTGGGGATGCTGCGCAGTCGTTCCGCCAGTCTGTCTCCAAGCCGCTTCAGGGCGTAATCGTCCATTGACGGGGAAGCGAGGGTCAGCATGACGATGGGCACGTCATCCACATCGATGGAGCGCACCTGCAGCAACTCGGCGTCCGCTGGCAGACGGCTGCGATTGGACACGATCCGGTCATAGAACTTGACCAGCGACTGCTCCTTGGGCTGACCAGGCTTGAATTCCACGACGACGGCGCCGAAGGAGTTCATTGCCGTCCCGTAGGTATGGTCGACCCCCGTCAACTCGCTTACGATCCCTTCAAGGGGGGTGACGACAAGCTCTTCGACCTCCTTGGGAGATGCCCCGGGCAAGACGACGGACACCTGGGCGCCAGGCACTACGATCTGTGGGATCTCCTCGCGGGGGGTCAGCAGCAGGGCCGTGACTCCCGCCAAGGCGATGGCGATGATGATGACGACCGTCAGCTTGTTGGTGATGAACGTATGCGCGAGAAGACCCGCAAAGTTGAGGCGTGGCTTGCTCATCACTTGCTCCCGGACGGACCCTGCGCGACGGGGACGCCATCCTTGACGCGCTGGTCGACCGCCGCCACGATTCGCTCACCTTCCGAAAGGCCGGCCGTAACCTCGACAAGGCCGTTCCATTCGCGCCCGAACCGCAGCCACCGGAAGCGGGCGACATTTCCCTGATCCACCACGAAGACGCCGCCCAGCCCGCCACGCTGAACACGCGCAGCACTGGGGATGGCCAGGACCAGAGCTTTGCCGAGGCCGATCTCGGCCCTTCCGAACATTCCGGGCAGCAGGCCGGGGTCGGTCGGCACGGTCACGTCAACCTCGTACCTCCTTGTCACCGGGTCCCCGGAGGGCACTATCCGCTGGATCGCGCCCTCGAAACTGCGCTCCGGCATTGCGTCTATCCGCAAGGTCGCCGACATGCCGACCGCCATCTCCCTGATCTGGCTCTCCGGGACGTACACCTGGAAAAGCAGCGTGCGCCGCGACTCCACCGTGAGAATTGGGGCTCCGGTGACCGTCAGGTCGCCGCTCTGCTTGTGGCGGGTGATGACGACGCCATCCACTGGGCTGCGTATCTCGGTGTAGGCGCTCTGCGACTTGATGCCGACCAAACCCGCCTTGGCCTTGGCCAGCGTAGATTCGGCAATGTCGCGACGCACCTTCGCCTTGCGGTACGCCTCCGTGGCGATGGCGCCGGTTTTGGCGAGCTTCTCGAACTTTTCGACATCAATGGCGGCGTCTTCAAGGTCCTTTCCGGCGGCCTGGACCGAGGCATGCCCCTGCTTGATGGCCTGCTCGACTTCGACGGGATCGATCTGCACCAGCAGTTGCCCCTTGGAGACACGCTGCCCTTCCCGCACATCAAGCCGTCGGATGAAGCCAACGACGCGCGAAGAAAGCTGGAAACGATCGTCAGAAATGATCGTGCCCGGCAGATCGCAGGTTCTGGGAAATGCAGCGGTGGAGACCGGCTCTGTCGTCAGAGGCAAAGGGGACGTTCTGGTCTCCTCCTTGCTTTCACCCGTGTGGCATCCGGCCAGCATCGCCAAACATGGCAGTGACAGCAGGCCAAGCAGGATGATGTTCGGCGTTGCAAAATGACGCATCTTACGCTGTCCTCCCTGCGTCAACCGGCTTGGCAAGGCGAAGTATCGCCTCCATGACATGACGCGTAAGCATTTCAGGCTGGTTGTATTCCGGCTTGTTTTCCTTGAGGTGCTTGAACACCTTTGCGATCTGAACATGACCGATTATGAGGCTCACCACGGACACCACCAGCAGGGCAGGATCTTCGGTCTGCACACAGTCTCCGATGATCTGGACCAGCAGGCTGAACGGCCCCTGAAACACCTCGTTTGACAGGAACTTCATCCGGGCGTCATCATTTTCCAACAACTCGCGGTACAACAAGCGCGAAAATATCTCGTCCTCGAAAAGGAGCGTGGAAAACCAGGTGATGACCATTTCCAGACGTTTCAGCGGATCGTCATATCTGGCAACGATGTCGTCGAGCATGCACATCTTGCCCTCGAACACGTACGCGAGGGAGGATCGCACGAGGTCTTCCTTGTCCTTGAAATGGTAATAGAGATTCGCTGGAGTCATCCCCAGTTGCTTTGCGATGTCGCGCATGGAGACTGCGCTATAGCCCTGCGCCGCAAACTGGCTTGAGGCTTCTCCCAGTATGGTGTTCGGGATTTCTGCTTTCGTCATAAAGCCTCCACGTGTGCTTACTGATCGTTCGTTCAGGAGTGTTTAGCCATGCCCTGCTCAGATGTCAAGGGCCGTCCCTTCAACTCGCCGCGCAAATTTCCGACTTTGCTCCGAACCGCATTGCCCGGTGGAGCCCTCCTTCTCTCTTTCACGCCACCTGAACCGGTTTGACCAGCCTGATGGGCGCTTCTCTCGCCTCCCCGAGCTTCGGCAGCAGCGCGACGGCCTTTTCCTTCTCCGAGGCATGCGCCCCGTAGTAGTTCTTGATGATCATTCGTGGGCTGGTGCCGGCCAGATGCGCGATGGCGGAAATCTTCACCTTCTTGTCGAGCATAGTGGTAATCCACAGGTGCCGGATGTCGTATAGGCAGACCGGGTACTCCAGTTCGGCGCGCTTGGCGGCGTTGCTGAAGGCCGTGCCAATGTCCGATACCGGGTGACCATTGTACTCGATGAGATGACCGCTCTTGTGCAAATGACGCCGCTCCTCCAGCGCCTGCATGAATTCGTCCGAGCACCGGACGAACACCCATTTCTGGACCTTCCGGTGGAACACGCG
>DIVX01000151.1 GCA_002422505.1 Desulfovibrio sp. UBA6121
GATGTTGCCGTCGCCCAGGTGGCCGTAGCAGGCAACCTGCACGCCCTGCTCCGCGCCGATGGCCTGGTAGCCCTCCACGGCCTGCACGGTGCTGCCCCGCGGCACGGCCACGTCCTCGCCCAGCTTGTCCGGTCCCAGGCGAAAGCCCGCCGGGCTGACGAGCCGCCGGAGCTCCCAGAGGGGTTCTTCCTCCGCCGCGCCCAGGCCCTTGAACAGGCACAGCGGGCCAGCCGGGGCCAGGGCCGCCTCCAGGCGCTCCAGGTCCGCCGCCAGCGCCGCCCGGGAGCCGTCCACCTTGAGCACCAGCACGGCCTGGGTCGCCGCCCCCTCCGACCCGCCAGAGGCGGTGGGCCAGGGCACGTCCTTAAGCTGGCCTATGGCCCAGCAGGCCTTGGCATCCAAAAATTCCATGGCCGTGGGCAGAATGCCCGCGCGGAACACGCCCCGCGCGCCGTCCAGGGCCGCCCGCAGCGAGGAGAACGCCACCAGGATGGTGGCCGAGCCCTCGGGCAGGGGCAGCAACTTCAAGGTCAGCTTTGTAAAAATACCGAGGGTGCCGCAGGAGCCCACGAACAGCCGCGTAAGGTCGAGCCCCACCACGTTCTTGTGGGTGCGGCCTCCGGCCTCCACGATCTTGCCGCCCGGCAGCACGGCGCGCACGCCCAAAACATAGTCCCGCGTGACGCCGTATTTGACGGCGCGCATGCCGCCCGCGCAGGTGGCCACGTTGCCGCCCAGGGTCGAAATCTTGAGGCTAGCCGGGTCCGGCGGGTAGAAGAGCTTCTGCTTCTGCGTCTGCGCCTGGAAGTCCGCCGTCACCACGCCGGGCTCCACCTCGGCGCAGAAGTCGTCGGCGTCTATGGTCAGCACGCGGTTCAGCCACAGGCTGGAAACCACCACGCCGCCAAAGGCGGGCACCGCGCCGCCGCTCATGCCCGTGCCGCGCGCACGGGGCACCAGGGGCACGGCTTCCGCCTCCGCCCACTTGAGCAGCTCCACGATCTGCGTTTCCGTCCGGGGCCGCACAACCACCCAGGGCATGGCCGCGCGGCGGCTGGAATCCGCGCCGTACACGGCCATCTGCGTGGGGTCGGTCACCAGCCCCTCGCCGGGGAAGAGCTGCTCCAGAAAGCGCAGGTGGGCGGGGGTGAGGGCGGAGACGAGCCCGGTGACGGGAGAAGTTGCGGGAATGCTGTTCATGGCGGTTTCCGATATGCGGGAAGGCCCGCCCGGCGGATGCGGCGGGGCTATTTTCTCTTGTAGTCGGCCAGCTGCCGGGCCGTGTCGCGCTGCATGTCGCGCTCTTTGAGGTCGTCGCGGCGGTCGTGCACGTTTTTGCCCTTGCCCAGCGCTATTTCGAGCTTCACGCGGCCATTCTTGAAGTACAGCCGCACCGGGACCACGGTGAGCCCCTTCTGCGCGGCCAGGGCTTGCAGCTTGTCTATTTCGCGGTGGTGCAGCAGCAGCTTGCGCTCGCGCACAGGGTCGTGCGGGTCCATGCCCGCGTTGGCGTAGGGCGCAATATGCACTCCGGTCAGCCAGGCCTCGTCGTGGCTGAAGCGCACGTAGCCGTCCATGAAGTTCACGCGGCCCTCGCGCAGGCTCTTGAGCTCCGAGCCCATGAGCACCAGCCCGGCCTCCAGCACCTCCAAAAATTCATAGAGCCGCCGCGCCTGTTTATTGGTGGCGATGAGCTTTTCGCCCGCGTGGCGATTGGGTTGCGACATGATTTACCCGCCGAGGTCGTCGTTATCAAGAAGCGACGCAAAGAAGTTAAGTTCTTCAGGATACTTATGGAAGATGGTATCGCGCACCAAGCGGTTGATTTTACCCACGGTGCGGCAGGCCAAAACGTCGCGCAGCAGCGATTTGCATTCGCTCATCCTGGCCTGGCGGATGATGCGCTTGATGCCGGGAATGGCCTGGGGCGACAAGGAGATGCAGTCGATCTGCATGCCCATGAGGATGGGGACGCAGAAGGGGTCGCTGGCCACCTCGCCGCACAGGCTGGCCTCTATGCCCGCCTGGTGGGCGGCGTCCACCACGTGTTTGATGCTGCGCAAAACCGCCGGGTGCAACGGCTGGTACAGGTAGCTCACGTGGGCGTTGGTGCGGTCTATGCCCAGGCTGTACTGGATGAGGTCGTTGGTGCCGATGCTGAAAAAGTCCACTTCTTCCGCCAGCATGCTGGCCATCATCACGGCAGCGGGCAGCTCGATCATGATGCCCACGGGCATGTCGGCGTTGAAGCGCTTGCCCTCGGAACGCAGCTCGTCCTGGGCCTCGCGCAGCTTGGCCTTGGCCCGGCGCACCTCGCGCAGGCCGGAGATCATGGGAAACATGATGCTGACGTTGCCGTAGGCGCTGGCGCGGGCAATGGCCTTGAGCTGCGTTTTGAACAGCTGCGGGTGCTGCATGCAAAAGCGTATGGCGCGCAGGCCCATGGCCGGGTTGGCCTCGTCCAGCGGGCCGAAGCTGGCAATGAACTTGTCCGCGCCCAGGTCCAGGGTGCGGAAGATGACCTTGCGCGGGCTCATGATGGCCGCGAGATCGGAATACTTATCGGCCAGCTCGTCTTCGCCGGGCAAGTCAGTGCGGTTCAGGTAGCTGTATTCCGTGCGGTACAGGCCAATGCCCTCGCCGCCGTTATCCAGCACCGCCGCCACTTCCTCAATGAGCTCGATGTTGGCCAGCACCTGCACGCGGTAGCCGTCGATGGTTTCCGCCGGAAGCTGACAGCCCCGGTAGATGCGGCGCTGATAGTCCTCGAACTGGTCGGCCAGCTCGTTGAACTCGGCCAGCTCGTCCTCGTCCGGGTCCACCAGCACGCGGCCGCCCACGCCGTCGATGATGACGAGGTCGCCGTCGCCCACCAGCTCTTCCAGCTCGCCCGCGCCCACCAGGGCCGGAATGCCCAGGGTGCGCGCCATGATGCCCGTGTGCGAGGTTTTGCCGCCCTGGGCCGTGGCGAAGCCCATGATCTTGCCCACCTCAAGCATCACCGTATCCGCCGGAGTCAGGTCGTGGGCCATGATGATGACCCGGCCTTCCACGGCGAGTTCGGTGCGGGCGGTGCCCAAAAGCTGCGCCATCACGCGGTCGCTCATCACCCGCACGTCTTGCAGGCGCTCGCGGATGTACAAATCGTCCAGCAGGCCGAAGGCCTTCTCCACCTCGGCCACGGCCTTCTCAAGAGCCCACTCGGCGTTCACGCGCAGGTCGCGGATGTGCCGCGCCGCAGAGCCGCACAGCTTGGGGTCCTTCAGAATCATCAGGTGCGATTCGAGAATATGGCGGTGCTCGGCCAGTTCGGCCGGAATCCGGTCGCGGGCGCTGGCCAGGTCTTCCTCCACCCGGGCGAAGGCCTGGCGCAGGCGGGTTTCCTCGTTCTCCACCAGGGCGGGGGCAATGCTCTGCCGCGGCACCTCTGCGTGGTGCCTGCGGTTGACGAACACGGCCTTGCCTATGGCGAAGCCCGTGGACACCGAAATGCCGCGAACAATGGCTCTGGCCACTATTTCTCCCCGAATCTGGCGGCAAAAAGTTGCGAGATCTTCTCCACGGCCAGCTCGGCGTCGGCCCCGCTGGCGCGAATCTCAAGGGTGCTGCCCTGGCCCGCGGCAAGGGTCAACACGTCGAGGATGCTCTTGGCGTCCACGGTCTGCTCCGGCCCGGAAATGCTGATGCTTGCGGCAAAAGCCTGGGCCTCTCGGGCTATCTGGCTTGCGGGCCGGGCGTGCAGGCCAAGCTGGTTGGCCACCAGCACCTGCCGCACGCACTCGTCCGGGGCGTTGGCCTCGCAATCCGATGTGGCGCTCGTCTCGGTCATGATCTCCAACCGCTGTCCTTGTCCATACTTCGCGTTCCCGCCCTAGGGCATGCCGAAAAACGGCAGTCCGGCTGGCAGCAGGTCGGTACTGCGCATAAGCCAGGGCAGGGCCAGCACAACCGCCAGCACGGCCCCGGCCACCACCCAGCGGGGCAGCACGGGCCGAATGGAAAGCGCCCCGGCCAGGGCGAACGCGCCCATGCCCCAGGTCCAGGCGACCGCGTCTCCCTTGGGGAACAGCAGCACCCAAAGCCACAACAAAAGGGCCGCGTTTACAAACTTTACGCGCCGCCCCCAATTGATGAGGTCCCAGCGCTTGAGGGCGGACAGGAAGCTGAAGCCTCTGCGCACGCCTCCAAGAAAAGTGTACACGCGGAAGCCCTGCAATCCAAGAAAAAAGAAAAGCCCGATACTGAAGGGCAGAACGCGGTGTCCAAGCAGCAAAAGGCACGAGGTCAACAACGCCCAGAAAATGAGCAGGCTGCCCGCGAAAACCGAGTCGCCCACGGCGGACAAGGTATAACTGGTGGTGTTCTTGACCTTCTCCAGGGCGTCAGGCGGCAGCCTGCGGCCCGCTATGTCTGCCTCCACCGCCAGAAAAATGCCCACCAGGCAGGGCACCCAGAACGGGTGCGAGCTGAAGTGCTTGGCGTAGCGCTTCAGCGCCTGCTCGCGCGCCTTGGGCTCCTTGTGGATGACCCACAGGCCGGGCTGCATGGCGTACAAAAGGCCAACGCTCATGAGCCCCCGCGGGTTCATGGACGCGCCCACCAGATACGTGCGCAGAAAGCACCTGAGGTACGCCTTGCCGCGCTCGCTCCAGAACCGCTCCCGCAAGCCCGGCATGCTTAGACCTCCGCCCCGGCGATGTGCAGGCCGGACTGCCGCGCCAGGGCCAGGTCGGCCTCCGGCGGGGTGCCCGCCACGGTCAGGTAGTCGCCAATCATCATGCCGCTGGCCCCGGAGGCGAACAGCGCCCCCTGGCCGGAAACAGGGCCGAACACCAGCCCGCGCCCCCCGCACACCCGCAAGTGGGCCGTGGGCAGCAGCAGCCTGTAAAGGGCGATTATTTTGAGGGCCTCGCTGGACGAAAGCACGGGCCTGCCCTCCATGCGCGTGCCCGCAATGGGCACCAGAAAATTCATAGGCACGTTCTGCACGCCAAGCTCGCGCAGGGTTTGCGCCAGCTCTGCGCGCTGCTCCCAGCTCTCGCCCAGGCCAAAGATGCCGCCGGAGCAGACAAAGAGCCCCTCGGCCAGGGCCAGGCGCACGGCCTCCACGTCATCCTCGTAGCTGTGGGTGGTGCAGATGAGCGGAAAGAAGCTGCGCGCCACCTCCAGGTTGTGGTGCACGCCGGAGAGCCCGGCGGCCTTGAGGCGCGCAAGGCGCGGGCGCGAGAGCACGCCCACGGAAACATCCGGCGCAAGCCCGGCGGCGCGCACCAGCCCCACGGCCTCGCAGAGCGCGTCGAACTCGGCCTCGGTGGGGGCCAGCCCGCTGGCAACGATGCCGAAGCGCGAGGCCCCGCGCTCTTTCATGGCGCGGGCGGCGCGGGCTATCTCGGCGGGGTGCAGAAAGTCATGGCGCGGGCTTTGGGTGCGGTGCCGGGCGGACTGGGCGCAAAAGGCGCAGTCCTCGGTGCAGGCGCCGCTCTTGGCGTTGATTATGGCGCACAGGGAAAGTTCGTTGCGGAAGAACGCGCGGCGCACGGCCTGCGCCCCCGCGAGCAGGCGCGGCAATTCGGCCTCGCCGCAGGCCAGTACGGCGTGCAGGGCGCTGGCGTCCAGGGCGCGGTTCTCCAGGGCCAGGGCCACCGCCCTGTCCAGCGCGGCTTCAGCGCCCGCTACGTTGCCCCGGTTCTGCGCCGCCTCAGCGCTTGAGCAGTTCATAGGCCTCCTTCACGCCCAGGCCGGGCACGCGCTCGGCCACCCTGCGCGCCACCTCGCGCGGTTTGCCACCACGGACGCGCTCCTCGGCCAGCACAGCCTCCAGCGCGGCCTTGGGGTCGGCGGCCTGTCCGCTTCCGCCCGGCTCGCCTGCCGCGTCCCGCCCGGCAAGCACGGCGGGCGGGGCCAGGGCCTCCGGCCCGATGATCACCGTAACCTCGCCCAGCACGTCCAGCGGCGTGGCCGCAAGCGCGCCCAGGCGTCCCAGAATAAACTCCTCGTATTGCTTGGTCAATTCCCGGCAGATGGCGAACTCGCGGTCGCCCAGCGCGCCAGCGGCCAGGGCCAGCGTTGCGGCCAGGCGGTCCTTGCGCTCAAAAAAAATCAAGCTTGCGCCCGTGGCCCCATGCCGGGCCAACAGTTTTTGCGCCTGGCCTTTCTGGCGCGGCAAAAAGCCCAAAAAGGTGAAGGGCGCGGGCGGCAGGCCGCTGGCCGAAAGCGCCACGGCCGGGGCAAAGGGGCCGGGCAGCGAGGTGACGCGCAGCCCGCCCAGGCGGCAGGCCCGCACCAGCCGGTAGCCGGGGTCGGAGAGCACCGGGGTGCCCGCATCGCTGATGAGCGCCACGGCCTGGCCCTGGGCGATCATTTCCATGACCTGCGGAATGCGCCCGGCCTCGTTGTGCTCGTGCAGGCTGAAGTAGCCCGCGCGCCCGGCCTGGCGCACCAGCCCCTGGCGACGGAAGAACAGCCCGGCCCGGCGCGTGTCCTCGGCCAGCACCACGTCGGCGCGGGTCAGCACGTCCGCCGCGCGGGGCGACAAATCGCCCGCGTTGCCGATGGGCGTGGCCACCACGTACAGCCCCGGCGCAAGGCCCGCATGGACCTCCTGCGCGGCCTGGGCGGCCGGGAACGAAGCGTCGTCGCTGCGGTCCATGCCTAGTCGAAGTCCGCCAGAAGCGCGCCCACCTGGATGCCCATGATCTCGGGCCGGTGCTCGTACATCTGGCGGATGCGCCAGCGGGCCTGGTGCAGCTGCTCGTTGTTGATGCCGTTGCGCAGGGCGGTGTCAGCCTCGATGAAAGCGGCCAGACGGTCGCACATCTTGAGCAGCGGCCCGTCCTTGGGGTCCAGCTCGTCGCGGTTCTTGGGGCCCAGCAGCTCGCTCTCGGTGACGTTGCAGATGCGCTCGCCCTCCGGTCCGGTCTCGCGCACGGTGGCTATGAACTCCGAGCCGACCTCCAGCCCCAGCAGGTAGGAGAGCCGCTCGGCCAGGTCCTCGCACCCGCCGCTTTTCAGCGGGCCGATGATCTTGCGCTCCAGTTCGTGGTTCTCGTACTGCTTGATGAGCTCGCCGATGGAGGCGTCGGCGCTCTTCACCGGAGAGATGATGTCGCGGGTCAGCAGCTCCGGCAGGTCGTGGAACAGGCCGGTGAAGAAGTTGTTCTGCCGCCGGGCCTGGCAGGCTCCGGCCTCCACGCTGAAGAACCAGGCATAGGCCGCCACCAGGAACATGTGGCCCAGGACGGTGGTTTCCGGCACGCGGGGCGTTTGCGACCAGCGCTTCTGGAAGCGCAATTGCCCGGCCCGCGCGGCAAAGCGGCTGAACTCGTTCTGCCCGGCCAAAAGGTCGGCCACGCCGGGCAGATCCGTCAGAGCGGCCAGACGCGTCTGGAAGCTCTGCTCAATCTCCGGCATTTCCTCGTCCTGCGGGTTCAGGGGCTTCAAAACCCGGAACTCGGAATAGGAGGCGTACAAATGCGCGGCCATGAGGATGCGCCGGGACAGGGTCTTCTCCTCCGGCTCCATGAGCGCAACGGTCATGCGCTCCCAGAATTCCTGGCCCAGGGGGGCCAGCCGAGGCTTCAGCTGCGGCAGCACCCATTGGGTCAGCTTCTGGTAGTCCTCTCTGTTGGCCTTTATCTTGTAGAATACCGGCGGCTTGATGTCGGTGATGACCAGACGGTAGAAGTAGCTGAAGATGCTGCCCTCGATGACTTCTTCGGTCAGGGCCAGGCGCTCGGCCTGCTCCATGCCCGCAGTAATGCGCGACAAAAGCATCCAGGCCACGATCATCTTGTGGGCCTGCTTGTCCACCTCCATGAGCTCCATGGGGCGCAGGCGGTCGTTCCAGCGCTTCATGAACGCACCAGAAAAAACCAGTTGCAGCAGGCTTTTGCGAATCACCGTCGACATCGTGTTCCTCCAGGGCCGGGGCGGCCCAGCGAAGCATAAAAAAAAAGCCTACCCCGCTTCCGCCCCCCAGGGCAAGGGGGCGAAAGCGGACGAGGGGCGCAAAACCGCGCCCGTTACTTGGGCGTAAACAGGGCCAGGCACTCGGCGTGGGCCGTGTGCGGAAACAGGTCCACGGCGCGCACGGCGGAAAGCGCAAAGCCCCCGCCCTCTCCGGCCAGCAGCCCGGCATCGCGCGCAAGGGTGGCCGGATTGCACGACACGTAGGCCAGGCGCGAAGGCCTGGTGCGGTTCAGCCAAGCGATGAGCCCGTTGTCCAGCCCCTCGCGCGGGGGGTCCACCACCACCACGTCGGCCTTGGCGAAGCCTTCCGGCAGGCGCTCGGGCACGGCGCTTTCACCGGTTAAGTCCGCGCGCAGAAAGCGGCAGTTGTCCACCTTGTTCAGCTTGGCGTTGGCTTCGGCGTCGGCCACGGCGGAAGGATTGGCCTCCAGCCCCAGCACGCGCCCAGTGTGGGCCGCCAGGAACAGGGCAATGCCCCCGCCGCCGCAGTACAGGTCGAACACGACATCGTCCGGGCCCAGGTCGGCCAGTTCGCGCAGGCCGGAATACAAGCCCAGCGCTCCGCCGGTGCAGGTCTGGAAGAAGGCGTCGGCGCTGATGGAATAGCGCACGTCCTCCAGGGTCTCCACCAGGGCGCTTTCGCCCAGGGCCAACACCGTGCGCTCGGAAACGGCCAGGCCGTCGGCCTTGTCGCGCTCGGCGTGGACGAACCCGGCCAGCTTGGGGAAGCGCTCCATGAGCGCCGCGCCGAGGCTGAAAAGCGCCAGGGCCGGGGCACTGTCCGCCGGGACGGGCGCGGTGATGAGCTGCGCCAGGTAGCGGTCCTGGTGGACGCTGTGGCGCAGCACCAGGTGCCGCAAAAGGCCCAGGCCGGTGCGGCGGTCGTAGGCGGGCAGGCCCGCGTCGCGGCAGGCCTGGCGCACGGCGTCCACCATGTCGCAGCCGTCCTGCGGGAAGATGGCGCACGCCTCCAGGTCGAACACGCGGCCCGGATCGGCCTTGCTGTAAAGTCCCAGGCGCAGCGCGTCCGGTCCCTGCCCTGCGCTCTGGAAGGCGAATTCCATCTTGTTGCGGAAGCCCGTGACCTTAGGCGCGGGCAGAGCGGGCAGCACGCGCTGCGGCTCCACGCGGCCAATGCGCCGCAGGGCCTCCAGAATCTGGCGTTCCTTCCAGTACAGCTGGCGCGCCGGGGCCAGGGTCTGCAGCGGGCAGCCGCCGCAGGTCTCAAAATGCGGGCACAGGGGCTCCACGGCCTCGGGCGAGGGCGTGCGCACCCCGGTCACCACGGCCTCGGCGTGGCGGCGGTGCACACGGGTGATGCGCGCCTCCACCGCAGCGCCCGGCAGGCCGCCGGAAACGAACACGGCCATGCCCGCGCCGGTTTCCAGGCCCTCAAGCCCTTCCGGCATTCTGGCCACGCCAGCGCCGCCCAGGGCCAGGGTGTCTATGGTCAGGGCGATGGTCTGGCCCTCCAGGGGATGGGCCTGGCGCTGCTGCGGGGCGCGCATGTGCTCGCCGCCGCTGCGCCTGGTCTGGCCGGGGCCGCTGCGGGCCGGGGCGCGCCCGTTGCGTGCGGAGGGCGCGGAACGCCTGGGGGACTTTTGGGACTGGGACTTCTTCACTCTTCCACCTTATTTTATAGGCTTATTTTTTAGGGGGATCATACCCCGTGAGCTCCATGGAAAAATGCCCGACCGCCACCGAGCTTTTGACCCGCACAGGAATGCGCCGGGCATCGTTGGTGATCCAGACCTGCAGGGTGGCGTTGGGACTTTTGCGGAACACGCCGCCGATGTTGCGCACGTCCGGCTCCACCAGCAGGGTGTCGAACTCGCCCGCCGGGGTTGTTACGGTTTCGCGCTTCACCACCTTGGCCGTGCCGGTGATGCTCTTTTCGCCGTCCGTCACGGGCGCGGCGAACGCAAAGCCCGGGGCCAGGGGCTGGGTGCGGAACAAAAACAGCATGGAAAGCGGGTCGAAGCTGCCGGTGGGGATGATGACCGCGTTCTTGAACTTGCCCTTGCTGTAGCGGTAGGCCACGTTGCCGTTCTTGTCGAAGCGCACCACGTAGTGGCGCACGTAGTCGCCCTCGCTCTGGTCCTTGCGGTACAAAATGGCGTGGGTCACGGCCGGGTCCACGAAGGACTCGATGGAGTCGCGCACTTTGTAGAAGGTGTCGATGAAAGGCGTGCTTTTCGCCAGGGCGCGGAAGTACAACGCCTGCTGCCCCTCCACCGGGCCGGAGGCCAGGGTTTCCAGCGTGGCCGAGCCCGCCAGGATGAAGGTCCAGTAGATGTTGTAGTGTAACTTCTCGCCCGGACCGAAGGGCAGCTCGGCCCGCGCCGCAGGCGGCAGGCCGCACAAAAGCGCCAGCAGCAACGCCAGGGGCAGAACTCGCTTCATACATCGCAGAGTGCGGCCTGAAGCGTGGATTGTCAAGGGCCGGGCCGCCAGCCCCTCTGGCCGCCGCCTGTTCCGGCAGAATATCCGGCTGCATAGCCAAAGGATGAACCGCAAGGGGGAACGCCCGCCGCACCCCCTTGCCTCCATGGCCCGCGCCGGGCTATGCTCGCAGTTGCCGCCCGGCGTTCAACTTTGGCGGCAAAACACGAACCGCGAGGAGTGCCGCATGCTGTTTCGGAAAAGGGCCTGGGATATTATGCGCGATGAATTCGCCACGGTGGACGAAGCCGCCAGTTTGGCCGAGGCCGTGCGCGCCCTGCGCGAGAGCCAGAAAAAGGCGCCGGAGAACAACATCATTCTGGTGACGGGCAAAAGCGGCGGCAAGGAGGGCGTGCTCAAGGGCGCGGTTTCCGTGTGGACCGTGCTGGCCGCCCTGGACGAAAACGTGCTGCGCGACCCGGACCTCAAGGTGGTGCACGAGGGTGACTTCGACAAGGCCTTTGCCCGCGCCAGCGCCGTGTGCACGCACACCCCGCTCATCAACCACATGGAGCCCGACGTGCCCACCCTGAAGCCCAACGACCCCATGCCCGTGGTGCTGGAGCTGTTTTTGCGCCGCAGGCGCGGCTGGGCCGTGGTGCAAGAAAACGGCAAGGTCCTGGGCGTCATCCTGGTGGCCGATCTGTACCGCGAACTCGCGGGCGACATCACCAAGGCCCTGTAGCAACGCACACGCCCCGGCATGCCGCCGGGGCTTTTTTTACTGCAGCCCGGCCACAATGCGGCCCTCGTCCAGGGTCAGCACCGTGTCGGCGCAGGCGGCCAGCCAGTCCAGGTCGTGGCTGGCGATGACCAGCGTGGTGCCGTGGGCCGCGCGCGCGCCAAGGGCGGCGGCCTTCACGTGCTCCGTGCTGGCGCGGTCCAGCCCTGCGGTGGGCTCGTCGAGCAGCAGCGCCAGGGGGGCCAGGGCAAGGCGCGCCGCAAGGGCCACGCGCCGGGCCTCCCCGCCGGAAAGCTGCCGCCAGGAGCGCCCGGCGTAGTCCGCCGCTGGCAGGCCCACCTGGGCCAGGGCCGCGGCAATGGCCTCCTTGGACGCGCTTTGCCCGCGCAGCTTGAGCCCATAGGCCACGTTGGCCGCCACGCTGCGCGAGAGCAGGCAGGTATCCTGCCCCAGAAGCACGGCCTTGCGGCGCAGCAGGTGCCCGTGGCGCAGGGCGCGCGCGTCCACCAGTTCGCCGTCGAAGCGCAGGCTGCCCGCGCGTTGCGCAAGCAGAAATCCCAAAAGTTTCAGCAGGGTGCTTTTGCCGCTGCCGTTGTGCCCGGCAAGGCCCAGAATGCTGCCGCGCGCAATGGAAAGCTCCGGCACGCGCAGCACGGCCTGGCCCTCGCCGTAGGCGGCCTCTATGCCCTGCAACCGGTACAGCGGCGCGCTCATGCCCGGCCCCGGTAGTCCGTGGCGGCGCGGGCGCGCAGCAGCCCCACCACCATGTTCACAAGCAGCGCCACCAGCATGAGCACAATGCCCAGGGCTATGCCGCTGGCAAACTCGCCCTTGCCGGTTTCCAGCGCAATGGCCGTGGTTATGGTGCGCGTTTGCCACTTGATGTTGCCGCCCACCATCATGGCGATGCCCACCTCGCTGACGAGGCGGCCAAAGGCCGAGGCGGCGGCCAGGGCCATGGCGAAGCGCGCCTCGCACAGGGTGGCGGCAAGCAGTTGGAAACGGTTCGCCCCGAGGGAGAGCACGCTCTGCGTCAGGCGCACGTCGGTGGACTCCACCGCTGTGGCGGTCATGGAAATGATGATGGGCAGGCCCAGCAGCGTAAGGCCGATGGCCACGCCCGGCAGGCTGAACAGCAGCCCCCACTCGCCAAGGGGGCCGCGCGCGGTGAACAGGGCATACACCACAAGGCCGATGACCACGGTGGGCAGGGAGAGCATCCAATCCACAACAAGCCGCACGGCCCGGCGGCCCGGAAAGCGGAAGTGCCCCAGGGCGAAACCCAGGGGCAGTCCGAGAAGCAGGCTGGCGGCCAGGGCCAGGGCCGTAACGCTGGCCGTGGCCCAAACCGCCGAGAAGGTCTCGGGGTCCAGGGCCAGCAGCAGCGCCACGGCCTTGGTCAGGCCCTCGCTGAAATAGTCCACGTAAGCGTCTTTTCCTTATTACTTCGCCGCGTTGGGGATGAAGAGCTGCTTGCCCTCCACCTTGAAGTCGGCAATGGCCTTCTGCCCCACGGGGGAAAGGAACCAGTCCATGAGCTTCTTGGCCGCCGTGTGCTTGATCATGGTGCACTTGGGGGCCAGCAGGATGATGCTGTACTGGTTGCGCAGGGCCAGGTCGCCCTCGGAGAGCACCACCAGGCCGGAGTGGCCGTGATGCTTGGCCTCGTAAGCGATCCAGGTGCCACGGTCGGTGATGGTGTATGCGCCGCGCTCGGCCGACATGCCCAGGGTGGTCAGCATGCCCTGGCCCACCTGGATGTACCAGGACTCCTTGTCCGGGGCCAGGCCTGCGGCCTTCCACAGCTGCTGCTCAAGCTTGTGCGTGCCGGAGTCGTCGCCGCGGCTGGCGAAGGGCGCCTTGGCGGCGGCAATGGCCTTGAGCGCGTCGGAGGCGGACTTGCCCTTGATCTTCGCCGCGTCCTTGGCCGGGCCGACGATGATGAAGTCGTTGTACATGAACTCCTTGCGCAGCACGCCGTGGCCTTCGGAGATGAACTTCTTTTCCGCGCCCGGGGCGTGGACCATGAGCACGTCCACATCGCAGTTCTTGCCGTGCTCCAGGGCCTTGCCCGTGCCCACGGCGGTCCAGCGCATCTCAAGGCCGGTATCCTTCAGCACTTTCGGAACAAGGTAATCCAGCAGGCCGGTGTCGGCGGTGCTGGTGGTGGTGCCCACCAGGATGGTCTCGGCGGCCAGGGCGCTGCCGGCAAAGGCCAGCAGGGCCAGCAGGGTCAAAGCCAGGGAAAGCTTGCGCATGTCGGATCCTCCAGATTTGGTCAGAAGTGTCATATATCAAGCGTGACGCATATCACGAATGACACAATTTTCGTGACGATGTAAAGAGAGGCGCTACTCCCCCACGCCATTGACCACGTTCTGCGGCGCGCCCGCCAAAAAAGCGCGCAGGTTGGCGGCGGCAATGCCCAGAAGCCGCCTGCGCGCCTCCACGCTGGCCCAGGCCACGTGCGGGGTGATGAGGCAGTTCGGCGCGTTGAGCAGCGGATTGCCGGGGCGCACGGGCTCCTCGCGCAGCACATCGAGGGCGGCCCCGCCGAGCATGCCCGCCTCCAGGGCGGCGGCCAGGGCGGCCTCGTCCACCAGCTGCCCGCGCGCGGTGTTCACCAGAAAGGCCGTGGGTTTCATGCGCCCAAGCAGGCGCGCGCTCACCAGACCTTCGTTCTCCGGGGTCAGCGGGCAGTGCAGGCTCACCACGTCGGCGTCCTCGAACAGGTCCTCCAGGGTGGCAAAGGCGAAGGGGCCGTAAGGCGGCAGCTCCTTGGGGCGCGGCACGTGGGCCAAAACGTTCATGCCGAAGGCGTGGGCCAGTTCGGCCACGCGGCTTCCTATGGCCCCAAAGCCCACCACGCCCATGGTCTTGCCCGCAAGCTCGATGATCGGCGCGTCCCAGAAGCAGAAGTCCGGCTGGGCGGCCCAGCGGCCCTCGGCCACGGCCCGGGCGTGGCGGCAGGCCTTGCCGAACAGCTCCAGGGTGACGGCCATGACATGCTGGGCCACGGCCAGCGGCGAATAGCCCGGCACGTTGCACACGGGAATGCCGCGCGCGGCGGCGGCCTGCACATCGACCACGTTGTAGCCGGTGGCCAGCACGCAGATGCATTTGAGCTGCGGCAGGGCCTGGATGACCTCCGCCGTAAGCACGGTTTTGTTGGTGAAAAGCACCTGCGCGCCCTGGGCGCGGGCCAGCACCTCCTGCGGGGCGGTGCGGTCGAAAAGCGTCAGCTCGCCCTGATCGGACAAAAGCTCCCAGAAAACGTCCTGCCCCATGGTGAAAGCGTCCAGAACAACAATGCGCGGGCCGTTCGACATAGATTCCTCCGGTTTCTTTGCAGCGTGCCCTGCACGGTAGCCCTTTGTCCGCCCGGCTGGCAAGGGGGCCAAGGTTTGCGGCAAGGCCGGGCACCCCCTTGACATTTCCGGGCATTCCGGTGAAATAGACCCGCCTCGGCGCTCCATGCGCCTGCAAAGAAACATTTGGAGGAACGACCATGTTCGGCGAACTCTTGAAAGATATGGCCCACAGCACCAGCCAGGGCACCGTCGGCGTTTCCCTTATCTTCATCTACCTGGCCTGGATCATCACCGTGGCCTTCATCCGCATCCAGCAGGGCAAGAAAGAAGGCCATCACTAGGCCCGAAGCCGAGAGCAGGCATCCCCCTGCCCCTCGCCCCTGTAGACGCAAAGCTGACGCGAACGACTTCGGATCGCTGTCCTGGCCGCCCCCTGAATGTGTGGGCGGTCCGGGCGGCTTTCCTTGCTTCAACCCCGCACACTGCCATGGAAAACACCAAGAACGCCAATTCCCTGCGCATCCTCTGGCTCACGGCGGCCCTGCTGCTGTCTCTTTTCGCCGTGGCCGTGGGCGACGCCAGCGCCGCCTAGCCCAAGCGCCCCCCGCATACACGCGAAACGGCCCGGAAGCCTACCGCCCCGGGCCGTTCATGGCCTGCGCCGCGCCAACCGCGCCGCCGCTACCTGTCGCTCCACTCAGCCGCTACCTGTCGCTCCACTCAAGGGTCAGGGCGTCCAGCTCGGCCTGGGAAAACGCCGGGGAGTCCAGCAGGCCCGCGCGCCTGCGCTGGGAGAACATTTCGTAGAGGATGACCGCTGCGGCCACGGAGACGTTCAGGCTCTGCACCATGCCCTGCATGGGAATGTAGAGTTCCTGGTCCACGCGCTCCACCAGCTCCGGCGAAGCGCCCCGGTGCTCGTTGGACAGAATGACCGCCGTGGGCCGGGTGAAGTCGAAGTCAAACAGCGGCCTGGCCGTGGCGGAAAACCCGGTGCGGAGGACCTGCACGCCTGCGGCGGCGAAGCCGTCGAGCATTTCGCCGGGTTCCTCGTGGCGCACGCGCTCCACCCACTTCTTGGCCGAGGCCGAGGATTTTTTGCCCAAATCCGGCCATTTTTCGCTTGTGTAGTAAAGATGAACGCGATGAATGCCGAAAGCGTCACAACTGCGCAAGATGGCCGAGACATTGTGCGGGTCCCAGATGTTGTCCATGACCAGCGTAACGTCGCGCTGCCGGTGGGCCAAAACGGTCTTGATGCGCTCCAGGCGCTCGGGGGTAATGAATCCGCGCATGGGCGGGCTTTTACCCGCAACTGGACCTGCGCGCAAGGGCGTAAAAGCGGCTGATTCACGATCCGCATTGACTTTTTACGCAGTTATGCGAATAAGCAGCGTATAAGCGGGGTATCCGCTCCGGAGGTACGAATATGCGCGCGCTGGTCGCCGAAGACGAATTCCTGGGCCGCAAGGTGCTTTCCGTCTTCCTCAACACCCTGTTCGAGGTGGACGTTGTGGTCAACGGAACCGAGGCGGTGGAGGCTTTCAAGCTCGCCCACGAGGACGGCCGCCCCTATGACCTTCTGCTCATGGACATCATGATGCCGGAGATGGACGGACTGGAGGCGCTGAAGCAGATTCGCGCCATAGAGCAGCAGCACCCCGGCCGCCCCAGGGCCAAGGCGCTCATGACCACGGCCTTGGACGACCCCAAGACCGTCATCCGCTCGTTCCACGATGGCGAGGCCTCCGGCTACATCGTCAAGCCCGTCCGCAAGGATAAGCTTTTCGAAGAACTCAAGAAGCTCGGCTTCATAACGGCCTAGGCTGCGAAGGTGCCCCTTGAGCGATGCGCTTTCTGAAGAATTTTTCGCCGAGGTAGGCGACAAATACTACCCGCAGGTGCTGGAAGGACTGGAAAAGCTCGGCGAGGGCGAGGTGGCCGCAGGCATAGAGATTCTGGCCCGACCCCTGCACACCATCAAGGGCGTCACCGGGTTCATGCCCGGATTCGAGGCCGCCAGCCACCTGACCCACAAGGTGGAGAGCTTCCTCAAAAAATTGCAGGCAGGCAGCCTGCCCCACAGCGGCGACAACATCTCCCTGGCCTCCTACGGCGTCAACTCCGTGTTCGCCGCCATAGAGCAGATCCGCGACCTCGGCGCGCCGGACCAATCGGAAATCGACGCCGTGTGCCAAGTGCTGGAGCAGGCCTCCGGCGGGGCGCAGAACGGCAAGCAGGCCGCCTCGGCCAACTGCGTGCAGCACGAGAAAGACCCAGCCGGGGCCGTGCTGCGCATAACCTGCGCGCGCATGCACACAAAGGCCCAGGCCGACCAGCTGGTGGGCTTCATCCTGGGCCTGCCGCAAACCGAGCCCGTGATTCTGGACCTTTCCGGCGTCAAGAGCTTCGGCTCCGCCGTGTGGGAAGACCTGACCGGCCTGGCGGGCATGTGGACCATCCAGGTGCGCGGGCTTTCCGGCGCGGCGCGCGAAACCTTCTACGCCTGGGACTTCGACGCCGTGTTCCAGCTTGATGCGGGAAGCGCCAGCCCGGCGGAGGCCGCCCAGTGAAAGATCTCGTCCGCCAGTGCATCACCCCCCTGGAGGAGAGCATCCTCAAACTGGAGGGAGGCCGCCCCACCGGAAACGAGGTGACGCCGGTGCTGGAGGCCCTGGGCCTTACGCACCTCAAGCTGGCCTCGGCCCAGGTCATCTCCCTGCTCGACATGCTGGCCGACGGCATCACCCCGGTGAACGAGCCCATCATCACCGCGCTATTGCAGCTGTGCGAGGCGCACAAAAAGTTTCTCTACGCCCTGGCGGGCGTGCTGGACCAACCCCGCGCAAGCGCCGCGCCGCCCCAGCTGGAAATCTCCACCCCCACGGCGGATTGCGACGAACCCGCCGCCCAGCCCGATACGCAGGCCGAGCCCCAGGCCGAAGCCCAGGCCCTGGACCACCCCGAGGCCCAGGCCGAGCGTGTTCTGGCCGCCAGCAAGCAAGGCATCACCAGCATCCGCGTACCCACGGAGCGGCTGGACAGCTTAATCGAGCTGGTGGGCAAGCTCATGGTGACCTTTGCCGTGCTGTCGCAGTCGGGCACGCGCGGGGCCACCCTCTCGGCCTCCACCCTGGCCGAGCTGGACACGGTCATCACCGGGCTGCAAACCCAGGTGGACGCCATCCGCCTGGTGCCGCTGAAGCAGATCTTCTTGCCCATGAACCGCCTGGTGCAAAGCCTTTCGCAAAAGATGCAGAAGAAGGTGCGCTTCACCATCAGCGGCGACGAGCTGGCCCTGGACAAGACCATTGTGGAGAGCCTGAACGAGCCCCTGGTGCACCTCTTGCGCAACGCCCTGGACCACGGCCTGGAAACGGCCGAGGAACGCGTGGAGAAGGGCAAGGACGAAACCGGCAACGTGCACCTGAACGCCTACCGCAAGGGCGATACCGCCTACGTGGAGGTGGCCGACGACGGACGCGGCCTGAACGCCGCGCGCATTTTGCAAAAAGCCCAGGAGCGCGGACTGGTGGAGCCGGGGCAGGAGCTTACGGAGCAGGAGATCATCCAGTTCATCTTGGCCTCCGGCTTCAGCACGGCGGAGAAAGTGACCGACGTTTCCGGCCGGGGCGTAGGCATGGACGCCGTGGCCAACGCCGTGCGCATGCAGCTCGGCGGCGACATCACCATTGAGAACCTGCCGGGCGCTGGTTCGCGCTTCACCCTGTCCATTCCGCTCTCGCGCTCGGTGAACGAGGGCATTGTGGACGCCCTGGTGTGCCGCGTCGGGCCGGAGGTGCTCATCGTGCCCTCGCGCGACGTGCTGGAGATCTTCGCGCCCAAGGCCGAAGACCTTGTGGCCCTGCCCGACGGCAGCGAAACCGTGAGCGTGCGCGGCCAGATTTTCCACCTGCTGCGCCTGTGCCGCCACCTGGACCTGCACGAGTCCTGCACCGACATCGGCGCCGGGCTGATCATCACCGTGCGCATGGGCGAGCACGAAGCCGCCCTGCTGGTGGACGAGGTGCTGCGCCAGCAACAGGTGGTGGTGACGGGCTTCACCGTTCCCGTGCAGGACATTTACACCCTGCCCATTCTGGGCTTCGGCATGATGGGCGAAAGCGACGCGCTGGTGCTGGACATCGAAAAACTCTTGAACGAAATTTCCGCCCCGCCCCAGGTCTAAGGCGCGTTCAAGGGCCGCGCCGCCGCCCCGGCCTCGCCGCTCTTCTCCCGGCAAAGCCCGCCGACAAAGCACTTGCGGCAGAAGGCTTGCGGCAAAATCTGTCGGCAGAGCGCTTGCGGCAGAGCGCCTGCGGCAGAGCGCCTGCGGCAGAATTTGTCGGCAAAACGCGTGCGGAAAAATCTGTCGACAGAGCCCGCCGACGGACGCCGCAGGCAGAGCCCGCATGCTCCGAAGCCAAGCCCCTTTGCCCGCCGGGCAGCTCCCCGCCCTTGACACCCCGCAGCGCGCATACTATCGCCACAGTCGTTCGGTTCCCCGCACTTGGCGGGGTGAAAAGGGAATCCCGTGAAACTCGGGAACGGACCCGCCGCCGTGAGCCCCGCAAACGGTCGGCCCCCAAGCGCGCCACTGGGAGTAGTCTCCTGGGAAGGCCGGGGCCGATGGGGCAAGTCGGAAGACCTGCCGGATACTGTGTCATGGCTTCTCGTCGGCAACGAGGGCTTTTGTCCGACGGGACATGTATGGGGACGAATACGGGACTCCCTTTCTGCAACGCTTTGCGGAAAGGGATTTTTTTATTTTCCCCCACCCGCCCTCCATCCTGGAGGTCTTGCATGCGTTCACCCGCAACTTCCGCCTTTTGGCGCGCCATCGCGCTCACCGTTCTCTGCCTCGCCCTGGCCGCGCCCTGCCTGGCGGGCGAGGCCCACAAACCCGCCCCGGCCAAGCGCGGCATCCTGCTCGTGGCCTTCGGCACCAGCGTGCCCGAAGCCGTGGCCGCCATCGACAGCCTCAAAAGCCAGGCCGAGGCAGCCTTCCCCGGCGTGCCCGTGCGCATGGCCTATTCGTCCAAAATCATCCGCGACAAGATAGCCGGAGAGGGCATCGTCAAACGCGCCCCGGCCCAGGCCCTGGCCGACATGGCCGCCGAGGGCTTCACCGAGGTCGCGGTGCAGTCCCTGCAATCCATCCCCGGCAAGGAGTTCCACGACATCATCGCCACGGCCAAGGCCATGGAAGGCATGCCCAAGGGCATGAAGAAGATCAGCGTGGGCCTGCCCTTGCTCTCCACCCCGGAGGACATCAGCGCCGCCGCGGAAGCCATTTTGTCCTGCCTGCCCAAGCACGGCAAGGGTGAGGCCGTGGTGCTCATGGGCCACGGCACGGAGCATCCGGCCAACGCGGCTTACGCCTCGCTGCAGTTGGCCCTGTGGCGGCACGACCAGCGCGTTTTCGTGGCCACGGTGGAAAGCACCCCCAGCCTGGAGGACGTAATTCCCGCCCTCAAGCGCCAGGGCGTGCGCACCGTGCACCTGCTGCCCTTGATGAGCGTTGCGGGCGACCACGCGCACAACGACATGGCCGGACCCGAGGAAGACTCCTGGGCCAGCATTCTGAAGGCCAAGGGCTTTACCCCCAAGGCGCAGCTTACCGGTTTGGGTAGCCGCCCGGCCGTGGCCAAGCTGTGGATTGGCCACCTGAAGGACGCCGTAAAGGCGCTGGACGAATAGCATGGCGGAGCGGGGCGGAGACATGGACGCACCAGGGAGCGAGGCCGGGCGGGCCGTTTGCACCGCCCCGGCCCAAAATGCAGCCCAAAGGCCGTGCAAACGGCCCGGGCGCTCCCTGGCGTTGGGCTCCGCCCTGCTCGCCTGCCTGCTTGCAACCGTGGTGCTGGCCTGCGGCGTGGGCAGCTACCCCTCCACGGCGGGCCAAACCCTGCTGGCCCTGCTGCAGGCCCTGGGTTTGAGGGCGGGAGACGCCGTCGACCCCAGCCTGGCCGTGGTCATTGTAGACATCCGCCTGGCGCGCGTGCTGCTGGCCGGGCTCACCGGAGCCAGCCTGGCCGTGGCGGGCGCGGCCTTCCAGGGCGTTTTGCGCAACCCCCTGGCCGATTCCTTCACCCTGGGCGTTTCCGGCGGCGCGGCCTTCGGGGCCTCCCTGGCCATTTTGAGCGGCATCGCCGGGGAGGCGGCCCTGGCGGGCGAGGCCCGCGTGCTGCCCGCCTGCGCCCTGGCCGGGGCGCTTACGGCGCTGGGGCTGGTGCTTGCGCTGGCGCGGGCAGGCGGCGGGCCGCTCTCCGGTCTGCGGCGCGAAACCGTCGTTCTGGCGGGCATCGTGGTGTCCACCTTCCTGGCCGCGCTCATTTCGCTGCTCAAAAGCCTGGATGAAGAGAGCGTGGCCAGCATCGTGTTCTGGATCATGGGCAGCTTCCAGGGCCGGGGCTTTGAGCACGCAGCCCTGGCCTGGCCGTACATGCTGCTGGGCGCGGGCCTTGTTTTCTGGCGCGCGCGGGAGCTGGACGTGCTGGCCCTGGGCGAAACCCAGGCCCGCTTGCTGGGGCTCGACGCCGGGCGCTCGCGCCTGTGGCTGCTCTTCGGGGCCAGCCTGCTTTCCGGCGCGGCGGTGGCCATTTCCGGGGTCATCGGCTTTGTGGGACTGGTGGTGCCGCACCTCATCCGGCTGCTGCTGGGGGCTGGCCACGCGCGGCTTTTGCCTGCCTCGGCCCTTTTGGGCGCGCTCTTGCTCATCTGGTCCGACGTGGCGGCGCGCAGCGTGCTTCCCGGCGGGGCCGAACTGCCCGTTGGCGTGGTGACGGCGCTCATCGGCGGGCCGTTCTTCTGCCTGCTGCTGGCGCGCAAAAGCCTGGGCGGCAAAGGCCGGGAGGGCGGCGCATGATCCGCGCGCGGGGGCTTTCCTGCGGCTACGCGGGCCGGGCGGTGCTGCGCAGGGTGGACCTGCACCTGGCCCCAGGCGAGTTCGTGGCCCTGCTGGGGCCCAACGGTGCGGGCAAAACCACCCTGCTGCTGGCCCTGGCCGGGGCGCTGCCCGCCCTGGACGGCGCGGTGGAACTGGACGGACGCGACATGGCCCGCCTCAGCGCGCGGGAGCGGGCGCGGCTGGTCTCCTGCGTGCCGCAACGCGCCGAGGTTCCGGCAGGCTTCACCGTGCGGGAGCTGGTGCGCATGGGCCGCTACGCGCACACGAATTTCTTTGGCGGCTATGGCCCGCAGGATGACGACGCGGCCCAGGCCGCCCTGGCCGACGCCCATTGCCTGGACCTGGCCGAGCGGCAGGCCGCCGAGCTTTCCGGCGGAGAGCAGCAGCGCGTGCTGCTGGCGCGCGCCCTGTGCCAGGGCCGCCGGGCGCTTTTGCTGGACGAGGCCACCAGCGCCCTGGACCTGGCCCGGCGCGTGGAGGCCTTTGACCTGCTGGCCCGGCAACACCAGCGCGGCGGCACGGTGCTGGCGGCGGCGCACGATCTCAACCTGGCCGCGCTGTACTGCACGCGGCTGGTGTTTCTCAAGGCCGGGCGCGTGGCGCTGGACGGCCCGACCACGGACATCTTCACCGAGGCGAACCTCAGGGACATCTATGAAACGGACATTCGCGTGGCTCCGCACCCGGTCACCGGCGCACCCCAGGCGCATCTGGTGCCTGGCGCTGGCGCTGGCGCTTCTTTGTAGCGCCCCGGCAACAAGCGGCGCGCAGGGGCCGGGGCCCGTCAGCGTGGTGGACGACGCAGGCCAGGAGATCAGCCTGCCGCGTCCGGCGGGCCGGGTCATCGCCCTGTACGGGGCCTTCAACGAGATTCTGGACGGCCTGGGCCGGGCCGAGGCAATCGTGGCGCGCACCAACGCGGACAGCACCCCGCCGCGCATCGCCCGGCTGCCGGTCATCGGCACGCACATGCGGCCGAACATAGAGGCCGTGCTGGCCCAAAAGCCGGACCTGGTGCTGCAGATGACCGGCCGCAAGGAGGCCTCGCTCCCGGTGGACGCGCTCAAAAAACGCGGCCTGCGCGTGGCCGTGTTCCACGCCGCAAGCTTTGCCGAGCTCATGAGCGTCATCCGCCGCGTGGGCGTGCTGACCGGAGCCCCGGCCCAGGCCGAGGATATGGTGCTGGGCATGGAGGCGCGCCTGGCCGCCCTGGACGCCAAGGTGGGCGCAACCGCGCAGCGGCCAAGGGTCTTCTTCGAGGTGCGCTCGCCCAACATGCTGGGCGCGGGAGACAAAGGCCTCGTGGCCGAAATCATCCGCCGCGCCGGCGGGGTCAATTGCGTGACCGAGCGCGCCAAGTTCGCCCGCCTGAGCGAAGAAGAGCTTCTGCGCCTCGCGCCGGAGGCCTATCTCATCCAGCGCGGCCCCATGAACCCGGCCCCGCTGCCCCTGGCCAAGCGCCCGCGCCTGCGCACGCTCCCGGCGGCGCAAAACGGCAAGGCCTGGTTCGTGGACGAGCGCAAATACTCCCGCCCCGGACCGCAGAGCATCGACGCGGCGGAAGAACTGGCCGGGCTGCTGCACCCGGAACTGGCGGCAAAAACACAGGCGAAACACACCGCCGCGCCCAAAGCGGGCGCGCGCAGCAAGGACAGGAAATGACCCGCTTCGGAACACTCTTCGGCATAGGCGTCGGCCCCGGCGACCCAGATCTCATCACCCTCAAGGCCGTGAAGACGCTGCAAACGGTGGATGTTGTCTTTGCCGCCGCCTCCACCAAAAACGAGGCCTCCCTGGCCCTTTCCATTGCCGCGCCGCACCTGCGCCACGACGCGCAGGTGGTGCGCCTGGACTTCCCCATGACCCGCGACCAGGCCGTGCTGGACGCCGCCTGGCGCGCCAACGCCGACACCGTGGCCGCCATTCTGGCCCAGGGCAAAAGCGCGGCCTTTCTGACCCTGGGCGACCCGCTGACTTACAGCACCTTCGGCTACCTGCTGCGCACCCTGAACGGCCTGCTGGCCGAGATTCCGGTTGCCGTGGTGCCGGGCATCACCAGTTATCAGGCGGCGGCGGCCCATACGGGCCGGGTGCTGGTGGAAAGCGGCGAGAGCCTGGCGGTGGTTTCCGGCGTTGCGCCGGAGGCGGAACTGGAGGCCGTGCTGGGCGCGGCGCAGGCGGCGGTCATCCTCAAGGCTTACAAGAACATGCCCACCATCCGCCGCGTGTTGGACCGCCTGGGCCTGACCCAGTCCGCGACCTTCGTCACCCGCCTGGGGCACGAGGGCGAGGCGGTCTTCGCCAGCCTGGACGAGGTGCCCGAAAAGCCCAGCTACTTCTCCCTGATTCTGGTGCGCCGGGGCTAGCTGTGGCGTTGCAGGGCGTGGTGTACACCCCGTCCGTGTCGTCTGGCGGGTGCCTTGTTTTATAACACAGCGTGATTCCAGTGTGAATTGCGCTCATGGGGCCAGCGTGGCAACGCGCTGGCTCTTTTGTTTGAGTGGGCGCGGCTGGCGGCATAGGCCCACTCGCCAAGCGCCCCTGCGGCCTTGCTCCGGCGATGGTGCTGCCCCGCAGCGCCGAGGCCTGGTCGCGCCCTCGGCGTTCAAGGCGCGCTACATCAGCCTGGCGGGGATGCCCTCCTGCGCCGCTGCGGCGCATCGCACCCCAACCCGTGGCCGGGCCTTGCCGCGTGCCGCGCCAAGCGGGCCGACAGCCGCCCTGGCCGCGCGCCTACTCCACCAGCAGCAGGTGCAGGTCGCACACGTTGGTGCGCGTGGGGCCGGTCTTGTACAAACCGCCAATGGCCTCGAAAAAGTGATACGAATCGTTGGCCTTGAGGGCCGCTGCGGCGCATCGCACCCCAACCCGTGGCCGGGCCTTGCCGCGTGCCGCGCCAAGCGGGCCGACAGCCGCCCTGGCCGCGCGCCTACTCCACCAGCAGCAGGTGCAGGTCGCACACGTTGGTGCGCGTGGGGCCAGTCTTGTACAAACCGCCAATGGCCTCGAAAAAGTGATACGAATCGTTGGCCTTGAGGGCCGCCGCGGTGGAAAGCCCGGCCTGCCGCGCGCGGCGCAGCATCTCCGGCGAGGCGTAGGCCCCGGCTGCGTCCGTGGGGCCGTCCGTGCCGTCGGTGGAGGCGGAAAGAAACGCCACCCCGCGCCCGCCCTCGGGGTCGCGCTCCATCTCGGCCAGAAAGGCCAGGGCCATTTCCTGGTTGCGGCCGCCCTTGCCCTCGCCCACCAGAGTCACCACGGTCTCCCCGCCCAGAATGACGCAAGCGGGCCGCGCCACCAGCATGCCCGTGCGCCGCACGTCCTGCCCGATGCCGGACAGGAAGCGGGCCACCTCCCGCGCCTCTCCCGTGAGCAGGCAGGTGAGCGGCGCCACATTGAGCCCCAGTTCGCGCGCCTTGTCGCAGGCGGCCAAGAGCGCGGCGTGGTTGGTGCCGATGAGCAGGTTGGTGGCGCTTGAAAGCGCCGGGTCGCCGGGCTTGGGCGTTTCGTCCAGCTTTCCCGCCGCGCCCAGCTCCAGCGCCCGCAGCGCCTCGGCCGGAATCAGGCCCTGCACCCCATACCCGCGCACAATGCCCAGCGCCTCGGCATAGGTGCTCTCGTCCGCGCTGGTGATGCCGGAGGCGATGGTGTCCAGCCGGTCGCCCACCACGTCGGAAAGAATCAGCGAAACGCTGGTGGCCGGGGCCAGCAGGCGCAAAAAGCGTCCGCCCTTGAGCTCGGACAGGTGCTTGCGCACGCAGTTGATTTCGCGGATGTCGGCCCCGCAGGCCAGCAGGGCGCGGGTGACGGCCTGCTTGTGCGCCAGGGTGAGGACCACTTCGCGGCCCTGGTCCTGGTAGCTCATGGGTGCGGGCAAAAGCGCAGAGCCGCCGCCGGAGATGAGGTTCAGCACCAGCGTGTCCGCCCCGGCGGCGCGTGCAAGCCCGGCAATGCGCCGCGCGGCCTGCACCCCGGCTTCGTCGGGCACCGGGTGCGCGGCCTCGGCCTGCTCGATGCGCGCAAGGGCCTCGGTATGGCCGTACTTGGTGCACACCAGCCCGCCCCAGGGCAGACCCTGCGACTGCCCTTCCGACTGGCCTTCCGCCTGGCCAGCGCCCAAAATCTCTTCCACGGCCTTGGCCATGCGGGCGGAGGCCTTGCCGCAGCCAAGCACCAGAATGCGCGAAAAACGCGCAAGCTCCACCTCGTGCCGCGCGGCCTCGAACTCTATGACCAGCCGCGAGCCAGGCTGGCCGGGAATGCCCTCCAGCCGCACGCGGTCCTTGATCATGCCGTACGGGTCGATGCGCAAAAGTGCGGCCTCGAAGATGACCCTGAGGGTCTTGAACTGTGGGTCGTCGTGCATTGGGCCTCCGGAAGTGGATGTGCGCCCTAGGCTATGCGTTTTGCGCGGCATTCTCAAGCCCAGCTTTCGGCAGGGGCGAAGCCTGCCTCAAAATATTACATTCCCACAGCAGGTTGACGCACCACCCCACGAAGCATAGCTTGTTAATGGATTCAGGTAAAATAGCGCCAAGACCAGTGAGATAAACTCCATTGCGTTGTACGCTGGCAGAAAGGAGCACACCATGTGGGATACGTCCATTGACATCAATGCCATCAAAGAAATCCGCACCAGAACAACTACGTATCTTGGCGTGGGAGCCATAGCGAAGATGCACGACATTGCCGCAGCCCTCAAGGCGCGCGGCGTCACAAGCGTGCTCTGCGTCACCGGCGGGCGCTCCTACAAGCTCACCGGCGCCTGGGACTACGTTACTGCCGCCTGCAAGGCCAACGGCATCGCCATCACCCTGTACGACAAGATAACGCCCAACCCCACCACCGACGCCATAGACGAGGCCACGGCCCTGGGCCGCGCAGGCGGCGCGCAGGCGGTCATCGCCATCGGCGGCGGCAGCCCCATAGACGCGGGCAAGAGCGCGGCCATTCTGCTGGCCAACCCCGGCCGCACCGGGCGCGAGCTTTACAGCTTCGCCTTCACGCCGGAGCTGGCCGTGCCCATTGTGGTGGTGAACCTGACCCACGGCACCGGCAGCGAGGTGAACCGCTTCGCCGTGGCCACAATCACCAGCCTGAACCACAAGCCGGCCATCGCCTACGACTGCATCTACCCCTTCTATTCCATCGACGACCCGGCGCTGATGACCAAGCTTTCCCCGGCGCAAACCCGTTTCGTGTCCATCGACGCGGTGAACCACGTCATCGAGGCGGCTACGGCGATCACGGCCAACCCGCTCTCCATACTGCTGGCCCAGGAGACCATCCGCCTGGTGGCGGCCTACCTGCCCGCAGCCCTGACCAACCCCGAGGACCTGCGCGCCCGCTACTGCCTCGCCTACGCTGCGCTCATTGCAGGCACCGCCTTTGACAACGGCCTGCTGCACTTCACCCATGCCCTGGAGCACCCCTTGAGCGCCGTAAAGCCCGAGCTGGCCCACGGCCTGGGCCTGTCCATGCTGCTGCCCGCCGTCATCCGCCAGTGCTACCCGGCAACGGCCCCGGTGCTGGCGCAGATTCTGCGTCCCATAGCCCCGGAGCTGCGCGGCCTGCCAGAGGAAGCCGCCGCCGCCGCGCGCGCCGTGGAAGGCTGGCTTTCCAGCGTGGGCGTGCCCCAGAAGCTGATGGACGAAGGCTTCGGCGAGGGCGACGTGGAGCGGCTGTGCAACTTGGTGGAGAACACGCCGTCCCTCGGCCTGCTGCTTTCCGTTGCCCCGGTGCCCGGCACCCGCGAGCGCGTGGCGGCAATCTACCGCGATTCCATGCGGCCCATGCCCGCATAGGCCTGCCCGAAGCGAACCAAGGCCCCAAGCGCCGCCCCCGCCTGCTCCGCCACCCCCTCGGCGGACGGCGGGGGTCTTTTTTTGTACCTGCCCCCTTGACGTTATGGGCATATGCCCATAATTAAGGCCCAACGGAGACGCACATGCCAAGACCACGCTGTTGCAGGCGCATCGACGGACTGCCCGCCTGCAAGATGTTCAAGCCTGCGGGGCTGCGCCTGGACGCCCTTGAAGAAGTGCGGCTAAGCCTGGAGGAATACGAGGCCATCCGCCTGGCGGACCATGAAGGCCTGTACCAGGAGGATGCCGCCGCGCGCATGGGCGTTTCGCGCCAAACCTTTGGCCGCACCATAGAAAAGGCGCGCACCAAGGTCGCCCGGGCCCTTGTCCTCGGCCTGGCTCTGCGCATCGACGCCAGGGACGAAAAGGACGCAGCCTGGGCGCACGGGAGCAACGCTGCCGAAGGCCATGCGCCCCGCCCCGCCTGCACCGACGATGAAAGCCGCTGCCCGCGCTGCGGCAGACGGAACGCCCCGCGCGAACAATCGCGCCTGCAACCGCGCGAAATCGCCTAACCTTAAGCCCAGGCAAGGAGAAAGCCATGCTCAAGCTCGCCGTTCCCACCCGCGCCGGACAGGTGGACGAACATTTCGGTCACTGCGAATCCTTCACCATTTACAGCATCGACGACGCCAAAAGCGTGGTGGGGCAGGAACGCTTCACCCCACCCCCGGCCTGCGGCTGCAAGTCGAGACTCATCCCCACCCTGGTGGACATGGGCGTAAGCGTGCTTGTGGCCGGAAACATGGGCGAAGGGGCCGTGGTGCGCCTGGGCCAGGCTGGCATCACTGTCTTCCGCGGCGCCAAGGGCGATGTGGCCGACGCCGTGCAGGCCTGGCTCGACGGCACCCTGGTGGACAACAAGCTGGTGTGCATGGAGCATGGCGAAGGCCACGAGTGCCACCACGGCGAGTCCCTGTAGAGGCAAAGCAAAGGGCAGGGGCTTCGCCCCATGCATCCCCGCCAAAGGGCCAAGGTCCCCCTGGAATCCCCATAGCGCGAGAGGCCGCCCGCAAGGCGGCCTTTTGCTTTGGAAAAACGCGGCGCAGGTCGGCGGAAAAAACAAAAAAGAGAGGGGTGGTCACGACGGAAACGCGGAGGCGGGAAGGAGGAAGAAAGGCGGCAGGGGACCAGAGCAGCTCGGTCCAGGTTCTTTTATAAACGATGCGAAAAAACGAACGGCCAGGCCTGCCGCTTGCCCCCAAAGAACGATGAAGGGCGAAAGCGCGGCAAAGAGACCGGGTTAGTCCAGCGTCGCGCGGGTCGGAGCCCCAGGCGCGGGTGATGCGGCGCACGGGTCTTCATCAAGCGCTGCTTCCACCAAATCCAGCACCGAACGCAGGATATCCTGCTCCTGCGCCCCGGCGTGGCGCAGGCTGCCCACCATCTGCGCCACGCGCAGCACAAGCGGGTCCGACTCCAGCGCCGTGTTCTCCAACAGCATGGGCCCCTCGCCCGTGAGCAGCCAGTTGGCGTTTATTCCCAGCTGGAACACCCAATTGGCCAGCACCCCGGCCGAGGGCACCCTGCCCGTGTGCAGGTAGCCGGAAAAGGTCTGCTTGGTAATGCCCCCGCGCTGGGCAATGCTGGCCCCGGTGAGGCCGGTGACCTTGCGGAGTTCGCGCAGGCGCGCGGCAAACGCATCTGGAGAAAAGCTGTCGGCTGTCTGGTTCATGCGTAATCGCCCCCTGCTCAATAGTTCGTCGCGATTCTGTCGCAAAAATCGATCGGTAAGACATGCTTATCCGGCATTTGCGCTTTCGCCAAGGGGGCAAAGGGGCGGCCAGTGCGTTTTTTGCGTGCTGGTGCAATTTTCGGCTTTGGCTCTTGCTCCACCGGTGGCGATATTCACACAACAGGTTGCTATTCCACAGGTTGTAAGGTACCCATCGGATACGGACCATGCCTTGCGCGGCTGCGGGCCTGCTGGACCGGCAAAGGCGGCCAGAGCGCACAGCCAATGGAGAGACCGATGCCTGCACCCGGCAGAGATGTGCTGATGGCCAGCGGAGGGCGCCTGCTTGCGCACGCGTGCCCCAACTGCGCTGAAAGCCCGGACCTGGGCGAAGCCTGCCCGAACTTGGACGAATGCCTCAAGCTCCTGCACCCGTGGTCGCCCTGCACGCTGCTGCGCTTTCAGCTCCTGGCCGATGGCGGCTCCAGCCTCGCTTTTGCCTCCGGCGGCTTCCAAAACGTGCACGACCTGCCCTTTGACGAAGTACGCGACGACACCCTGCCTTTGTTCGCCATGCTGCACCCGCAAGACTTCGACCGCGTCATGGTCTCCATGACCCAGGCCACGCGAACCCTGACCCCCTGGGTGCAGGAGTACCGCATCCTGACGCGGCAGGGCGGCCTGCGCTGGCTGCGCACCTGCCTTGTGCCCTACCCCGATGGCCCCACCAGCGTGGTGGGCTATGGCCTGTTGAGCGACGTGACCCTGGAGCGCAAACTGCGTTGCGATTTGCTTCAGCTGTGCGACCAGGGGGCTGTGGGCGTTTTCCGCACCACCTTCGAGGGACATTTTTTGAGCGTGAACGAGCGCTTCGCGCAGATCTTCGGCTACAGCTCGGCCGAGGACTTCCTGCGCTACGTCTCCGACATCACGCAACTGTACAACTTCCACCCCGAGGAATACGCCACCGTGCTCAAGCTTCTGGAAAGCCACGGCTCCATCCAGCGCTACTCCATGGAGCTGCTCGCCAAGGGGGGCGAAACCGTCTGGGTATCACTCAACGTGCGCGCCCTGCGCAACACCGCCGGACGCATTGAATACTGCGAAGGCTACTGCGCCGATATTTCCGAGCAGATGCGCGCCGAGTTGCGCGCGGGCTGGTGCCCGGAACTCACCCAGGCCAGCTTCGGGCCGCAGGGCACGCCCGCCCGGCAGAACGCGCAAAAGCCCACCGGAGCGCACCCCGGCGGGCTTTGTCATGTGCTGGCCCATGTGCAAAGCGCTTTGCTCTGGCGCGTGCGCCTGCCAAGAGTCGTTTAGAACGCCACCTGCCGCGCCGCCTCCAGGGTCTTCTCCAGGTCCGCGTCCGTGTGGGCGAAGGACGTGAACCCGCACTCGAAGCCCGAGGGCGCAAGGTTCACGCCGCGCGCGCGCATCTGGCGGTAGAACTCGCCATAGGCTGCGGAATCGCTGGTCTTGGCCGTGGCGTAGTCCGTCACCGGGGTTTTGGTGAAAAAGAGCGTGAACAAAGACGCCAGCTGGTTCAGAACCACATCCTGCCCCTTGGAGCGCAGGATGTTCGCCAACTCCTCGGCAAAAGCCTTGGTGCGCCGCTCCAACGCGTCGTAGTCACACTTGGCCAGCTGGGTCAGCGTGGCGATGCCCGCCGCCATGGCCACCGGATTGCCGGAGAGCGTGCCCGCCTGATACACCGGCCCGCTGGGCGCTATATGGGCCATGATTTCCCGCTTGCCGCCGTAGCAGCCCACCGGGAAGCCGCCGCCAATGATCTTGCCCAGGGTGGTGAGATCGGGCCTGACGCCGAAGCGCGCCTGCGCGCCGCCCAAAGCCACGCGGAAGCCGGTGATGACTTCGTCGAAAATCAGCAGCGCGCCGTTCCTGGTGCATAGCTCGCGCAGGCCCTGCAAAAAGCCCGGCGCAGGGGCGATGAGCCCCACGTTGCCCGCCACCGGCTCCACGATGACGCAGGCGATGTCCGCCCCATGGGCGGCGAACTGGGCCTCCACGGCGGCCAGGTCGTTGTAGGGGGCCAGCAGGGTCAGGTTGGCTATGGCGTCGGGCACGCCGGGGGTGCCGGGAATGCACAGGGTGGCCACGCCGCTGCCAGCGCTCACCAAAAAGCCATCGCTGTGGCCGTGGTAGCAGCCGTCGAACTTGAGCACCTTGGCCCGGCCGGTGAACCCGCGCGCCAGGCGCACGGCGCTCATGGTGGCCTCCGTGCCGGAGCTGACCATGCGCACCTGCTCCATGCCGGGCATGATCTCGCGGATCAGCTCGCCCAGAACCACTTCCGCCGGGCAGGGCGCGCCGAAGCTGGCGCCGTTTTTGAGCGCGCCGATTGCCGCCTCTTCCACAGCCGGGTTGGCATGGCCCAGCAGCATCGGCCCCCAGCTCATGACGAAATCAAGCAGCTCGGCCCCGTCCACGGTCCACATGCGGCTGCCGCTGGCGCGGTCGATGAACAGGGGCTCGCAGCCCACGCTCTTGCAGGCGCGCACAGGGCTGTTCACGCCGCCGGGCAAAATGTTCTGGGCGCGCTTGAAATAGGCCTGGGATGTGCTGGACATGGCGGTTTCTCCGTTGTTTTGCGGCGGTTCGCGGTGTGTGTTTGCGGCGCGCTTGCGCGCCTAGAAGTAGCGCATGGAGGTTTTTTTAAGCTCGCGCAGGGAGGCCAGGGTCTGATTGTCGGTGACGCCCGTTTCCCGCGAGATTTCCTCCACCACGCGCGTGGTGTCGCCGGGGTTCTTGCCGTGAATCATGGTATAGAGGTTGTACTTCCACTGCGGATAGGTGCGGCGCACGTAGCAGTGGCTTATTTCCGGCCGGGCGGCCATTCTTTCGCCGATGCGCAGGGCTTCCTCCGGGTCGTCCACGCGCCAGGCCACCATGGCGTTGTGGCCGTAGCCCGCCTTCTGGTGGCGCAGGGTGGCCCCGAAGCGGCGGATGACACCGCCCTCTTTGAGCCCGGTGATGAGCTCGATGACCTCGGCCTCGGTGGCGCCCGCCTGGGCGGCCATGTCGGCATAGGGCGTGGGCGAATCGGGCAGGTCCGCGCCCGCCAGGGCCAGAATGCGCTTTTGCGTTTCGGTGAACACGGGGGGAGTGTTTTTCTTCATTGTGCCGCTCATTGGCTGCTCGCTTGTTGCTGTGTAACCCGCCAAAGCAGCAGCGGGACGGGTTCTTGTATCCGAGGCCGCGCGCGCTGGCAACTCGCCCGGCGGGCCCAAGCCCTTTGCGGGCAGGAAAGCAAGGCCGGAAAGCCGTTTGAAACCGCCCTGGCCAAGGGCTTGCCTCCCCCCGCGCCAGGGAGTATGAAGGCGCACGATGCCCGCCCGGACGCGAGTTCCGCGCGGGCGGCCCCCTTCACCCAATCAAGGAGCGCAGTGCATGAAGACCGCCGTCGTCGGCGCGGGCAGCTGGGGCACCACCCTGGCCGACCTTTTGGCCAAAAAGGGCGTGCCCACCACCCTCTGGGTCCGCGAACCAGAGCTTTTGGCCGAGATGAAAGAAAAGGGCCGCAACACCTGGTTTCTGCCCGACCTTGAACTTTCCCCCGAGCTGCAACTGCACTCCAACCCCGCGCGCGCCTTTGCCGGGGCCAAGGTGTTTCTGCTCGTGGTGCCCAGCCAGTTCATGCGCGCCAGCCTGGAAAGCTTCCGCGACATTCTGCCCAAGAAGCCCATCATGGTGTGCGCCAGCAAAGGCATAGAGAACAACACCCTGGCGCCCATGTCGCAGGTGGTGGCGGAGGCATTGGAGGCCCTGGCCCCGCGCTATGCCGCCCTCTCCGGCCCCAGCTTCGCCAAAGAGGTAAGCCTGGGCATGCCCACCACAGTGAGCCTGGGCTGCGCGGACAAGAAGCTTGGCCGCGAACTGCAGGCGCTTTTCTCCACCGATTCCTTCCGCGTCTACACCAACGAGGACTTCCTCGGCGTGGAGCTTGGCGGGGCGCTCAAGAACGTCATGGCCATTGGCGCGGGCATTGCCGACGGCCTGGGCTTCGGCCACGATGCGCGCGCCGCGCTCATCACCCGCGGCCTGGCCGAAATGAGCCGCCTGGGCAAGGTCATGGGCGCAAAGCCCAAAACCTTCATGGGCCTTTCCGGCATGGGCGATCTGGTGCTCACCTGCACGGGCGACCTCTCGCGCAACCGCACCGTGGGCATGAAACTGGGCCAGGGCAAGAAGCTCGCCGACATCCTGGCCGAGACCAAGACCGTGGCCGAGGGCGTGCGCACCACCCAGAGCGTGTACCAGCTGGCGCGCAAGCTCGGCGTGGAGCTGCCCCTTACCGAGCAGGTGTACCGCATTCTGTATGAGGACAAGGACCCGGCCCAGGCCGTGCGCGACCTGATGTCCCGCGAGCTCAAGGGCGAATAGCCCCGCTGCCCTGTTCCGCTGATCCGCAAAGGGGCCTGGCGCGTGCTGGGCCTCTTTTTTTTTGCGGGGGATGGCCTGCCAGCCTCCTGCCAATCCCCCGGCAGCCCCAGGGCAGCCATGGATGATCACGGCGACAGGCCCGGCCCGCATGCCCCCGGCGCGCCACGAAGGTCCGGCCCCATCGCCGGGATGCCGGAGGGCTCACCGGCAGGACTGGCCTCGCCACGAATCGTCTGCCCTGCCCCGCCCACAGACTTGGCCCGCCTGCGGCAAACTGCTGATTTACCTATCCTTGCACACCTGTGCACCAGGGTGCGCAGAATTTGCGCCAGCGCGCCCGGAGTTCTTCCAACGTTGTATCAAACATTGTTTCATTGCAAGTGATTACGCGCTGGCATGGCGTATGCTCATCTTCGGCAATGGGCGCGGCCAAGCCGACCAGCCGCCGCACCGGGAGCCGTCCTTCAGGACCATGAGACCGAACCACCGCCCAGGCCCAGCGCCTGGGCCCACAAGGAGCACGACCATGCATCGCAAGACCCTGCCCACCCTTCTCGCCGCCGCCCTGTGCCTGGGGCTTTTCGCCTCCCCCGCCCTGGCCCAGCTGTCTGTCAGCGTCACCATTTCCGATGCCCCGCCCGAGCCGAGGCACGAGGTGGCGCACCCGGCGCGCCGTGGCTACGTGTGGGTGCCGGGCACCTGGTACTGGGAAGGCGGCAGGCACCACTGGGCCGACGGCTACTGGCTGAAGGCCCGGCCAGGCCAGCACTGGGAACCTGCGCGCTGGGAACGCCGCGACCAGTATTACCGCTTCGTTTCCGGGGGCTGGGCGCCCGATCGCCACGAGGTGCGGCACGAAGACCGCTACGACGATCACCGCGGTGAACGCGACAACCGCCACAGCAACAAGCACGGCGGCAAGCACGACCAGGGACGCGGCAACGGCAAGGGCCCCGGACACCCCGGCGACAAGGGCTGGGACCACGACGGCCGCTAGGCGCAACGCCATGGCATGACAAAGGCCCAGGAGCGATCCTGGGCCTTTTGCGTTTCCGGGCGAATGCATGGCTCGGTTTTCTGCGGGTCAAATCAGCAGAAGGAATCATATAAGCGGGATGAGTCAGGTGGCCCGAACGAGTCGGTCAAGCCGACGAAGTCCGCAGCTCAAGAGACGTCGAAGAACGCCTGGAACGCGGGCGCAGCGCCTGCTCCTCCTGCGGGGCCGGGCATCTTGCTGCCGCCTTGGCGCGGCGGACATGCGGCAGGTCTCTTTCCGCCAACGTTTCGCGTCGCGCCAGGCGGGCTTGGGGGCCTATTTGCCGATGCAGAACCTTGAGAAAATGGCCTCCAGCACCTCGTCCGGGGCTATTTCGCCCACCAGTTCCGAAAGGCTGCGGCAGGCCGCATCCAGGCGCAGGCCAAGGATGTCGTACGGCAGCCCGGCCTGGGCCTCGTCCGCCAGGGCCAGCAATTCGCCGTGGGCCTGGCGCAGCGCCTGGGCCTGGCGCGCATTGGGGGCCAGGGCGTCGGGGTCAGGCTCCGCGCCCGCAAGCCGCTGGCGCAGGGCCGCGCACAGCGCCTCCAGGCCGGCCCCGGTCTTGGCCGAAACGCGCAGGCAGGCAAAATTTCGCGCCGCGGCGAAGTCCTGGACTTCCCCGCCTGCGGGCGTACGCACGCGGCACAGGGGCAGGCCGCCCTGCCCGGAGCACCGGCATTCAGCGGGCGCCGGTCCAGGCTGCGTGCTCCCCTGCTGCGACGGTCCAGGCTGCGTGCTCCCCTGCTGCGACGGTCCAGGCTGCGTGCTCCCCTGCTGCGGCTGTACAGGCTGCGGCTGTGCAGGCTGCGACGGTCCAGGCTGCGGCGCAACGCCGCCCGCCCTTTCGCCGCTGGCTCCTCCGGCCTCTGGGCCAACGCCGTCTGTCAAAGCGCGCCCGGGCAAATCGCACCCGGCCAAATCACATTTGTTCAGCACCAGCAGGGTGCGCCGGGGGTCAAGCTCCGCCAGGGCCGCGCGGTCGTCCGCGTGCAGCGGCTGCGAGGCGTCCAGCACGTAGAGCACGGTCTCGGCCCGGGCCATGAAGCCGCGCGCCAGCTCCTGCCCGGCCGCCTCCACCGGGTCCAACCCGGACGTCGGCTCAGGCGCGGCGCCTGCACGGTCGCTCGTTGCCGCGCCTGCGCTGCCGCCCGGCACGCCGCAAGGCTCTTGGCGCAAGCCCGCCGTATCCACCAGGCGCACCAGCAGGCCCTCAAGCTCCAACTGCTCTTCCAGGTAGTCGCGCGTGGTGCCGGGCTGTGCGGAAACCAGCGCCCGGTTGCGACCCACCAGGGCGTTCAGCAGGCTGGATTTGCCCGCGTTGACGCGCCCCGCCAGCACGGACAGCACGCCCTCGCGCCAGGCGCGCGCGCGCTCCACCCCGGCCAGCAACCCGGCCATGTCCTGCGCCACGGCAAGGGCCTCCCCGCGCAGCAGCGCCAGGGGCAGGCACTCCACCTCCTCGTCCGGGAAATCCACCGCCAGACAGAGCTGGGCGCGCAGGGCCTCCAGCCGGGCGCGCAGTTCGCCGATGCGCCGGGACAGCGCGCCGGAAAGCTTGAGCTGGGCCAAATGCAGGGCCGCGCGCGTGGGCGCGGCGATGGTTTCGGCAATGGCCTCGGCCTGGGCGAGGTCGAGTTTGCCGTTCTTGAAGGCGCGGAAGGAAAACTCGCCCGGTGCGGCCAGCCTGGCGCCGCGCGCCAACAATTCATCCAGCACGGCGCGCAGCACGGCCGGGCCGCCGTGGCAGTTGAATTCCACAACGTCCTCGCCGGTGAAGGAGCCCGGACCGGGCATGAAGGCCAGCAGGGCCTCGTCGAGCACGCGCCCCTGCGCGTCCACAAGCGCGCCATGGTGCAGCCGGTAGGGCTTGAGCCCGGCGAAGCCGGGGCGCGAGGAACGAAAGAGCGCCAGGGCCAGGGCGCGGGCCTGCGCGCCGCTTACGCGGATGATGCCCACCGCGCCGGGGCCTTGTGCCGTGGCGATGGCGGCGATGGTGCCGCTGTTGCGCAAAGCGCCCATGTGCTGCCTCCCTGCAAAGAAAACGCCGGGGCTGGAGATGCGATCCCCGGCCCCGGCGGCGTTTTCGGCATGAAGCCGGGGGGTGTTATTCCCCGGCGGCGTCGTTGAATTCCTGGGCCGCGTCCTGGGGGATTTCCTCCACCATTTCGCCGTTCTTGCCCTTGCGCTTGGGCATGATGAGCACGCGCTTCATGGAGCCTTCGCCCTTGCTGCGCGTAAAGACATGCTCGTCGTCCTGCAGGGTGAGGTGCACCACGCGGCGGTGGTAGCTGCTCATGGGGCGGGTGCTCTGGGTGCGGCCGGAGGCCATGGCCTTGTCCGCCAAGTGGCGGGCGATCTGGCGCAGGCGCTCGTCCTGGCTTTCGCGGTAGTCTCCGGCGTCGATCTGCACGCGCACGGAAGAATCCATGCGTTTGCTCACCAGGCGGTTCACCAGATACTGGATGGAGGCCAGGGTCTGGCCCTCGCGTCCGATGAGCAGGCCGGTGTTCTCCGGGTCCTCGATGCGCACGCACACGCGGTCGGCCAGAAGCTCCACGGAGACCTTGGTGTTCTCCACCAGCGGGGCGAGCAGCTTGGCCGTCACCTCGCGGGTCACCTGCTCAAGCACGGCCTGGTCCAGGTGGCCGATGCCCCTGGGCGCGCCGTTCTCGTCGTCGTCGGGCAGTTGCGCGTTCACGGACTCGCCACGCGGGGCGCGGTTGCCCTCGGCCTCGCGGCGGGGGCGTTCGCGGCGGCGCGGGGCCGGTGCGCGGTTGCCATCGGCCTCGGCGGGCCGGTCGGCGGATTTCTCGGCGGGCTTGTCGGCGCTGCGTTCGCCACGGCCACGGCCACGACCACGACGCGAACGCTCGGAGCGGCGGGGCTCGTCGCCCTCGGCCTGTTCCTTGCGCGCCTCAGGGCGGGTTTCGGGCTGAGCGTCGCTCTTGGGCGCGGTCTCGGCCCGGGGGGCTTCCGGCTCGCGGCGGGGCTGCTGGGCCGGGCGCTCGGCGCGGTCGGCCTGGGCCTTCTTCTCTGCCTGTTCGGGCTGCTCGGACTGTTCGGGCTTTTCAGCCCGTTCCGCCTTTTCAGAGCGTTCCGGGCGTTCGGAATGAGCGGCGGGCCGGACCGGGGCCTCGGACTTGAAGCTGCCGCGGGGCTTGGCGCGCACCACGGCCTTTTTCACGCCCACCAGGCCGAAGATGCCCGAAGAACCGCCGGAGACGATTTCGATTTCCAACTTGTCGCGTTTAAGGTCAAAGTGCTTGCAGGCGGCCTCAATGGCCTCGTCCAGGTTTTTCCCCTGGAATTCTTTGGTTTCGCTCACGTGTATCCTCCCAGCAGATCTGTTACGCCACCAGTTCGCCCGTTACGCCTTGCGCATCATCCACCACTGCTGGGCGATGGAGAGGACGTTGTTCACCAGCCAGTAGACCACGAGACCGGACGGGAATTGCAGGAAAAGGGCGGTGAAGACCACGGGCATGAGCAGCATGATCTTTGCCTGCAAGGGGTCCCCTCCGGTGGGGGTCATTTTCTGCTGAATGAACATGGTGGCCCCCATGATGACGGGGGTGATATAGTACGGGTCCATGGCCGATAGGTCGGCAAGCCACACCAGGTCCGTGAAGGGCAGATGCGTAATGAACGGCGCGTGCCGAAGCTCGATGCTGCCGAGCAGGGCCTTGTACAGGCCGAAGAAGACGGGAATCTGCACGATCATCGGCAGGCAGCCGCCAGCCGGGTTCACCTTGTAGGTCTTGTAGAGCGACATGATCTCCTGGTTCAGGCGCTCCTTGTCGTCGGCATGCTTCTCGCGGAGCTTCTGGATCATGGGCTGGATTTTCTTCATCTGCTCCATGCTCTTGTAGCTCTTGTGGGAAAGCGGCCAGAAGATGAGCTTGATGAGCACCGTGAGCAGGATGATGGCCACGCCATAGTTGTGCACGTACTGGTAGAACCAGTTCAGCAGCTTCAAAAGCGGCACGGCGATGAGGTGGAACCAGCCGAAGTCCACGGCCTGCTCCAGCTTGTTCGGCATTGCGGCCAAAATGGCGCGGTCGGCCGGGCCCATGTAGTACGAGCAGGACACGGTCTTGGCCTGGCCCGGCTCGAAGGTGACGGCGCTGCTGACGGCCAGGTTGAACACGTCGCCCTTGAGCTTGCCGTTGGTCAGCGAGCCCTCGGCCTTGGGCATGGCGGCGAAGAGGAAGTAGTTGCTCTCAACTGCGGCCCAGTCGATGGCCTCCGCCGGGGCCACGCCCTTTTCGCGCAGGTCGTCGTGGTCGGTCACTTCGTTGAAGCCGCCCTTGACCTTGCCGTAGGCGATGCGGGTGGGGTTGTACTTGTCCTCGCCCTTGGGGGAAAGCCCGGCGGTGGCGATGGTGAAGGCCACGCGGCCGGTCACCGGGGCGCTGCCGGGATTGGTCACGGTGGTGTCCTCGGTGACGAGGTAGGAATCGGCGCTCACGGTGAGGCGGCGCTCGATCTTGAGGCCGGCGGCCTCGCCCACGAAGACCAGGGTCTTCTTCTCGGCGCCGGCAAGCTCTACGTCGCCGCCCTCAAAGCTCCAGCCGGGGGCGTTCCAGGTGTGCACCTCGCCGCCCTCGGGCAGAATCATCAAACCAAGCGCGGCCTTGTCGCGGGCGTCTTTGCCCACGATGTCGATATGCGCGGACTTCTGGTCTACCGCCTCGCGGAAATTCTGCAGCACGAAGCTTTCCAGCACGCCGCCCTGGGTGTTGAAGCGGGCGGTGTACAGCGGGGTCTTGACCTGCACCGGGCGGCCCTGAGCCAGGACGGCGGCGCTTGCGGTCTCCGCCGGGGTTGCGGCGGGCTTGGCGTTTTCAAGCTTGGCTTCGGGCTGGGCGGCCACGGGCGGGGTTTTGGGTTCCTCGGGCGGGAAGAGGTAGCTCCAACCGAAAAGGACGACGAGGGAGAGGGCCAGGGCCGCAATGAGGCGTTTGGTATCCATGTGTCAGCTCGCGTGAGTGTCTGGGATGTTGGGGGAAAAACTGACGGGCACGGGGTCGTACCCGCCCCGGCACAGGGGCTGGCAGCGCAAAAGGCGCCAGAGCGTCAGCAGGCTGCCCAGAACCGCGCCGTGCATGATGACGGCCTGCCGGGCGTACTGCGAACAGGAGGGCTCAAAGCGGCAGGAGCCCGCGAAGAGGGGGGACAAAAATCTCTGGTAGAGCCAGATGAGCGCCAGCAGAACGGATTGTGCGCCAGAGCGCTCCGCCCCGCGCGTGACTCTCAGCATGGAGACCTCGCGTCGGTCATCCCGCCCCCGGCCTCCCGGTTCAACCGGTCTAGGGCGGGGAGGAACTCCTGTTCCACCAGGGCCATGTCGATGCGCTTCGGGTCCAGGTTCCGCTTGGGAACAACGACAATATCGAGGGGCTTTTCGATCATGGCCTGGTGCAGCCTGAAAAATTCGCGCAAAACGCGTCGCACGCGGTTGCGCCATACCGCCCGCCCGACCTTTCGGCTTACTGTAAGGCCGAGCCGCAAGCCCCCATCCGCATCCTCGCGCTGCAGAAAAAACAGCACAAAGTGGCGGGTGNNTGCGGCCCTGGTCGTAGCACGCGCCGAAGCGCTTGCTGTCCGGCAGGCTGCGGCTCTTAGGCCAGCCTAAAGAGCTAATCTCTTGCGCCCCTTCTGGCGACGGCGGCGAAGCACGGCCTGGCCGCCCTTGGTGCGGGAACGGACGAGGAAACCGATGGTGCGCTTCCTTCTGATTTTGCTGGGCTGGTAAGTACGCTTGCTCATATGTGTTCTCCTGCAAGGATGATGTCGTTTCCGTCAGTGCGGAACCAAGCCGTATAGAGGCAAGTCGTCCGTCCGTCAAGCTTCGTGTTGGCCGTCCGGCGAGCAATCCTGCCCTTTTCGATACTGCTCTTCTCTGCTACCCTCTAACGCATGACGAAGCAAGCATTCCTTTCACCGCACAGGGCATACCGCCAATCCGTGCGGCCGCAGCCCGGGGAGACGAGCTTCCAGGTGGTGCTGGAGCAGACGGATCTTTTCGTCACCGCCGAGGCCGACCTGCGCGAACCCATGCTCGACCTGGTGCGCAGCTTGCGCGGCGAGCTCAAGAACTACATGCTCATGGCCCCCGGCTACCGCGAAAGCCTGGTGCCCGTGCCTGTTGCGCAAAGCGCCCCGGCGATAGCGCGAGAGATGGCCCGCGCCGCAGCCCTGGCGCACGTGGGCCCCATGGCCGCCGTGGCCGGAACCTTCGCCCAGTTCGTGGCCGACCACTTCGCACAGGCAAGCCCCAACCTCATTGTGGAAAATGGCGGCGACCTCTACCTGCATTCCACGCGCGAGCGCATTGTGGCCCTGCTGGGCGACCCGGCCTCCGGCGCGCGCCTTGGGCTCAAGCTGGCCCGGCGCGACTTTCCCGTAAGCCTCTGCGCGTCCTCGGCCACCATTGGCCCCTCCTTAAGCCTGGGCCAGGGCGAACTGGTGGTGGTGCGCTCCAAGAGCGGGGCCTTTGCCGATGCCGCGGCCACGGCCCTCGCCAATCTCATCGATACCGCAGACGACCTGGACCTGGTGCTGGCGCGGGCTCAAAAAATGGCCCCCCTCGGCCTGGAGGGCGTGTTCGTGCAGGCTGGCGGCAAGCTTGGCGTGTGGGGCAAAATGGAGTTGGTGGCGCTGGAGGACTAGCCCCCAAGGCCTGGAAGCGGGAAAGCTTCGGCGGAGGAAACGGCGCACAAGCATATCTGCGCCGGAGGCGACCGCCCGGACATAGCTCGCCGGGCAGACGCCGCAGGCGTGGCGCTGCAACGAATCGCGGCAGCGCAACGAGCAATCAAACAATGGAAACGGCAAAGGGCCCCGGCGCACCGGGTAGATGCCGGGAGGAAAGCCGGTCCTGAAAGGGCCGCCGCCAGGAACGCTTCAGCCCCGGCGCACCGGCCAGACGAAGAATTCCTTGCCCGCCTTGAAGCCCACGCCCACCGCGCCTTTCTGCACATAGAGCACAAAGGCCCAGGCCGCATCGAAACCGCTGGTGGTGGCCGACCAAAAGCCTTCGACGCGTGCGCCTGCGATGGGCACGCCTTCGACGCGTGCGCCTGCGACGCGTGCGCTGGCGACGCCGACAGGTTCGCCGTCCTGCGCGCTGAAAGCGCCCTGCGCCTCTCCGAACGTCCGCTCAACCTGGCCGCTGGCCGTCGCACCAGGAGCGCCGCTCCCCGAAAGGCGCAGCAGTTCCAAAGGCAGGGCCGGGTCCGCGCGCTGCGCGTCCACCAGGGACTCCAACTCCGTGATCTCCGGCAAGCGCCAGCCCGCACCGCCGCGCGCGCCGCCCCAGCCCGCCGCCAATTCCTGCGCCTGCGCCCAGTCCAGCGGGCCCGCAGGCAGCCATGCCGGATGCGCCCAGACGAGGCCGGTGAGCCTGTCCCGCACTCCGGCGGCGGGCCAGGGCCCGGTATGCCCTGCGCCAACCCCGGACCCAGCCACATCACCAGCCATGTCGCCGCCCGCAGTGCCAGCCACATCGCCAGCCACGGACCCAGCCACATCGCCGCCCGCAGCGCCCGCGCCCAAAATGCCCGCGCCTAAAACGCCCGTTTCCAGCACCTCGAAGCGCGGTTCCGGCCAGGGCACGCCCTGTTGCAGCGCGCCGTCCTGCCCGGACGCCAGCGCCCCACCCCGGCACGGGAGCTGCCCGCCCTCGGCGTCGTAGCAAAGCGCCTGCCCGGTGCGCGGCAGCACGCCGCTTTCCCCGCGCACGGGCCAGAGCAGCCGGAACTCGTCCTTGCGGCTGTAGAACATGCGCCCGCCTTCCAGGTGCACGTTCCAGGCATAGGCCGGGAGCCCGGCCTTGGTGGTGGAGGTCCAGCACCAGCCCAGGAACACGTCGCGGAAGGGGTGCGCCGCTGGCAGGGCGGGCTGCCGCCGGGCATGGTCGATGAGGGAGCGCAGCTCCACGCGGTTGGGCATGCGCCAGTCGTGAAAGCCGAAGAGTCCGTCGCGGTTCATGTTTGCCACGGCGGCCAGGGCGTCGGCCCAGCTCAGGGGAAAGCCCAGCAGGTTGGCGCTGCGCGGCCAGATGAGCCCGGTGGCGGCGTCCTGCGCCAGGTCCGGGCCGAGGATGCGGAAACGCTGAGGCATGCGGACCTCCTCAAGAGCCGTCTGCATGGGACCGATGCGGCAGTAGCCGCAGTCGTCGTCGCCGTTGTCGTTGCCGGAGTCGTCGTCGCCGGAGCTGCCAACAAAAGACGGCGGCGGGCGACGGCAATCCGCAGGTCAGCAGGAGCTTCCCGCCAGACGCCTGCGGCGCGAATTCTTCCCTGCGGCCCCTTGGCCGGGGCGAGAACATTTCTGCGCCACGGCGCGCTCGCCCCGCCGCGTCGCTGCGGTGCGGCTTGCAGCCAGCCTACTTCGCCGTGGTCCGCCCGGTGCGCGCGGCGCGGATGGCCGCCAGCGTATCCTGGTAGGCCGCCCTGGCCGGGGCGGACGGCGCCCGCGCCACGGCGCGCTCGGCCAGTTCCTGGGCCTCGTCCAGCTTGCGGCCACGGGTGAGCAACAGCCAGGCCAGATTGTTCATGACCTCCGGGTTGCCGGGCAGGCGCTCCAGGGCGGCGCGGTACTCGGTTTCGGCCTCGGCAAAACGCCGCTGCCCAAAGTACACGTTGCCCAGGTAGAGCCGGGCCAAAGGCTCCGTGCGCAGGGCCAGCCCGTATTCGGAGGCGGCGCGGTCGGCCTCGCCCTTGGCCTCGTAGGCCATGCCAAGCTTCAGGTGCTCCGCGCCGGAAAGGGGGTCATCGTGCACCACCACCTGCGGCAGGGCGCAGCCCGCCAGGCACGCGGCCAGGCAGCAGGCCAGGCAGCAGGACAGGACAGGCCGCAGCAGGACAGGTAGGGCCGGGCGCGGAATCAGGCGGAGAAAATTCCGGGCGCGCATCATTGCCGCCCTCTGGTTGCTGGGGCATTCGCCGGGCTGTTTGCCCGGGTGACGAGCAAGGCCCAGCGGTCGGCCCCGTCCCAGGCGGAAAGAAACGCGCCCCAGCCCAGCCACAGGCCTTGCCGCTGGCCGGAGTTCACCCGCACGCCGTGCGCATCGTACCCGGTGACGACCATGAAATGCAGCACGCGGATGCCGCCGAAGCCCTCGTCCACCATCACCAGCAGGGGCTGGCCCGCGTTCACGGCGGCGGCCACATCCTGCTCCGAGCCCCGGAAGAAGCGGCTGGCGAAGCCGCGCCCGCGCGGGTACAGGGCCAAGTCCAGGCTGACCACCCCGCGCAGTTCGCGCCCATCGCGGTCTTTGCGGGCCAGGGCGCTGGAAATTTCGCCCGGCGTCACGGGGTCGCCCAGGTGGTTCAGCACCATGGCCAGGGAGGCCGGGCCGCATTGGTGGTCCTCCTGGGCGTGGAAGGGCACGCCGGGCACCTCGCCCTGGCCCGGCGGCGCGGCAAAGCCCGCCGGAAGCCGCGCGGCGTCGAGGCTGGCGCAGGCGGCCATGCCGCTGGAGCACAAAAGGACGAGGCAGAGCGCGGCCAAGCGCAGAAGGCCCTGGCGCGCCGGAGTCGCCGCCTGCCCCCAGGCGCACGGCAGGCGCAACCAAGGCCGCCGCGCCAAGCCCGACGGTATCAGCCGAGGTGCGGCCAAAAAGGCGAGGGCCGCCCCGAAGGACGGCCCCAAGGCCCGGTGCGGGCGCGCGTGTGTCATGTCCGGCTGGATCCGGGTCACCGGATGGTGACGGTCTTGTCGCTGAGCTTCAGGATGACGACCACCAGCAGCACGATGACCAGCAGGCCGACGACGAAGCCGATGCCGTCGCCGCCCGCGTCCAGAGCGTTCAGCTGCGAGGCCAGGCTGTGCAGCTCCGAATCGGACACGGCGGAGAGCTTGCCGGAGATTTCCTCATCCGTGTAGCCCAGGGCGGAAAGCCGGGCCTTGACGGCCTTGTGCTCCAGCACTTTTTGCACGTCGGCCAGGTTCTGGGCGCGCAGTTCGGAGGCCATGGTCATGGACGTGGGCACGAGGCTGGCCTCGGCCTTGGGCACGAAGGAAATAAGGCTCATGACCGCGATGAGGACAAAGGCCGTGTGGCGCATGAGCAGGGTGTTGAGGATGGACTGCATGGGGGACCTCCCGTGTGGCGGAAATGCTGTTGCGGTGAGCGGGGCGCGCTTCGCGTTCTGCGTCGGCCTGCCTGGGCCTGGCGCGCGGCGCGCACGGCCTTCATACAAAGGCTGCGGCGGCGGTGTCAATGTCTGCGGGGAAAAAGGCTGCCGCCAGTACCTGCCGCGCCTGGGTTCAGCCGGGGGCCAGGGCGGCCTGGCGCACGGCCTGGGCAAAGGCCAGCACCTCGGCCTCGGTGGTGGCGAAGCTGGTCATGAAACGCGCCACGCTTGCGGCATGGTCCCAAATGTAGAAGTCGAAGCGCTGTTGCAGGGCCTCCAGGGTCTGGGGCGCCAGGGCGGCGAACACGGCGTTGGTCTGCGGAACCTGGGTAACGGCCACTCCGAACGCGCCGGAAAGCTCCCCGGCCAGCAGCCGGGCCATGGCGTTGGCCTGGGCGGCGTTCTCGCGCCACAGCTCGCCCTCCAAAAGCGCCAGGAACTGCGCGGCGATGAAGCGCATCTTGGAGCACAGCTGCATGCCCTGCTTGCGGATGTAGGGGAAGTCCCGCGCCAGCTCCGGCCGGAAAAACACCACGGCCTCGCCGAACATCAGGCCGTTTTTTGTGCCGCCGAAGCTCAGCGCGTCCACGCCCGCAGCGGCGGTGAGGGCGCGCAGGGAGCAGCCCAGGGCCGCAGCGGCGTTGCCCAGGCGCGAGCCGTCCATGTGCAGCAAGAGGCCGTTGTGGTGGGCGAAATCCGCCAGGGCGCGCACCTCGTCCGGCGTGTACACGGTGCCCAGCTCCGTGGCCTGGGTGATGGACACCACGCTGGGCTGGTTGTGGTGCTCGTTGCCCAGGTGCAGCAAAAAAGGCTGCAACAGCGCGGGGGTCAGCTTGCCGTCGGGGGTGTTCACGGCCAAAAGCTTGGCGCCCAGGTGCCGCTCCGGCGCGCCGCACTCGTCCACGTTGATGTGGGCGCTGGCCGCGCAGAGCACGGCGTGGTGCGGACGCGTCATGGCCATTAGCGCCAGCACGTTGGCCGCCGTGCCCAGGAACACGAAGAAGGCCTCGGCCTCCGCGCCCAGCACCTCTTTGAAGCACGCCCGCGCGGCTAGGGTGAGCTCGTCCGCCCCGTAGGCCTTGGCCGGGCCGCAGTTCGCCGCCGCCAGGGCGGCCATGACGCGGGGATGCACGCCCGCGTAGTTGTCGCTGGCGAAGCAGGGCGCGGCAGACATTTTACAGCGCCAGCGCCCGCTTGATGCGCGCCAGGCTCTCGTCCTTGCCGAGCACGCACATGGTCTCGAACAGGCCGGGGCTGGCGGTTTTGCCAGTAAGGGCCACGCGCAAGGGCTGGGCCACGGCCTTGAACTTCAGCTCCCGCGCGTCCAAAAAGGCCTGGGTGGCGGCCTCCAGCGCCTTGTGGTCCGTGTAGTCGGTGGCGGTCTCGTACACGGGCAGAAGCTCCGTCAGCAGGGCGCGCGCTTCCGGCTTCAACTGGTCGGCCACGGCCTTCTCGTCGTAGACCACGCGCTGGGTGGGCAGCAAAAAGAACCGGGCCATGTCCGCCATTTCCACCAGCGTTTTGGCGCGCGGCTGCAGCAACGGCACAATGCTGGCCAAATACGCCGGGTCGAGCTTCAGGCCTTGTGCGTCTTCGATGAACTCCGGCAGCAGCGCAGCCAGCCGCTCCGGCGCGGATTCCTTGATATAATGCGCGTTCAGCCACTCCAGCTTCTTCACGTCGAACACCGAGGGCGAGTTGCCCAGGTTGCCGGTGCTGAACAACTGCACCAGCTCCTCGCGGCTGAAAATCTCCTGGTCGCCGTGGCTCCAGCCCAGACGCGCCAGGTAGTTCACCAGGGCCTCCGGCAGGTAGCCCATTTTCTTGTATTCCATTACGGAAAGCGCGCCGTGGCGCTTGGAAAGCTTGGCCTTGTCCGGGCCCAGAATCATGGGCACGTGGCCGAATTCCGGCACGTCCCAGCCAAAGGCCTGGTACAGCAGAATCTGGCGCGGCGTGTTGGCCACGTGGTCGTCGCCGCNNTCGTGGTCGTCCACCACCACGGCCAAGTTATACGTGGGCGAGCCGTCGCTGCGGCGCAAGATCATGTCGTCCATCTCCGCGTTCTGCACCGCCGTGGGGCCCTTCACCATGTCGTGAAACGCCGTTACACCGTCCTGCGGGGTCTTGAAGCGCACCACGCAGCCAGGGCCGGGGCCACGGCCCTGCTCGCGGCAGCGACCATCGTACTTGGGCTTTTTGCCCTCGGCGCGGGCCTTCTCGCGCATGGCCTCCACTTCTTCCGCCGTGCAGCTGCACCAGTAGGCGCGGCCTGTCTCCAGCAGGGTGTCGATGTAGCTGTTGTACAGCGCGAAGCGTTCGCTCTGGAACACCGCAGTGCCCTCAGCCGCAAGGTCAAGCCAGGCCATGGCCTCGATGATGGCGTCCGTGGCCTCCTTGGTGCTGCGCTCGCGGTCGGTGTCCTCCACGCGCAAAAGGAAATGCCCGCCTTTGTTCTTGGCGAGCAGCCAGCTGAAAAGCGCCGTGCGCGCGCCGCCAATGTGCAGGTAGCCGGTGGGGCTGGGGGCGAAACGGGTGGTGATGCTCATGGCTTACTCCGTCACGTGCTCTACGGCTTTGACCTGGGGCACTTCCTTGAGCACAATGCGCTCCACGCCGTTTCTGAGCGTCATCTGCGACATGGGGCAGCCCTTGCACCGCCCGGTGAGCCGCACTTTCACGATGCCGTTCGCCGTCACCTCGACAAGCTCCACATCCCCGCCATCAGCCTGCAGCATGGGCCGCACCTTGGCCAAAGCGGCCTCCACCTTCTCGCGCATGGTGTCCTCCAAATAAAATGAGCCCGCAAAACAAGAGGGAAAGCGGGCGGAAAAGCTGGGCGCAGAACTACGGCCTTTGCCCCCAGCTGTCAACGAAACCGCCCTCCGGCAAGCCTTGCGGAAGCCGGGCGCACGGTTTGGCGCAGCGCATAACGGCACCGGGTGGCGGCACCGGGTGGCGTAAATCCCGTCGGCCCGGCCTCCGCGTGCGCGCCGCCCCAAAGGGCATGGGCAATATACCTGAATTATTGACAAACTACGTGGTGCGGAGGCAACACCCACTTGGACCGTATCGGCCATGCAGGGGCGCTGCGCCAGAGGCCCAAGCCGCCACAAACGGACCGGGGCACCCCTTGAACTGCGCGCCCGCACGGGCCAGCGCCCCCTCCAGGGGCTGCGCCGCCGTTCGTAGGATGTCTGCACCGGCGCGCCAGCGCACCCGGCCCTTTGCCCACATTTCGTGAACGCAACGCGTTTCATTCATTCTTTCTTGACAGCCCCCAGCGCCGGGCCTAAACACTATTTAAAAATCAGTTTAATTTCTTGCCTGCGGGGGCGCACCATGGCGGATGACAGCGGTATACGACAGCGACAGCTGGAAGGAACGCGCTTGTTGCTTGCGAAGTTCGGCCACAACAGCGCCGCGTTCCGCCATATCCGCACCGGGGCGGAGGCCAGCGCCGCAGTGGCGAACCACCGCTCCGGCGGCGCGGGAAGGCTGCGCAGCGCTGTTTCCCAGGCCCGCGCCAAGCGGGAAGTTGAGAGTTTTGGGCGCCTCCCGGGCGTGACGCCGCACGGCGCATCGCACTATAGCCCGCAGCGGAGCACGCGCGTCGAAGGAGGCTGGTGATGCTCTCGAAGTTCTTCCTGGACCGGCCGGTTTTCGCCTGGGTCATCG
>DIVX01000092.1:0-188 GCA_002422505.1 Desulfovibrio sp. UBA6121
GCCACAAACGCGGCCAGCCCGTGCTGGTGGGCACCGTCTCCATTGAGAAGAGCGAGCTTGTTTCCACCATGCTCAAGAAACTGGGCGTGCCGCACAGCGTGCTGAACGCCAAGCAGCACGAGCTGGAGGCCGAGATTGTGGCCGAGGCCGGGCAGCAGGGCCACGTCACCATCGCCACCAACATGGCC
>DIVX01000092.1:194-28932 GCA_002422505.1 Desulfovibrio sp. UBA6121
CATCGACAACCAGCTGCGCGGCCGCGCGGGCCGCCAGGGCGATCCTGGCACCTCGCGCTTCTACCTGGCCCTGGATGACGACCTGATGCGCCTGTTCGGCAGCGACCGCATCGCCGGGCTTATGAACACCCTGGGCCTGGAGGACGGCGAGGCCATTGAGAACCGCATGGTCAGCCGCGCCATCGAGGGCAGCCAGAAGCGCGTGGAGGCCCACAACTTCGAAATCAGAAAGCAGCTGCTGGACTACGACAACGTCATGAACCAGCAGCGCGAGGTCATCTACACCCGCCGCCGCGAGATCATGTACGCCGACGCGGAAGGCCTGACCGAGATCGTCGATGAATACGTGGCCGAGCTGCTGGACGACGTTTACGCCCCGGTGGTGGAGGCCAAGAGCCACGGCCTGGATGAGGAGACCGCAGGCATCGTCTCCTCCCGCCTGGACGAGATGTTCGACCTTTCCCGCTATCCCGGCTTCGCCGAGGAGCTGCCCTCCCGCGAGCAGGCCGAGGAGTGGATCGCCGAGACCCTGAAGGCCCTGGAGACCGCCTCGCCCGAGAGCTACCACGAGATCCTGCGCTATTTCATTCTGGAAACGCTGGACCGCAACTGGAAGGACCACCTGCTGAGCATGGACCACCTGCGCGACGGCATAGGCCTGCGCGGCTATGGGCAGAAGGATCCCAAGCAGGAGTATAAGCGCGAGGGGTTCGAGCTCTTCCGCGCCATGCTTTACACCATCGCCGAAAAGTCCATGAGCCTCATCTGCCGCCTGCGCATCCAGAAGGAAGTGAAGGAGGAGGAGTTCCAGCACAAGGAAGCCGTGAGCGAGGTGGAGTACCAGGGCTCGGCCTCCGCCGAACCCGCCAAGCCGAAGAAGAAGCTGCCCGTGAAGCGCGCCGTGAAGGTTGGCCGCAACGACCCCTGTTCCTGTGGGTCGGGAAAGAAATTCAAGAATTGCTGCGGGAAGTAAACACCATCGTATAGGTTCCGCATATATGCTATTGCAAATTGCAATAAGCCTGTGGTAGGGCCGCCGTGACGATGCCAAGGGTGGCCCTGGAAGCGCTGTTGCTTCCGCGCACGGGCCCGCGCCCGGCACGCCAGGAGTGCTGAATGACCAAAGTGCTCATTGTCGAGGACAGCCGTTCCTTTGCGGCCCTTGTGGCAAAGCGTGTGCGCCTGGAGCTGGGCTACGAGGCCCATGTGGCGCACACCCTTTCCGAGGCCGTGGAGTTCATTGGCCAGGGCACGCAGTATCTTGCGGCCCTGCTTGATCTTTACCTGCCCGACGCCCCCAACGGGGAATGCGTCGATCTCGCCCTCACCTATGGCATTCCGGCCATCGTCTTCACCGCCGAACTTTCCGATTCCAGCCGCGAGAGCTTCTGGCATCGCCACATTGTGGACTACGTGTTCAAGGATGCCGAAGAAAACGTGGACTATGTCGTCCGGCTGTTGCGGCGGCTTAAAATCAATCCGGGAATCAAGATTTTGGTGGTGGACGATTCGCGCAGCTACCGCCACGCCGTAACCCGCCTGCTGGCCGCGCACCGCTATCAGGTGCTGGAGGCGCAAAGCGGCGAAGAGGCCCTGGCCGTGCTGGAGCAGCACCCGGACACGCGCCTGGCCCTGGTGGACTACAGCATGCCCGGCATGGACGGCTTTGTGCTGACGCGGGAAATGCGCCGTCGCTTCGGCAAGGACATGCTCTCGATCATCGGCGTTTCCGCCGTGGGCGGGGCCCGGCTTTCGGCTAAGTTCATAAAGAGCGGCGCCAACGACTACCTGAACAAGCCCTTTCTGGTGGAAGAGTTCTACACGCGCATCACCCAGAATCTGGAAATGCTCGAGCACATCGCCCTGGTGCGCGACATGGCCGAGCGGGACTACCTGACCCGCGTGTACAACCGCCGCTATTTCTTCTCCGCCGGGCAGCAACTGCACGCCCTGCTCACCCGGCGCAGCCAGCCCATCACCGTGGCCATGCTGGATATCGACCACTTCAAGCAGATCAACGACACCCTGGGGCACGAGGCGGGCGACGCCGTGCTGTGCCAAATGGCCGAGATCCTGTCCTCGCGCTTCCGCGTGTCCGACATCGTTGCCCGCCTGGGCGGCGAGGAATTCTGCGTGCTGGCCTCGGAGCTGACGGCGGACCAAGCGCGGCTGTTGTTCGAGGAGTTGCGCGCCTGTTTCGAGGCCACGCCGGTGCTGTTCGACGGTGAGAGCGTGCAGTATACCGTAAGCATCGGCCTGTGCAGCGCTCCCGGCCTCTCGCTGGACGAGATGCTGCGCGAGGCCGACCGCATGCTCTACCGCTCCAAGAGCTCGGGCAGAAACTGTGTCACCACCTGCGGGCTGGAAGACTGAAGCCGCCCGGACCGCAACGCCTTTTCCACCCTGAGACCGCTGCGCTACGCCGTTGCAGGGCTCTCAAGCCCGGCTCCGCTGGCCCGCTTTGCAACCCGTCCTGGCGGATCAAGCCCCAAAGCACCCTTTGAAACCCGGCCCGGCCTGTGCTAGGGCTTTTCCTGCGCGGCGCGCGTTTGCCCGCCGTGACGATTTTTTGCGAGGTGCGCCCATGACCATCGTGCCCAAGGGATTCAGATTCGCCGTTGCCGCCGCAGGCTTCAAGCGGGCCGAAAGGAACGACCTGGGGCTCATCGTGAGCCAGGGCGAGGCCTCGGCTGCGGGCGTGTTCACCAAGAACCGCTTCCAGGCCGCGCCGGTGCTGGTGTGCAAAGAGCTGTTGGGCGAACGCCCCCTGGCTCGGGCCCTGCTGGTGAACTCTGGCCAGGCCAACGCCTGCACCGGGGCCGAGGGGCTGGCCAACTGCCGTGTCACCCTTGAACTGGCCGCCAAGGTTGCAGATATTTCGCCCCAGGACGTGCTGCCCACCTCCACCGGGGTCATCGGCGCGCAGCTCAAGATGGACAAATGGGCCGCCGCCGCGCCGCAGCTGGCCGCCAGCCTGGGCCAGGCCACGGCCATGGACGTGGCCAAGGCCATGATGACCACGGACTCGTTCCCCAAGCTGGCGGCCAAGACCGTGGCCCTGCCCGGGGGCGAGGCGCGTGTGCTCGGCATGTGCAAGGGCGCGGGCATGATCTGCCCCAACATGGCCACCATGCTGGGCTTCATCCTGTGCGACGCCGACGTGGAGCCCAAGGACTGGCAGGAGATTTTATCCTACGCGGCGGACCGCTCCTTCAACGCCCTCACCGTGGACGGCGACACCAGCACCAACGACACCGTGCTGGCCCTGGCCAATGGGGCCTCGCGCGTGCCTGCCAAGGACGCCAAGTCCCTCAAGCTTTTGCGCGCCGCCGTCACCGAGCTGTGCCAGGAGCTTTCCTACCGCATCGTGCAGGACGCCGAGGGCGGCACCAAGGTGGCGCACATCACCGTGCGCGGGGCCAAAAGTGCGGCCCAGGCAGAGGTTGCGGCGCGGGCCATCGGCAACTCGCCTCTGGTCAAAACCGCGCTCTTTGGCTGCGATCCCAACTGGGGCCGCATTGTGGCGGCCCTGGGCCGTAGCGGGGCGGATTTCGAGGCCGAGGCCGTGGTGCTCAAGATTGGCGGCATCTTGGTGTTCCAGAACGGCCAGCCTTCGCCGGAGGACTTGGACGCCCTGCTGGCCCCGTGCATGCGCCATCAGGACGTGGCGATCGAGCTTGATCTGGGCGCTGGCCGTGGCGCGTTCACCTTGCTCGCTTCCGACCTCACCAAGCGCTACGTCGAGATCAACGCGGACTACCGGACATAGGGACCGGTCTCCCAAAGCGCCCGCAGCCTTGCTTCCTGGCGTTGCGCGTTGATTTCGCGGTATCTTTTTCCCGTACACACCGTTTCCACCACCCCCAATCGGGGTCCAGGGGGATGAAATCCTCCTGGCGGGGATGGTCCAGGAAGGGGCGGCGCCCCTTCCTGGCCGCCGGAGGCACACCGACCATGTCACGACTCAATTCCCGCTCCCGCATCACCCGCCTCGTCGACTTTCTGAACGAATGCGGCATGCTGCGCAAAACGCCGCGCAGCGGCTACCAGTTCCTGGGCACCGGACAGGAAAATGTGGCCGAGCACTCCTTCCGCACGGCGGTCATCGGTTTTGTGCTGGCGCAAATGGCCGGCGCGAACAAGGAGCGCACGGCCATGCTCTGCCTGTTCCACGACCTGCACGAGGCCCGCACCGGGGACTTCAACTACGTGAACCGCATCTACAACACCAGTTCGCGCACCCAGGCCTTGGCGGATGCGCTTTCGGGCACGGGCCTGGCGGGCGATCTTATGCCCATGTGGGAGGAGCTGGAGGAGACGGCCAGCCCGGAAGCCAAGCTGGCCCAGGACGCGGACCAGCTGGACCTGATGCTGAATTTGAAGGAGCAGTCCGACCTGGGCAACGCATACGCGGACAAGTGGCTGGCAGCAGCCAAGGAGCGCCTGCGCACGCCGGAAGGGCAGGAACTGGCGCGCGCCGTGCTGGAGACTGATCACACCGACTGGTGGTTCTTGGGACCGGACCAGGCCTGGTGGGAGCGCAAGAACGGCTCCCGCACGCACCTGCCGAAAATCGACGTTGACGCCGCGCAGGCGCTGCAGGCGGCGGAAGATGAGGACGGCCAGTAGCGCAACGCTGGGAGCGTTGCAGGGCCAGCAGCCCGGATTTGTTTAAAATGCAAGGCCCGGCGGCGTACGGCTTGCCTGCAAGTGGCGCATATGCTACTCGTCGCTGGTCCGTTACAGTAATTCGCCGCCCGGCGATGAGCGTCCGCCGGTTTCGCTGCGCAGCGGAAGCGGCAAGGGGGAAGTTCCACCGATGATCGAGGCTCGACGCACCCAGCTTTCGCCTATTGCCCGCCTGGGCGACGCGACCCTGCGCGCTCTGGGCGAGACCGGGGCGATGTTCCTGTTTCTGCTGGAGTCCTTCGGCCGCATCTTCCGCGCCTGGGGCCAGTTCCCCAAGATCGTCCGCCAGATCTACTTCATCGGCGTCAAAAGCATTACCGTCATCACGCTCATCAGCCTGTTCACGGGCATGGTCATAGGCTTGCAGATGTACTACGCCCTGGCCAAGTTCGGGGCCGACGGCTTCCTGGGCGCGGCGGTGAGCCTTTCCCTGGTGCGCGAGCTTGGCCCCGTGCTCACGGCCATCATGATTACAGGCCGGGCGGGCTCCTCCATGACCGCCGAGATCGGCGTGATGCGCATTTCCGAACAGGTGGACGCCCTGCAGGTGATGGACATCAACCCCCTGGGCTACCTGGTGAGCCCGAAACTCGCGGCCAGCATCATCTGCTTCCCCATCCTCACCGCGTTTTTCGACCTGGTGGGCATGCTGGGCGGTTATCTCACCGGCGTGCTGCTCTTGGGCGGCAATTCCGGCGTATACTGGTACCGCGTCAGCGCGTACCTTAAAATGAGCGACATCAGCGGCGGGTTCATCAAGTCCCTGGTGTTCGGCATCGTGGTGTGCACCGTGTGCTGCTACATGGGCTATTACACGCACCTGCGGCGCGATTCCGTGGGACCCGAGGCCGTAAGCCAGGCCACTACAAGCGCCGTGGTCACCTCCTGCGTGCTTATTCTGCTCACCGACTATGTGCTGACCTCGCTGTTGTTCTAGGAGCGCGTAAATGACCCAAGCGAACACGCAGGACATCCGCCTCGAAGGGCTCACCGTCGGCTACGGCACGCACGCCGTTGTCAGCGACATCAACGCGGTGCTGCCCGGCGGGAAGATTTCGGTCATCCTGGGCGGCTCCGGTTGCGGCAAGTCCACGCTGCTTAAACATATTTTGCGCCTGCACCCGGTGCTTGCCGGGCGCATAGAAATAGACGGCCACGACCTGGCCGCCTTGGACCGCCGGGGCATGCACTGCCTGCGCCAGCGCATGGGCGTGCTGTTTCAGGACGGCGCGCTCCTGGGCTCGCTGACGCTGGGCGACAACGTGGCCCTGCCCCTGCGCGAGCACACCAAGCTGTCCGACACGGCCATCCGCGAGCGCGTGCTGGCCAAGCTGGCCCTGGTGGGCCTGGCGGATTTCTACGACTATTATCCCAACGAGCTTTCCGGCGGCATGCGCAAGCGCGCGGGCCTCGCCAGGGCCATGGTCATGGACCCGCCGCTGCTGTTCTGCGACGAGCCCACCAGCGGCCTGGACCCCGTGACCGCCGCCGAGCTGGACCAGCTGCTGCTGGAGCTCAAGAAAAGTTTCGACATGACGCTGGTGGTGGTCAGCCACGACCTGGACAGCATGCGCACCATTGCCGACCATGTGCTGGTGCTGGGGTCGGGCCGGGTGCTTTTCGAGGGGCCCATTGCGGAGCTGGAGGCCACGCAGGACGACTATCTGCGCCGCTTCCTGGACCGCCAGGCGGCCAGCCGCAGCACGCCCCGGCTGACCATGCCCCCCCTCGACTCGAAGATGATGAAGCGCGACTGCGCCGGGTACCAGGGCGAATAAGGGCCGTCAGGGCCGTTTCCCCGTGCCGCGGGGCCAGACCAAACGAGGTGCAGGATGAAAAAATACTCCAAGGAAACGCAGGTGGGCCTGTTCGTGCTGGTGGGCTTTCTGGCCATCGCCTACATGAGCGTCAAGCTCGGCAATGTGCACCTGTTCTCGGACAGCGACTACGCCATCACCGCGAAGTTCAACGACGTGACCGGGCTCAAGGTCAACGCCCCGGTGCAGATGTACGGCGTGGACATCGGCTTCGTGGAGCAGATCGGCATCGACTCCCAAAACGGCATGTCCTCCGTCACCCTGCGCATCCACAAAGATGTGCAGTTGACCGACGACACCATCGCCTCGGTGAAGACCAGCGGGCTCATCGGCGATAAGTACGTGAAGATTTCCCGTGGCGGTGGCGAACCAATCCAGGCCGGCGCCGTGCTCCGCGACACGGAATCCTCTATTGACCTGGAAGAGTTAATCAGTAAATATGTGTTTGGCGGCGTGTAGAAACGCGCGGAGCCCACTTTTTTGCAGGATGGGGTGATGAATAAAATCGCAAGTGTTTTCGGTGCGTTGGTTCTTGTTGTCGCCTTCTCTGCCGTGGCGCTGGCTGGCGAGCCTCAGGTCCGCCTCAAGGGCGGCATCGACAAAGTTATCGCGATTCTCTCCGATCCAGCCCTCAAGGGACCGGCCAAACGGGTGGAGCGGCAGAAAAAATTGCGCACCGTGGCCGATGGCTTTTTCGACTGGCGCGAACTTTCCAAGCGCGCCGTGGGCGAAAGCTGGCCCAGGTACACGCCCAAGCAGCAGGACGACTTTGTTGTCAGCTTTTCGGAGCTGTTGCAAAAGACGTACATCCTGAAGCTTGAGAAGTACAACAACGAGAAAGTCACCTACGTCAAGGAACAGGTTGAGGGGAACCAAGCCTTCATCAATACCCTGGTGGTTATGAAGGACAAGAACATCCCCATCAACTACATCATGATCAAGCGCGACCAGTGGATGGTCTATGATGTGGTGGTCGAGGGCGTGAGCCTGGTGAAGAACTACCGCAGCCAGTTCTCCAAGGTGCTTTCCAAGGAGTCGCCGGAGGCGCTTCTGCAGCGCATCAAGGACAAGATCAAGGCCCTGGATGATGGCAAGAACGTTGACGATGTCGTCGGCAAGGAAGGCTAGGGGGACGGAATGAACATGCGCGCAGGTTTGAATTTCCGGGGCGTTGCCCGGCACGTTGTTGCAGCGGCTTCACTGGTGCTGCTGCTTTCCGGCGCGTGCCTCGCCGCCGAGACAGCTCCCGAGGTGAAAGCCGCCGGGCCGGTGCTCTTGGCCTACGGCGACGACGACATCTGGGACGAGAACGGGCAGATCATCAAGAGGACCGTTGGCGCTCCGAACATGAGCGTTGCCGACGAGGCCGCCTCCACCTCGGACCCGCTGGAAGGCTGGAACCGCATGTGGTTCGGCTTCAACGACAAGCTCTACTTCTGGGCCTTGAAGCCCGTGGCCCAAGGCTACGGCTATGTGGTGCCCGAACGCCCGCGCCTGTGGGTGCACAATTTCTTCCACAACCTCATGTACCCGGTGCGCTTCACCAGCCTTATGCTGCAGGCCAAGTTCGACGCCGCTGCGGTCGAGACCTCGCGCTTCATCGGCAACACGGCCTTCGGCCTGGGCGGCTTCGCCGACATCACCTCGGACAGCAAGACCTACAAGCCCATCCCCTCCACCGAGCAGGACCTGGGCCTGACCTTCGGCTACTGGGGCATGGACAACGGCTTCTACCTGGTGTGGCCCATCCTCGGCCCCTCCACCGGGCGCGACACCTTGGGCTACGTGGGCGACTACTTCCTGACCCCAACCAGCTACATCCACCCGTGGTACTGGTCCGCCAGCGCCAAGGCCTACGACAAGGTCAACGAAGTCTCCATGCGCATTGGCGATTACGAGGCTTTGAAGGATGCCAGCGTGGACCCCTATGTGGCCGTGCGCGACGCCTACCTGCGCCTGCGCTTCAAGAAGATGAACGATTAGGCCGAAAACGGCCCCGGCGAAGAAAACGATTCCCATGCGTCTGGCCGTCATTTCCGATTCGCATTCAAACGGTCCGGACGAGCGCATTAGCGCACTGTATGAAGAATATCTCGCGCCCGTCGATGTCTTGCTGCACTGCGGCGACATGACGGGCGCGTCTTTGTATCACTACCTGTCACGGCACCCGCGTTTTTTGTGCGTGCGCGGCAACTGCGACCACTTCATGCTGGACCACGACCTGCCCCTGACCTTGAGCCGGACCATAGACCTGCCCGGCGGCGGCGCGCTTAGCGTGGGCATGGCCCACGGCTGGGGCGAACGCGGCACGGTGTGGCAGCGCGTGGCCGAAACCTTCCCCGGGCACGACCTCGTGTGCTTCGGGCATACGCACCGCCGCCACTGGGTCCAGCACAAGGGCTCGTGGCTGCTGAACCCCGGCAGCTTCGCCGAGGGCTCCCTGGCCCTCTTGGACGTGGCCGAGGGCCGCGCTCCGGTCTGCACCTTCGTGGATTTCTAGTCAGCGCGACTTCCAGACTGCGGGATTCCGCGTGGCGGCGGCTTGCAGCGCTGCACGCCCCAGGCGGCCGTGCCCTGCGCAACCTGCCGGGCCTTGTGTGCGCCTTGGTTTGCAGGACTCTTGCCCTCCGCTGCCGCTTGGTCACAGGCTCTTGCCGGGCAGGTCCCATGTTTTGAGACTTCCCTTGCCCCGCCGCACCCCCGGTCCCTACAGCCCCGTGAATTCCTTCTTCGCGGCCAGCACCTTTTCCAGGTAGCGGCGCGTCTCTTCGGCGCGGTGTTTTCTGGTGATGGTGTCGTAGACCGCCGTGGGCGGCTGGCTGTTGATGACGGCCAAGGCCCGGGCGCGGTTGGCGTCAAAGGTCTTGAGCAGCGCGCCGGAGCCCCCGTTGTACGAGGCGATGACGCAGTACTCGCGGCTCACCGGGTTGGCCACGGCGGGCAGGTGCCGCGTGTACAGCAGGTGCAGGTAGGCCGCGCCGTAGGTGATGTTGTTGTCCGGCTCGAAAAGGAAGGCTTTGCTGGGCTCGCTGCGGCGCTTGGTGAGGAACTCCTGCACGTCCGCCCCGGCGGTCTGCGGCACCACCTGCATCAGCCCCACGGCGGGCACGGTGTTGATGGCGTAGGGGTTGAAATCGCTCTCCACGCGGATGATGGCGTAGAGGAGCGTGCGCGTAAGCCCGAAGCGGTTGGCCGCGGCCTCCACCAGGGGCTTGAACTTCACGGCGCGCACCTGCATGTGGTTGCCCACCATGGAGATGACCACGTAGCGCACGGTCTTGCCCGCAACGGCTGCCGGGCGCTCCTGCGGGCCCTGCTCCAGCAGCTGCCGTGCAAAGGCCTCGGCCTGCGCCTCGGTGCGGATGTTCTGCCCGCGCCGGTCCGTGACCTCGCCCAGCAAGAAGGGCGTGGCGCCGAGCTGCACCGGGCCGCTGGAGTACATGTCCACCGCGCGCGGGTCGTAGGGCGTCAGCAGCGTGGTGACGATGGCCTCGCGCAGGCTCTTCATGGGCGCGTCCTGGTCCAGGGTCTCCACGGTGATCTGCCCGGCCTCGAAATCCACGCTGGCGCGCGACAGGTAATTTTGGGTGTACTTCACGTATTGCTTGGGCTGGGCTTCGCGGGCGTCGCCCTTGCCCCAGTTGCCGCTTACTGCCTTGCGGAAGGTGCCCAGCAGGCTCTTGAAGCGCTTGTAGTCGGCCTCAATGGCGCTGGGGTTGGAAGCGTAGCGGATGGCCTTGCTGCGCGCCATGCCTATTGCTGCGCTTGTGTCGCCGCTGGCCACGCGGGCGATGTTCACGGCATCCTGCGCGGAGCAGGCCGCCATGCCGCAGCACAGGCAGCAGCACAGGGCCGCCAGCAGCGCGCGGGTGGAAAAGCGGGCGCGCGGGCTCATGGCCGGGTCTCTCGCTTGCCCAGGCGCCGGGCCTCGGCAAGGTAGCGCGCCGCCAAAGCCGCGTCGCCGCAGTGCTCTGCCCAGTGCAGCCACAGCAGGCGCAAAGAGGCGCTGCGCGCCGCGTTTGGCGCGGCCAGGCGCTGCCGGGCCAACTGGTCGTCAAAGCCTTGGCGCAGCAGCCCGGCCAGGGCGGCGGCGCGGTGCTCGGTGCGGTGCGCGGCGTCCACAAGGGCCAGGCCTTCGCGGGCCAGGGCCTCGCGCCGGGCGTCGTCCGCCAGGAGGGCGCGGGCCTGGGCGGCGCAGTCGGCCTCGTTGTCGGCCTCGTAGGTGGCCAGATGCCGCCCGGCTTCGAAAAGCTCGTCCTGCCCGTGGGCCAGGCCGGGGGTCAGCAGGCAGCTGCCGCAGGCCAAAGCCTCGAACACCCGGAAATTCAGGTCCCCGCGTTCGGCGATGTTCAGCACCACCTTGGCCCTGGGCAGCAGCTTGGAGAAGTCGCCCCGGCGCACCGCAAGCCCCGGCACGAGAGCCCCCAGGCGTTTGAGGAAGTCGCAGCGCTGCGGGGTGGTTTCCGGGTCCACCGTGCCCACAAACAGCAGGTCGAAGTCCTTTTGGACCTGGCTCGGCTGGTAGTATTCCGAGGCCCCGGGCGGCAGCCAGAGCACGCGGCTGGGCGAAAGCTCGCGGGCGAAGGCCGCCACGTGGTCGCGCAGGCTCACGGCGCAGAGGTCGAAGGCCCCGGCGTAGAGCGGGTACCAGCTGTGGATGTGCGAATCGATGCAGTAAAAGGCCGTAAGGCAGGGGAAGCGCTCCACGCCGAGCAGTGGCGGCGGCAGGCTGCGGTCGGTATAGACCACGGCGTCGGGCTCGCAGCCGCAGTGCCGGACGATTTCGTCGTAGCTTAAGGCCTGCGGTTTGGTGAGCGGAAGACGCACGGTGCGGAAGCCCTGGGCCTGCATGTGGCCCATGAAGAAGTCGCCGCCGACCCAGGCGATGGTGCGTTCCTGCGTGTTCATTCCTGCGCCAAGCTCCTATGCCGCCTGCAAAAAGCCGATGAAATCGTTCACGCCCGCCTGGCGGCAGGCCACATAGGCGGCGGCATATTCGGCAACGCTGCGCTCCCGGCCATAGGTGGAGTAGCGCGCGCCGGGCCCGCCGTAGGCCAGGCCGTAGAACGCGGCCGCTTGCGGGTGGATGGGCAAAAAAAAGTCCTCGTAGCCGCTGGCCAGCCCGGCCAGGGCGCAGGCTTCCGGCTGGGCCAGGCCCAGTTCGCGCAGAATGCCGCAGGCCGCATGCCCGATGAGTTCCGCCGTGGGGTGGTTCACGGTGAGAAAAAGCGGCCGCTGGCGGAAGTGCTCCAGCACGAAGTCCAGGTAGGGCACCGGGGTGCGGGTCTGGCGCTGGCGTTCCAGGGCGATGGTCTCGTCCAGCAGGGCGGCGAGGTCGTACTTGGCGGCCAGGGGCATGCGCAGGTACAGGTGCAGAATCTCCGGCGCGGGCAGGCCAAGCTCCAGCAGCCGGTCCAAAAATACGTCGCGGTAGTCGAAGCCCGGCGCGCCGGACCACAGCGGCCAGGGCCCGCGAAAGAACATGTTGGGAATGCACAGGCTGGGGCAGCCCGGCGGCAGGCGCTCAAGCAGCGCATCAGAGGCCAACTCGCCCCAGGGCGCGCCCAGGTGCTGGTACAAGAACAGGCCGCAGGCGTCCAAATCAGCCTGGGGAATGGGCTGCCGGGCGTAGTTGAGGTACACCCTGGGCGCGTATGCCCGGCGGAAGTCCGGGCTGGCGAGCAGGGCGCGGGCCAGGGGGTCTCCCTGGCAGTTGGCGTGCAGAATGGCAAGACGCTGGGTCACGCCTTCAGGCTAGCAATCGCCGTGCCGTTTGGCAACGCGGCAAAGAGCTCTTGCGTAGCGCCCCCTTGAAAAGCGCGGCGGCTTGGGCTAGTTTCCTGCAACCGGGCGGACATCCCGGAACACGGTGCGATTCCGTGGCGATCCCATCGCCGTAACCGGGGACTGGGGAGGACACGGGCGAACAGGCCCAGCCACTGCGGGGGAAACCCCGTGGGAAGGCCGTCCTCCACGGGCTGATCTGGAAGCCGGAAGACCTGTCCGCAGCGGAGCATCTTGGGGAACGTGATGGCAAAGGGTTCCGGCTGGCGCGCTTGCGTCCGCCGGGTTTTTTTTTGCCCACCCGCCCAGGCACAACGAAACATGCTCAAGGAGCTCCCATGCGCGCCAAATTCGATGCAGTCCTTTCCGCCATTGTTCCGGTGGACCAATCCCTGGCCCAGGCCGCCCAGGCCCACCTGGACAACCTCACCAAGCCGCGCGGCAGCCTTGGCCGCCTGGAGGAGCTGGCCCTGCAGCTGGTGCTGGTGCAGGGCGGGCAGGCCCCCAAGGCCGACCCGGCCCGCGTGTATACCGTGGCCGGCGACCACGGCGTGGTGGAGGAGGGCGTGAGCCTGTTCCCGCAGGAGGTTTCGCGGCAGATGGTGCTGAATTTCCTGAACGGCGGCGCGGGCATCAACGTGCTGGCCAAAACCGCCGGGGCCGAGCTCTTCGTGGTGGATGCGGGCTGCCTGGGGCCGGACTTCGACGCGCACCCGCAGCTCATCCGGGGCAAGGTGGCGCAGGGCACGGCCAATTTGGCCAAGGGCCCGGCCATGACGCGCGATGAGTGTTTGCGGGCCCTGCTGCTGGGTGTGGACCTGGCCGACCGCGCCAGGGATGCGGGCGTGCGCGTGCTGGGCACCGGCGACATGGGCATTGGCAACACCACGCCTTCCACCGCGCTCTATTGCGCCTACCTGGGGCTGCCCCCGCAGGCCATGACCGGCCCCGGCACCGGGCTGGACGGCGCAGGCGTGAGCCGCAAGATCGCCGTGATCGAGAAGGGGCTGCTGGCCAACGCCGCCGTGGTGCAGTCCGGCGATGCCTTGGAGATTCTGGCCGCCTTGGGCGGGTTGGAAATCGCCTGCCTGGCCGGGCTGATTCTGGGCGGGGCGAAAAACCGCCAGCTGGTCTGCGTGGACGGCTTCATCTCCACCGCCGCCTGCGTGGCGGCCTGGAAGCTCTGTCCGGCCACGGCGGACTATGTGGTGCTTTCCCACGCCTCTGCGGAGCCGGGCCACAAGCTGGCCGTGCAGGCCATGGGCAAGAAGCCCCTGCTCGACTTGGGCCTGCGCCTGGGCGAGGGCACGGGCGCTGCGGTGGCCATGTTCCTGCTGCGCTCCGCCGCCGCCATCTACAACGACATGGCCTCCTTCGCCGACGCCGGGGTGCACCCAGGCTCATAAGGGCTGCGGAGGGCGCAGGCACAGCAAAGGCCGCCCTCGGGCAAAACGTTTTCTATAAATGTTGAAACAATAGCCCTGGATTTTGTCCGGGGCTATTGTTTTGTGGTGCATCAAAGAACAGTCTTTTATAATGACGAAATGTTGTTTTGATAATGTTAAATATACTAATATCTTGACGTGTGGTGGCATAGTGGTATGTTTACTGCAAACAACAGGAAAGGAGGAATACTTCTATGCAGAATACTAAACTGCAAATGGCGAAATTCTATGTGGTAGACGGGATATCTTACATCGCAGCAGAAACCGCATGCGGAATTTTCGGTAAGAATGGATATGTTAGCATGAAGGCGTGCAGGGATATGGGGTTCAAAGATGCGAAAGCTAAAGGTTCTATGGTTTTTGATGATTTTGTTAAATGTATCGGTTCAAAAGTTCATTTTAACCAGGAAGAACTTTACTGTGGGCTAAAGGTCTCGCCAGGTGAGTATTACATGCAAAAAAAAGGGCATGTGGTTGCTTTTACACAGAAAGAGATTGAGTTGAGTCGATTGTATTTGGTTGACGGTGTTGCTTATACCAACGCAGAAAAGCTACTGGATATTCACGACCGAAAAGGCTTTGCCACAATGTATGCCGTATGCAAGGCCGGAGCCTTCAGTGGCAAAATGGAACGAAAATCAATGACCCAAGACGAATTTCGAACGCGCTTGATGGTGCTAGGCGTTCATTTCCCTTGATTATTGGGGCTGAACTAGCAACTCGGGAAATATTTAACCCATAAGAGCAACCACCTGATTACTGTGGAAATCATGTGGTTATGATTAATTTTAGCCGTTTCCTTTAACATTTAAGGAAAACGTCTTGGCCCAAGGGCGGCCTTTTTTGCGTCTATCGTATGGGGCTACAGATCCAGCAGATAGTGGTCCACCGGCGCGAAGTCGTCGGTGAGCACGGGCGGGTCCGTGGGCAGGGCCGCAGGCGGCAGGTAGCGCTGGGCCAGCAGGGCCGCGTGGTCCGGGTTCGCGCTTTCAAGCAGCGGCGGCGCAGAGGACTTGAACGCCGCCAGGATGATGTTCTGGGGCGAGGTGGGGTCGTCCGGCTCCAGCAAAAAGCTTTCCACACGCGGAAACACGCTGCGGTAGGTGGCCAAAAGCGCGCGGTAGAAGCGGCTTTTGGGGCCTTCCGCCGCGCTGATGCAGTTCACCAGCACCACGCCCTCGGCGTCCAGGGCGCGGAAAAGGGCCTGGGCGGTTTCCCGCGTGGCCAAGTGGAAGGGCACGGAAAGGTGGCTGGTGAACACATCCACCAGCGCCACCTGATAGCCGCCCGCAGCGGCGCGCCCGTTCAGGAAGCGCCTGGCGTCGTCGTGGCGCAGGGCAAGGCCCGGCAGGTCCGCAAGGCCGAAGTATTCGCGGGCGATGTCCGTCATGCCGGGGTCGATTTCCACCACGTCCATGCGCGGCGCGCCGCCGAATTCCTCCGGGTGGCTCAGTGCGTATTTGGGGAAGGAATAGCCGCCGCCGCCGAGCATCAGCATGTGCTGCACGTCGGGCCGGAAGTGCCCGGCCAGGCGGTAGTAGTGCGTGTAGGGCAGGGCCAGGCGCGTGGGGTCGGCAAGGTCCATGGCGGACTGGCTGCCCTCCGGTCCGGTGGAGAGCATGCGCAGCAGCCTGCCCGTGCCGGTGCTGCGCCCGGTATACACCAGCACGCGCTGGTAGGGCGTGTCCAGGTCGTAGATGCTGGCCGAGCGCAGGTCGGCATCGTGCAGGTTGAGGCCGAGGGCGGCCAGGGCCGCCAGCGCCGCAGCGGCAAGTTTGGCGCGCAGATCGCCCGCGTGGACGCAAAAGGAGGCCGCGAGGAGCACCCCGGCCATGCACAGCACCAGATTGGTGGTGCCGACCGCCGCCGTGAGCCAGAAGCCCGCGCCGAAGGTGCCCGCGATGCTGCCCACGGTGGACAGGGCGTACAGGTTGCCTGCGGTGCGGCCGGAATGCGCGGCGTCGTTCATGCGCAGGCGCACGGCAAAGGGCGAAACCATGCCCAGCAGCACGGATACGGGGGCGAAGAGCGCCGCCGTTGCCGCCAGGGTGGCGGCGCTGAGACCGGCCCTGTTTTGCAGAAAGGCCAGCAGCGCGCCCTTGAGCCCGGCTATGAGCAGGGTGGCCACGGCGGCCAGCAGGATGATGCGCGAGAGCAGCCTGGGGTCCGGGCGTTTGTCGGCCAGGCGGCCGCCCCACCAGTAGCCCAGGCTCAGGCTGCCCAGCACCACGCCGATGAGGCTCGTCCAGACGATGATGGAGGTGCCCAGAAAGGGCGCCAGCACGCGCGAGCCCGCCAGCTCCAGCACCATGACCACGGCCCCGCAAAGGAATACGGCTATCTCAAGCATGGCGCAGCTTTGCACGGCCCGGGCGGAAAAGTCCAGCAGGCTGCCCGGCCATGGCCGTTCGGGCGCGCAAAAAAGGCCCGGAATCCGCTTGGGCATTCCGGGCCGTGTGGTGCGATGTCTTGGCGCGCTACTTCACCGGCTTCAGGCGCACGGCGGTGCCGTAGCAGGAGTAGTAGCGGTCGCCCTCCGGGTGGAAGGCCACGCTTTCGCGGTAGCCCAGTATGGCGTCGGCGTTGACCTCAAGGGCCTGGGCGATGAGGCCGTAGAAGGCGTTGTCGAAGTTGTAGCTGCGGCAGACGATGAGCCCGAAGGTGCCCAGCACCTCGCGCGCGGGGATTGCGTCCAGGGTGACGATCTTGAAGCGCCCGCCCATGTAGACGTCTTTGGCGTGGCCCAGGCGCGGGTCGGACTTGGCGTCCTCCTCCACGGGCTTGGTCTTGGTGCCCTTGAATATGGCCATGCGTGCTCCTTTTTTCGTCCTGGCCGGGGTGCGCCGATTGCGCGCCGATTGCGCGCCGGGTTCGTGTCGATTCCCTGTGGCCTGTGCTTGCGCGCCTGTCGATAGCTTGCCGATAGCTTGCAGGCCGTCTCTCGCTCGTCCGCGCGTGCGGATTGTGTTGGTGCTTGCGCGCCCTGCCCGCCGGGCGGCTTGTGCCGGGTGGGCTTCTCTCGGTCCGTCACGCCTGGCAAAGCATGCCTGGCAGAGCATGCCTGGCAGAGCAGACCTGGCAGAGCATGCCTGGCAGAGCACGCCCGACACTTCAGGCCCTGCTGTGCCCGCCTGCGATGCCCGCCCACAGTATCCAACCGGCAGCTCCACCGGGGCTTGTAGCGCATCCCGCCCCTGGCAGGCAAGGCGTAGGGGCGCTGTTGCGTAGAACGCGGCCCGGCAGGCTTGCTGCGCGCTCTACGGCGCAACCTCCAGCACGTAAGCCTCGTCCCACTTGAGCACGGCGGCTGCGGCCTGGCGCACGTCCTCCGCGCTCAGGGCCTGGGCGGCCTCCACCAGCTTGCGCTCGGCCTCGCGGTCCAGCCCCTGCACCAGCGCCCCGGCGGCCTCGCGGCTGCGCGCCATGAGCCCCTGCCGGTCCTGGTAGTAGTCGCCCGCCAGGATGTTCTTGGCGCGCGTCAGTTCCTCTTGGGGCAGCGGCGTGGCCGCCAGCTCGGTCGAGGCCTTGCGGAAGCCCTCCAGGGCCTGGGGCAGCTTGTCCGGGTCGGAGCCGATGTAGAAGGCCATGAACCCGGCCTCGCGGTATTGCGAAAGAAAGGCCGTAACCGTGTAGCCCAGGCCCTGCTTGTCGCGCATGTCGCGGAAGAGCAGGCCGCTTTGCCCGGCCAGGGCGGCGCGCAAAAGCGAGAGCCGGGCGCTCATGTCCTGGTCCGCGCGCCCCGGGGCCTTGAAGATGACGAAGAGGTGCGCCTGGTTGCGCTCCGGCAGGTGCAGCACGGTCTTGGACTTGGCCTTCCAGGCCGGGGCCGTGGCGCTGGCCTTGCGCACGCCCTGCGGGGTCAGCTCCCTGGCCAGGGTGGTGGCAAAGGCCGTCAGGGCGGCCTCGTCGAACTGGCCGCACACCGAGAGCACAAAGGGCTGGGCCGACTGCCGCTTCCAGTAGGACGCGGCCTGGGCGCGGGTGAAGCCCGCCACCTGTCCGGGGTCGCCCAGGCGCAGGTACGCGTGCGGGGCGGATTCGAAGAGCAGGCCTGGCAGCTTGCGGAAGGCCAGGCCCAGGGGCTGGTCCTCTCCGCGTTTGATGGCGTTCAGCTGATCCTCTTTGGCGCGGGCCAGTTCGGCCTCGGCCAGGGCGGGGCTGGTCAACGTCTCGCGCAGCAGGGCGAGCATGTCCGGGGTGAAGCGGCTGGGAAACTTCGCGCCCAGGCTGAAGGTCTCGCTGCCGGCGCTGGCGGAAAGCGCCGCTGCCCGGTCGGAGAGAAAGTCCTCCACCTGCGTGGCGGAGCGGGTTTTGGTGCCGCGCGAAAGCAGCGAGGCCGTGAGCGCGCCCAGGCCCTGCTCGCCCGGCTGGAGCAGGCCGTCGCCGCCGGGCCAGGCCAGGGAGAGCGCGGTGTAGGGCAGGGTGGCGTCCGGCTGCAGCACAAGAATGCCGCCGCCCGGCAGGCTGAGCTGGCGCACGCCCTGGCCTGTGGCCTGGGCCTTGGCCGCGCTGGCGGCCTTGGCGGCGGGCCAGCGGCGTTCCAGGGCGCGCAAAAGCGGTGCTTCGGCGATTGCCGCGCCCTTGGGGGCCAGGATGACGGCGCGCATGGCCTCGGGCCGGAAGAATTCGCGGTGCATGGCGGCCAGTTGGGCGCGGTCCGTGGCGGCAATGCCCGCAAGGTAGTTGGCCTCGCCCTGTTGCCCGCCCTCGAAGGCATACTGGTGCAACAGCTTGCCCGCCAGGCCGCCGATGGTCTCCCGCGCCAGGAACATGCCCGCCTCGATGTTGGTGCGTGCGCGGGAAAGCTCCGCGTCGGTCACGCTCGCGGGGTCGAAGCCCGCCAGCTCCCTGGCCAGGGCGTCCCAGAACGCGGGCAGCTTGTCCGCGTCGAGCACGGCGTTGACCATGAGCACGCCGCTGCGCTCCAGATTGTACACGCCAACGCCGATGGTATCCACCAGGCGCTCTTCGTACTTGAACTTGCGGTACAGGCGGGAGGTTTCGTCGCCGCCCAGCACTTGCGCCAGCATGTCCAGCCCGGCCATCTTGGCCGAGCGGAAGTCCGGCGCGGGGAAGGCCAGGCCCAGGTGCACCTTGTTCCACATGCCGGGCACCACCTTGAGCTGCGCGCCGGTGGCCGGGGCCACGGCAAAAGGCTGCGGCGGGGTGCTGCGCCCGGTGTTGGCTATGCCGCCCAGCAGGCGCTCGGCCTCGGCCTGCACCTCTGCCGCCTTGACCTTGCCCACAACGCACAGCACCATGTTCTGCGGCTGGTACAGCGGGGCGATATATTCGCGCATGGAGGCGCTGGTCACGGCGCGCACGGTGTCGCGGGTGCCGATGATGGGCCACTCGTAGCTGCCGCCCTGCCAGAGCATGCCCTGTAAGGTCTGGAAGAGCAGGTTGTCCGGGGTGTCCTCGCCGCGTTTCAGCTCGGCCAGCACCACCTCCTTCTCGCTTTCCAGCTCCGCCGGAATCAGCGCGGGCTTGAAGGTCATGTCGGCCACCACTTGCAGGCCCATCTTCCAGGCGCTGTCGGGCAGCTCCACATGGTACACGGTGTAGTCGAAGCTCGTGGCCGCGTTCAGGCTGCCGCCTGCGGCCTCGATGCGCCGGGCCGCTTCGCCGGGGCCCATCTGGTTCGGGCCGGGGTCGCCCGCGCCCTTGAAGACCATGTGCTCCAGCACATGGCTTATGCCCGCCTGGGCCGGGGTTTCATAGGCGCTGCCCGCGTGCACCAGCATGCGTATGTGCGCCAGGGGAAAGCGGCCGTCCTCTTTCACCAGCACGCCCAGGCCATTTTTGAGGCGCAAAAAGCTCACGCCTTCGATGTGGTTCGAGGGGGCCTCGTCCTTCTTGAGATCCACCTTGTGGGCGGTGGCGGGCCGGGGCGCTTTTTTCGGGGCGGCTTTGGGGGCCGCCAGCGCGGCTGAGGCGGAAAAGACCAGCAGGGCGGCGAGAAGCCAGGAGAGGGTGCGGCGCATGGGTGCTCCTTGCATTGGGTGCGTGCGGCGTTGCGGGCGAGTCCCGACGCCATGGCGCGCTGGGCGCGGGTTGTATTTGCGTGCCGGTGGTCCGGGCGCGCGCGGCCTGCCGTCATACTCCGCCGGGCGCGCGTTGCAGGTGCATAGATAAGCCTGCTGGGGCCGGGGAGCAAGGGGCGTGCGCAGGGCGGCCAATTTCAGCCCGCGCCGGAAGGCGAGCCTTGCCCGCCCGGTTGACCCGCAGCCCCGGCAGGGCTAGGCTCTGTGTCATGTGGAACCTTTTTGCACACTTTGGCTGGCACGGCGTGCATCCGGGCAAACGGCATTGGTGGCGTCTGCTGGCGCTTACCGCCCTTGTTCTGTGGTGCCTTGCGGGGCGCACCGGGGCCGTTTCCCCGCAGTCGTCGTCCCGGCTTTCGGCGCAAGAGAGCCTGCCCGCCGAGGCCGCCCTGGACCTGCGCGTGCTGCGCAGCGCCTACCCGGACGCCGTGGCGGGCATGGAACGCGGGGCCTCCGGTCATTTGGAGCTGGTGCTGAAGGACGGCACGCGCCTTGTGTATGACGATGGCCGGGCGCGCACGCCTGAAGAGGCCGAGCAGTCCCCGGACATCCGCACCATGCTGGCCCAGGTGTACCCCTTGGGCCGGGTGAGCAAGTGCAGCGCCTACCCGGAGCCCGGCGTGGACCCTGGCCGCCACCGGGTGCTGGCGTTCTTTGAGGCGCTTTACGGCCACAGCGAGGACGAAGTGCGCTCCCACTGCCGTCCGGTCGCTTTCGACGGCCACGCGGCCCCCTTCAACGCCCGGCACGGCGCGGCGGCGGCCTTGGAGCGCGTCTGGGCGCGCCTTGCGCCGCAATCGGCCCGGCATCCTGAGTGGCGGCACGTGCTGCGGCCCTTTGGCGGCACCCTCTGCTGGCGCGCCATCGCGGACACGGAGCGCTTGAGCCCGCACTCCTTCGGCATGGCCGTCGATTTGAACCCGCACCTGGCTTACTGGCTCACCGAGGCGCACCCGGAACGCGTGCCCGGCCAAGTGCTGGCCTTTCCGCCGCAGATCGTGGAAGCCTTCGAGGCCGAGGGCTTCATCTGGGGCGGCAAGTGGGCGGCCTTCGACCTCATGCACTTCGAGTACCGGCCGGAACTGGTGCTCAAGGCGCGCCTGCTGCGCGACGGAACGGCTTTGCCCCACAAGTCCTGAAGCCTCGGAAGTCCCCTCGACGCCTCTGGCCTTGCGCCCTGCCTTGAGGCTTGAAAATCCGCCCGGCGCAATGCTCCGCAAGGTTCGCGCCGCCCTGCAAGACCAGCCGCGCAGCGTTTCCCTGCAATTGCCCCCTTGGCGGTTTCGTATAGCGCCCGCGCTGCTCCATCCCCTTGGCGCAAGGGAAAGGCAGAGGCGGCTCTTCGTTTGCGTCCCGCCACGTGAAAAGGGTTGCTGCCCGGCCAAGTTCTGCGGGGCCAAGGGCGGCTTGCTGCCGCAATGCTGGCCGCGCTTCCGCGAGCGGGCCGCAGACGGCACAGGCTTGCGCCGCGCCTTTGGGCGCGAGGATGAGCCTGGACGGGGCGTGGTTCAGAACAGGGACAGGTGGGTTTGGCGGGTCTGGATCTTTTGGGCCAGCAGGGTGCGCCGCAAGAGCTGCGCGGGCAGCTCGGCCAGGAAGGGCGAGGGCTCCTATGCGGTGGTTGCGCCATACAAGGTGTGCGAGCGGGCCGCAGACGGCTCAGGCTTGCGCCGCGCCTTTGGGCGCGAGGATGAGCCTGGACGGGGCGCGGCTCAGAACAGGGAAAGGTGGGTTTGGCGGGTCTGGATCTTTTGGGCCAGCAGGGTGCGCCGCAAGAGCTGCGCGGGCAGCTCGGCCAGGAAGGGCGAGGGCTCCTGCGCGGTGGTTGCGCCATACAAGGTGCGCGAGCGGGCAAAAGAAAGGCACAGGCGGCTCTTGGCCCGCGTCATGCCCACGTAGAGCAGGCGGCGCTCCTCGGCCAGGGCCTGCGGGTCCGGGGCATCGCCAGAACCCGCAACGGCCCGCGCAAAGGGCAGAACGCCCTGCTCCAGGGCAGGCAGGAACACGGCCTCGAATTCCAGACCCTTGGCCGCGTGCAGGGTCAAAATACGCACCTTTTGCGCCGATTGGCGGATGCTGGCGAAGCCCGTTTCCAGGCGCACCCAGTCCAGCAGGCCCACCCAGCCGCCGTGTTCGTCAAAGGCGTGGCACAGGTCGCGGAAGGCCGCGCCGTCCCAGAAGAAGCGGTCAAAGGGCGGGGTTTCGCGCAGGGCGGCGGGCAGCACGCGCGGGCCCTGCAACAGCAAAAATTCCGGCAGGTCGGCGTCCACCCGGTGCTGGTCTTCGGCCTGGGCTTCCCAATCGTCTGCATTGCCCCCCGCAGCGCCAGCCGCCGCATTGCGCGCGGGCAGGCCGAAGAGCCGCTCGGCCACGCGCAGAATGGCCGCCACGCGCGGTTCTTCCCAGAACACCTCGGTTTCCGGCGCGGAGCAGGGCAGCCCGGCCAGCTCCAGGGCGGCCTTGAGCGGCGGGATGAGCCCGCGGAAGCGCACCAGCACGGCAACATCGCCGGGGGCCAGGCCTGCGCCGCCATCGGCCTCCATGAGCGTAAGGCTGGTGCCACCCAAGAGTTTGGAGATGCGCGCGGCCACCAGACGGGCCTCGTGCCGGGCGTCTGGCGCTTCCACAAGCTCGATGTCCCACGCGCGCCCCGGCAGGGCCAGCAGCCTGGGAGGCGTGGGCAGCAGCGCGGCTGCGGCGTCCAGAATGCCCTGGCCGCTGCGGTAGTTTTCGGCCAGGCTGACCACGCGCAAGGTGGGCCAGCGTGCGGCCAGGCGTTCGCGCACATCGCCCGCCGCGCCCCGGAAGCCGTAGATGCTCTGGTCGGGATCGCCGATGGCGAAGAAGCCCGCGCCGGGAACGCGCTTGGGCGGCTGGCCGTCGTTTGCCGTATCGTCCTTCTCCGCGCCGTCCCTGGCTCCGTCAGCGGAGGCGTCGTCCGCCTCGCCCACGCCTTCGCTTGCGGGCGCGGGGCTCCCGGCCAGGCCCAGCACGGCCTCCAGTTGCAAGGCGGATAGGTCCTGCACCTCGTCCACCAGCAGGTGGGCGAAGGGTGCGGCAAAGCCCGGCGTGCGCACCAGGGCCAGCAGGTATTCCAGCAGATCTGTGAAGTCCGCCTGATTGCGCAGGGCCTTGGTTTCGGCCACGGCCAGGGCGGCTTGGCAGGCGCGTTCGGCGTGCGGGCCGCTCAAGGGGACCAGCGTTTCCCGCGCCAGGGCGTGGCGGCGATGCAGGGCCAGGGCCTCGGCCTTGGTCAGCTCCTGGCCGCCAGCGGCGCGCAGGGCCTCCAGAAACATGCGCCGGGCGGCGTCCTCTGAGAGCAGCACCGGGGGCTGGCCCTCGCGCGTGGTCCAAAGGTCCAGGGCCAGGGCGTGCAGGGTGTCGGCCAGGGGCAGGCGCGCCTCCGGCCCGAGGCGTGCGGTCAGGCGCTCGTGCAGTTCGTCCGCCGCGCGGCGGGTGAAGGTGACGATGGCCAGGGCTTCCGGCCGCTCGCCCGCCTCCAGCAGGCGCAGCACGCGGGCCAGCAGGGTGTGCGTTTTGCCCGTGCCCGGCCCGGCCAGCACCAGCACTGGGCCTGTGGCCGCATCTGCGCGGGCGTCGGGGGAAGCAGCGGGGGAAAACGCCGGGGCGAGCCCGGCCACGACGGCGGCCTCCTGGGCCGGATTCAGGCCCCTGGGAGGGGCGGCGGAAGTGCTGGCGGCAGGGCCTGCCGGTGCGGGGTCGCCTTCGGCTTCGGTCTCCGGCTCGGACGGGGTGGCGGCCGGGCGGCGGCCCCGGCGCAAGGGCATGCCCGCGAGCATGCGGCCCTGGCGCATCTGGGCGCGCTCCTCCGGCGTGAACACGGTGATGACGCCGTACTCGCCGTCGAACCCCGCGCTGCGCAGCACCTTGCCCGCGCGCATGCGCTCCACGGCCTCGGCCAGCACGGGCGCGGCGCGGGCGATGTCCGGCAGGGGGGTCTCGCGCAGGATGCCCAGCTCCGGCCCCAGGCGCTCCAGCAGGCGGAAATATTCGGCGGTGACGGCCTTGCTGCCCGCGCCCACGTCCAGCACCTCGCCCAGCACCTCCCGCAGGGGGATGAGGCTGTGGTAGCCGGGCTGGCCTTGGGGCTGCGCAGGTTCGGAGCGGTCGGCCAGGGCCAGCACGCGGTGCAGCACGCCCAGGGTGGCGGGCTTGCCGCACACCGGGCACAGACCCTTGTGGGCCAGAGTTTCGCCGGGCTCCATGCTCCAGTTGCACTTGCGGTGCCCGTCCAGGTGATATTTGCCTTCCTCCGGGAAGAACTCCAGCGTGCCCAGGAACTCGCACTCCGCGTCCTCGCCCGTCTGGTGGGCGCGCAGGGCGGCGCGCAGGCCGCCGAAGCTGGCCTCGCCCCGGAACAGGTTGGCCTCGCGCCCCAGCTTCTCGCCGGAGTGCGCGTCGGAGTTGGAGATCATGCGGTAGCGGTCCAGGGCGGAAAGGGTCCAGTTCATGCCGGGATCGCTGGACAGCCCGGTCTCCATGGCGAAAATATGGTCCGACAGGTCCGCGTAGCATTCCTCCACGCTGTCGAAGCCGCTCATGGAGCCGAAGAGCGAGAACCAGGGCGTCCAGATGTGCGCGGGCACAAGAAAGGCCTGCGGGTGGACCGAGAGCACCATTTCCAGCAGGTTGCGGCTGTCCAGCCCCAGGATGGGGCGGCCGTCGGAGGCCAGGTTGCCCACCTGGGCCAGCTTGGCGTTCAGGGCCTTGGCGGCGTCCAGGCTGGGCAGGTACACCAGATTGTGCACCTTGCGCACCTTGCCGCCGCGTTTGTAGATGGAGCTGATTTCGCCCTGGAGCATGAAGCGCGCGCCGCCGGAAAGGGTAAGCGGCAGGCCGGGAATCTGGGCCTCAAGCCCGCCGGGGGAGCGCAGGGAGAGCAGGCCGGAGCCGTCGTCCACCAGTTCGCGCTCCACCTCCTGCAGCCAGCCGGGGTGGGTGCAGTCGCCCGTGCCCAGCACGCCTATGCCCTTGACCTCGGCCCAGGCGGCGAGGCTTCTGATGCTGAGGCTTTTGCTGGTGGCGCGGGAAAAGCGCGAGTGGATGTGCAGGTCCGCAGCGAAGTTGCTCATGCAGGTCCTTGATTAACCGGTATAAACGGACATGTACGCCACTTGGGCGCTGCTTGGCAACCCCGGGCGCAACGGGGGGACGCAACGGGGGGACGCAACGGGGGCGCGTGTGGCCCGGCGTGGGGCAGAGCTGCTACTGGCTGGGCAGATTCGAGTAGAACTGGCGGAATTCCTGGGCGGCCTTGGCCTGGGCCGCGCACCGGCGGATGTCAAGCTCGTCCAGGTTTTTGCGCGCAAGGGAAAGCAGCTCCGGGTCCAGGGCGCCTTGGCCGGTCATTTCGTCCAGAATGCCCAGGGTTTGCACGTTGTCCAGCCCGGCGCGGTAGGGGCGGTCCTCGCGCAGGGCGGTGAACACATCGGCCAGGCTCATGATGCGCGAGCCCAAGGGCAGGGCGTCGCCCGTCAGGCCATGGGGGTAGCCTTGGCCGTCCAGCTTCTCGTGGTGCTGCGAGGCCCACTGGGCCACTTGCTCCAGGCCCGCCACGCTGGACAGGATGCTTTCGCCCAGTTGCGGGTGGCGGTTCATCACCGCGCGTTCCTCCTGGGTCAGGGGGGCGGGTTTGTCGATGATTTCCGTGGGCACGGCCAGCTTGCCCAGGTCGTGCAGGTTTCCGGCCAGGCGCATGGCGCTCAGGTCCTGGGCGCACATGCCGGCCTTTTCCGCCAGGCACACGGCGGTTTCCGCCACCCCGCGCGAATGCGTGGCCGTAAAGCGGCTTCGGAAGTCGATGATCTGCGAGAAGGCCGTGGACGCCTGCATGAGCTCCCCGTGGGAAAAGCCGCGCTCCTCAAAGATGTCCGGGTCGTCGGAAAGGGCCTGGGTGGGGTCTGTTCCGGCCAGCGGGGCCCAGAACTCCGGGTCGGCCGCCAGAACGCCCAGGGCCTCCACGGCCAAGGGGTCGAACTGCTGCGGCGCGCGCGGGCTTATGTGGGCCATGACCTCGGACGGGGAAAACTCCGGCCTGCGCAGGGAAAGTACATCCACGCGGTCGGCCAGGTTCAGCACCCCGGCCAGAAAGAGCTTGCGGGCGGGTTCGTTCAGCGCGCCGTAGCGGGAATGCGGGGTGTGGTGGTGCCGCACAATGACGGCGGCGTCGTCGAGCAGGGGGTTGGTGCGCAGCAGGCGGTAGCCCAGTTCGGCGTGCAGGGCGCCGTCGGCCTCGAAGGACAGCGCGGCCAGGCGGCTTTGCCGGGTGAAGCCGCCCACATCGTGCAAAATGGCGGCCATGAACAGCTCGGTGCGTTCCTGACGGCTGGCGCCCAGGGTTTGGGCCAGGCGGGCGGCCAGGTAGGCCACGCGCTTGTGGTGGCCCACCACCTCGGGGCTCATGAGGTCGAGCGCGCCGGACAGGCCGGAGAGGAAGTCAAAAAGGCGTATGTTCACAGATGCTGCCTGCTGGCTAGAATTTCAGGATGTCCACCTGGACCTCGGCCTTGCCGCCCACTTTTTCGAGCGCTCCCTTGAGGTCCATGTTCTTGATGTGTTCTGTGGCGGCGGCGGGGTCGGGCTTGCCGACCACGCTCTGCTTGTTCATGGGGTCCACCACTTCGTCGCTCCCGAAGCGCAGGTTGATGGGCGAATCTTGCTCTTGCTTGGCAAAGGGACGGGCCTTCGGGGCGGGGTCGAATTCCAGTCCTGTGGCGTTGTCCTGCGCCTGCGGCGGCGCTGGCGGGCCGTAAACCTCGCCCGTGGCGAAGGGCGCGGAGAGTTCCTCGCGCGTCAGGCCGGTTCTGGTCAGCAGGGCCTTGGCTTCCTGCGCGGCCTTGGCCCGCGAGGTCTTGGCGCTTACCTTGGCCTTTGGGGCGGCCTTGGCCTTTTGCTGCGTGGCGGCGGGGCGGGCGACCTCGCTGCCGCTTTTGGCCGCAGCGTTTTGGGCGCACATCTCCACCGGATGTAAAGCCGATAGTATCAGGGCGCATATAAGCGAAAGCACGGCTCGTTTCATGGCGCTGCAGCGGTATTGTACCGCTCCTCACTAGCGGTCTTTTACGCCAGGGCCGCGTACTTCTCAAGCCTGCGTAGGGCCTCGGCGATGTTTTCCAGAGAGTTTGCGTAGGAAAAGCGCAGAAAGCCCTCGGCCCCCTGGCCGAAATCGATGCCAGGAGTGACGCCAACATGGCATTTTTCCAGGATGTCATACGCCAGCTTGAGAGAGCTGCCGCCGAATTTCTCGGCCCATTTGGAGGCGTTGGCCAGTACGTAGAATGCGCCGGTGGGGTCGTGGGCCACGCCCAGGCCCAGGGCTTTGAGCCGGGGCAGCAGGAAGCGGCGGCGCTGGTCGTAGATGGCCTTCATGCGCGCCACGTCCGGGGCGGATTCTTTGAGCGCGGCGATGCCCGCGTGCTGCGCCACGGAGTTGGCGCTGATGAAGAAGTTTTGGCAAAGCTTCTGCATGGGCCGGATGAATTCCCTGGGCGCCACAAGATAGCCCAGCCGCCAGCCGGTCATGGCGTAGAGCTTGGAAAAGCCGTTCAGCACAAAGGTGCGGCTGCCGAACTCCAGCGCGCTGTGTTCTTTGCCCTCGTACACCAGGCCGTGGTAAATCTCGTCGGAGATGACGTAGGCTCCGCTTGTGTCGGCCAGGCGGGCGATGGCCTCCATGCGGTCGGCCCCCAGCAGGGTGCCCGTGGGGTTGGCCGGGGAGTTGAGCAGGATGGCCTTGGCTCCTTCGCCCAGGGCGGCCTCTATGGCCTCTGGCCGGTACTGGAAGCTGTCGGCCTCCGTAACCGGCACGCGCACCGGGCAGGCCCCGGCGAAGCGGATGAAGTTGTCGTAGCAGGCGTAAGCCGGGTCGGAGAGGATGACCTGGTCCCCGGCCTCCAGCAGGGTGGAAAACAGCAGCAGCATGGCGGGGGAGGTGCCCTGGGTCACGATGATCTGGCCGGGGTCGATCTCGACGCCGTAGCGCGCGTGGAGATCCTCGCAAATGGCCTCGCGCAGGGGGAGCAGGCCCAGGCTGTGGGTATAATGGGTTTCGCCGTCGGCCAGGGCCTTTTTCGCGGCCTCCTTGATGCATTCCGGGGTGTCGAAGTCCGGCTCGCCTATCTCCAGGTGGATGACCTCGTGGCCTTGCGCCTCCAGCTTGTGGGCGGCCTCCAGAATGTCCATGACCAGAAAGGGGGTGATTTCGCTGGCGCGCTTGGAAATGCAGACGTTCTCGTTCATGTTCGCCTCGTATGTTTCAGAACGGAAAAAGGGCCGGAACCGGGGTGTGTCTCCCGGCTCCGGCCCTGGTCCTTCGGGCTAGAAATCGAAGTTCAGGGCCTTGCGGATGGCTTCCATGTTCTCGGCCGCGCGGGTGCGGGCGCGGGCGTTGCCCTGCTCCAAAATGTGCCACAGGCGGTCCGGGTCGGCCTCCAGGGCGCGGCGGCGGTCATGGATGGGCGTCAGAAACGCCGTAAGCGACTCCATGAGCACCTTCTTGCAGTCCACGCAGCCGAAACTGGCCTTGGTGCAGCCTTCACGAATCTCCGCGCATTTCTCGGGCGCGGTCAACAACTTGTGATAGGGGTACAGGTTGCACACCTCCGGGTCGCCGGGGTCGCTTCTGCGCAGGCGGTTCTTGTCCGTCAGCATGGTTTTGATCTTCGGGGCGATGTCTTCCAGGGGCTCGCCAAGGGCGATGGAGTTGCCGTAGCTCTTGCTCATCTTGCGGCCATCAAGCCCCGGGAGCTTGGCTTCCTCGGTCAAAAGGGCCTTGGGCTCCGGGAAGAAGGGCGCGTTCTCCGGGCAGTTCAGAAAGTTGAAGCGCCGGGCGATTTCGCGCGTCAGCTCCAGGTGGGGCAGTTGGTCTTGGCCCACGGGCACGGCGGTGGAGCGGTAGAGGATGATATCCGCCGCCATGAGCACCGGGTAGCCCAGGAAG
>DIVX01000046.1:0-6541 GCA_002422505.1 Desulfovibrio sp. UBA6121
ACATGATGGAGACCTGGGGCGTGCCGAGCATCCTGCTGCACGCCAAGGCGCGCGAATACGCAGCCCTGCTGGCCGCACGCGGCCAAAAGGTGGTCGACATGTCCTTTGCGGGCGGCTTTGCCCGGGAGGACCACGTGTTCAAGGCCATGGCCCTGGGCGCGCCCTTCGTCAAACTCATCTGCATGGGCCGGGCGATCATGATTCCCGGCTTCCTGGGCGCGAACATCGAAGGCGCGCTGCACCCGGAGCGCCGGGCCGCCGTGCACGGCAACTGGGACGCCCTGCCCAAGACCGTGGCCGAGCTGGGCAACTCCCCGGAGCAGATCTTCGCCTGCTACGAGGACGTGAAAAAGCGCGTGGGCGCCAAGGAGATGAAGAACATCCCTTACGGAGCCATCGCCTTCTGCACCCTGGCCGACAAGCTCTCCGCCGGGTTGCAGCAGTTGCTGGCCGGGGCGCGGCGCTTCAAGCTCGCCGAGCTGTGCCGCAACGACATCGCCGCCGCCAACCGCGAAACCGCGCGTGAAACCGGCATCGGCTTCATAACCGACGTGCAGGACGAGACCGCCAGGAAGATCCTGGAGGCGTAAGCGCCCGCAACGGGGGCTCCCCCACCCGCCGCACGGCGCAGGGGAGCCCCTTCTTGCGGGCTTGGCGCGGCCACCGGGGCGTGCTACCAAACGGCAGTTTCCCGCAACCGGCCACAGCGCCAGGCACACCCATGCAAAACATGCGCAAGACCAAGGCCCAGCTCGTGGAGGAGCTAGCGCGCCTGCGCGAAAGCCAGACCCGCGCCGAGGCCCTGGCGGGCGAGCACGTGCGCGTGCTGCGCGCCCTGCGCGAGCGCGTGAAGGAGTTGGACTGCCTGTACGGCATCTCCCGGCTTTCCCAGAACCGCGAACTGCCCATGGAGCACCTGCTGCGCCAAGTGGCCGAGCTGGTCTGCCAGTCGTGGCAGTACCCGGAAATAACCTGCGCGCGCATTCGCCTGAACGAACCGGAAGGCGGCCTGGACTTAAGCACGCGCAACTACCGGCCCAGCGCCTGGGGCCAAACAAGTCCCATCGAGATACAGGGCGAACGCGTGGGGGACATGGAGGTGCGCTACCTGGAGCCCCGCCCGCTGGCCGACGAAGGCCCCTTTTTGCAGGAGGAACGCAACCTGCTGGACGCCGTGGCCGACAAGCTGGGCCGCCTGGTCCTGGCCGCCCGCACCGAGGCCCAGATGCTCGTGCTCTCGCGCGAGCTGATACGGGCCCAGGAGACCGAACGCCTGCGCATCGCCACAGAGCTGCACGACCACCTGGCCCAAGACCTGGCCACCCTCAAGATGGACCTGGGCGGCCTGCTGGACCCGCCCGCGCCCAGCCCACAGGAGCTGCCCAGGCAGCTCGCCGCCCTGGCAGAGCGTCTTTCCGGGGCCATAACCGCCACGCGCGACCTGGCCTACGACCTGCTGCCGCCGGGGCTGGAAGACCTGGGCCTGGTGCGCACGCTTTCGCGCTACTGCGCGGATTTTGCCAAGCGCACCGGCCTTGGCGTGGAATTTTACGCCGACGGCATGGAGGGCCTGCGCCTGGGCTTCGAAACGCAGATCAACATTTACCGCATGACTCAGGAAGCCCTGACCAACGTGCGCAAGCACGCCAAGGCCACGCAGGCCACGGTGCGCATCATCCTCTCGCACCCCAGCGTCATTGTGCGCATAGAGGACAACGGCCAGGGCGTGGACCTGGAAAAGCGGCAGGAAGAAATACGCGAGGCCCGGCGCATGGGCCTGTGGGGCATGCGCGAACGCGCCCGGCTCCTGGGCGGAACCCTGACCCTGCGCTCCAAGCCGGGCCGGGGCATGCTCGTACACATAGAAATACCAGTGGAGAACCGCGACAATGGCGTCTAAATACAAGCTGCTGATCATCGACGACCACCCCATGTTCCGCGACGGCCTCAAAACCATCGTGCGCACGGGCTCCAACTACGAAATAGCCGGGGAGGCCGGAACCTGCGCGGAAGGGCTGGCCCTGGCCCGCAGCCTCAAGCCCGATCTCATCATCGTGGACATTTCCCTGCCGGATGGCAACGGCATCGACCTTGCGCGGGACATTTTGTCGCAAACGCCGCAGGCCAAGGTGGTCATGCTCAGCATGCACTCCAAGGTGGATTTCATCGCCACCGCGTTCCAGGCCGGGGTTTCGGCCTACCTGGCCAAAGAGTCCAGCCGGGAGCAGCTGTTGCAGGCCCTGGACGCCGTGATGGCGGGCAGGCAGTACCTGGACGGCTCGCTTTCCCCGCGCGTGGTGACGGAGCTGCTCTCGCGCCCCAGCGAGGAGACGCGCATGGCCGACGCGGCCTATGGCAAGCTCTCGCGCCGGGAGCAGCAGGTGCTGCGCCTGCTGGCCGAGGGACTGGCCCCGGCGGTCATCGCAGAGCGGCTGTTCATTTCGCGCAAGACCGTGGAGAACCACCGCACCAACATTCTGGCCAAGCTGGACATCAAGAGCCCGGTGGCCCTGGTGCGCTACGCCGCCCGCCTGGGGCTCATCGACCTGGACACCGAGGACTGAGGGCAGAAGCGCCCAAATCGCCCCCACGGCGTAAACAAGCCTCCGGATCGCAAGCGCAGTCCGGAGGCTTGTTTGCGTGCGCCAGGCCGCCGCCTGAATACGCCGCCCTACAGAAATGACCGTTCATTTTCGCCCTCCCCCATTGACCCAACCGCACATCGGAGATACGGTCAAAAATAACGTCTTCATCGGTTGTCCGGTTGCGGGTTCACAGCGTTGAGGCAACACTCTATCCGGGGCCCAAAACATGCGCGAGCTGCACACAAACAACCTGGCACGCCTCATCGCCGCCCTGTGCATCCCCCTTGTGGCCTTCGCAGTACAGTGGATTTTCTGGGACGCCATCAAGCCTTACGTCTGGTTCCTGTTCTTTCCCGCCGTTTTCTTCAGCTCCCGCGTGGGAGGATTGAAGGGCGGCATGCTTGCAACCCTGCTTTCCGCAAGCATCGTCAGCGTCTTCTTCATCCTGCCGCAAAAGGGCGCCTTCCTTGACAGCCCGGTCAGCGTCATCTCGGTGCTCATCTTCCTCGGCATGGGCGCGCTGTTCTCCATGTCCCACGAGAGGCTGCACAAGGCCAATATCCAGGCGCAGGAAGCCCTGCACGCCGCAACCCAGGCCAACGCCCAGCTGGCCCAGGCCAACCTGCACGTCACCACCCTGCTGGAACAATCACGCGAGCTGGACAAGATGAAGAGCCAGTTCTTCGCCAACGTAAGCCACGAGCTGCGCACCCCGCTCACGCTCATCATGGGGCCGGTGGCCCGGCGCTTGACCGACCAGAGCCTGGGGGAGGAGCAGCGGCGCGAGTTGGAGCTGGTGGAGCGCAACGCCAGGCTGCTTTACAGGCACGTCACCGATTTGCTGGACGTTTCGCGCCTGGAGGCCGGGCGCATGAGCATGCACTACGCCGAAGCCGACCTGGGCGAGCTGTGCCGCGTGGCGGCCTCGCACTTCCAGTCCGTGGCGGCGGAGCGCAACATCACTTACGCCGTACACGCCTCTGGGCCGCTTCTGGCCCAGGTGGACGCGGACAAGACCCAGCGCGTGCTGGTCAACCTCATCGCCAACGCCTTCAAGTTCACCCCGCCCGGCGGGGCCATAACCGTGGAAATGGAGCAGCGCGGCGACCACGCGGAACTGCGCGTGCGCGACACCGGACCCGGCATCCCCGAAGCGATGCGGGTGCAGGTCTTTGAGCGCTTCCGCCAAGTGGAGGGCGGCGCAGAGCGCCCCCACGGCGGCACAGGGCTCGGCCTGGCCATAGTGAAGGAATTTGTGGAGCTGCACGGCGGCAGCGTAAACGTAGGGCAAAACCCGGAAGGCGGCGCGCTCTTCACCGTGGTTCTGCCGCTGCGCGCGCCCCAGGGCGCACAGGTGTGCGCCAAGCCCTCCGCGCTAGACACAACCCTGGCCACCCAGGCGGGAGAGGAACTGCGCTCCCGACCGGAGAACCACCCCGACGCCCTTCCTGGGGCAGCGCCGGGCAAAGGGCGCATCCTGGTGGTGGAGGACAACGCCGACATGCGCGACTACGTGCGCAACATCCTTTCCGGCAGCTACCAGATACTAACCGCAGCCGATGGGCAGGAAGGCCTGGAGCGCATCCGCTCGGAGCAGCCCGATCTGGTCATTTGCGACATCATGATGCCGCGCATGAGCGGCGAGCAGATGGTGGAGGAAATGCGCCGCGACCATGCCCAGGCCGACACTCCGGTCATCATGCTTACCGCCAGGACCGACGAGAGCCAGCGCAGGCGGCTTTTGGAGCGCCTGGTGCAAAGCTACCTGGAAAAGCCCTTTCTGGCGGGCGAGCTTTCGGCGCGGGTGGAGGGACTTTTCGCCCAGCGGCAGCGCCACAGGGCGGAACTGCGCGAACGCGAGCGCCGCTTCGAGGCCACCTTCGAGCAGGCCGCCGTGGGCGTGGCCCATGTCGGGCTTGATGGCCGCTGGCTGCGCGTGAACCGCAAGCTTTGCGAAATCGTCGGCTACACGCAGCAGGAATTGAGCTGCCTCGGCTTTCAAGACATCACCCACCCGGACGACTTGAACACCGACCTGGAATTGATGCAGCAAACCCTGGCGGGCGGGGTTCAGTCCTACGAGCTGGAAAAACGCTACATCCGCAAATCCGGCAAGCAGATCTGGGTGCGCCTGCACGTGGCCCTCATCCGCGATGAAGCGGGCCAACCGGACTACTATATTTCCGTGGTGCAGGACAACTCCGCCCGCAAGCAGGCCGAGCACGAACTGTTGCGCGCCAAGGAGGCCGCAGAGGCCGCCAACATCGCCAAGGACGAGTTTTTGGCCAACATGAGCCACGAGATACGCACCCCGCTCAATGGCGTGCTGGGAATGCTGCAACTCTTGCGCAGCCGCGTAAGCAAGCAGGAACGGGAAATGTACACCGCCATGGCCGACGAGGCCGGGCGCAGGCTGCTGACGCTTTTGAACAACATTCTGGACTTCTCGCGCCTGGAGTTCGGCCGGGCGGCGCTTTCCAGCAAGCCCTTCAACCTGCGCGATCTCTTCAAGTCCGTGCTGAGCATTTTTCTGGTGAGCTGCCGCGAAAAGAAGCTGGCTCTTACCGCCTCCGTGCACGAGAGCGTGCCCGAGTACATCAGCGGCGACGAGGCGCGCCTGCACCAGGTTTTGTTCAATCTTGCGGGCAACGCGGTGAAGTACACGCCCCAGGGCTCCGTGCACATGGAAGCCTGGGCGCAGCCCTGCCAAACCAGGCCGGGCAAGCTCAACCTGTACATCATGGTCAGCGATACGGGCATCGGCATACCAAACGACAAGATAGAGCACGTGTTCCGGCGCTTCACCCAGGTGGACGCCTCCTACGTGCGCAAGTTCGAAGGCGCGGGCCTGGGCCTGGCCATCGTCAAGCGCATCGTGGACATCATGGGCGGCAGCATCCTGGTGGACAGCGAGGTCAGCGTCGGCACCACCATCGCCCTGCAGTTGCAGCTGGATGCCGCGCCGCAACTGGTCAAGGAGCAGCACGGGGCCAGGGAGGAAAACACGGCCACCGGCGGCCCCCTTGACATCCTCGTGGCCGAGGACGAGCCAATCAGCCAAATGGCCACGGTGCTTTTGCTGCGCAAGCTGGGTCACAAGGTGGACAGCGTGGCCAACGGGCGCGAGGCCGTGGAGGCCGTGCGCAACAAGCGCTACGACTGCGTGCTCATGGATGTGCAGATGCCGGAGATGGACGGAGTGGAGGCCACCGCCGCCATACGCGCCCTGGAGGACCCGGAACGCGCGGGCGTCACGGTCATCGCCGTAACGGCCTACGCCCTGCCGGGCGACCGCGAACGCTTCCTCAAGGCGGGCATGGACAAATACGTGGGCAAGCCCGTGCAGAATGCGGAACTGGCCGCCGCCCTGGCGACCATTCCCCCCCGCAGTTAGGCCGCCGTTTTTTCCGAGCCGCCCTGCGGCGCGCCCGGAAGCAGCGCCAGGCTTCGGCCTTACTGGGCCGTGGCCCCTTCCGTTTGCAGCATCACGGTGCGCTCCTCTTCCTTGCCGCCGCGCGTAATGGTCAGACGCACCTTGTCGCCGGGGCGAAAGTCGTCCAGGCGCGAAAGCAGCGCAGGCACGCTGTCCACGCCCTTGCCCTCCACCTGGGTGATGATGTCGCCGGGGATGAAGGAGCCGTCCTGAGCCAGGCGCGCGCCCTCCAGCCCGGCCGCCTGCGCGCCGGAGCCGGGCCGCACGCGCAGCACCAGCACGCCCTTGAGGCCCAGCTGCTGCGCGGCGTGCTCGTTCACGCGCTGGTCCACCTCCACGCCAAGGGCCGGGCGCAGGTAGCGCCCCTGGGAAATAAGCTGCGGCACCACGCGGTTCACCGTGTCCACCGGCACGGCGAAGCCCACCCCGGCCGAGGCCCCGGAAGGGCTGTAGATGGCCGTGTTCACGCCGATGAGCCGCCCGGCGGAATCGAGCAGGGGGCCGCCGGAATTGCCGGGGTTGA
>DIVX01000046.1:6546-23276 GCA_002422505.1 Desulfovibrio sp. UBA6121
GTCCAGGCCAAAGGGATTGCCGATGGCGTACACCTTTTGCCCCACCTTAAGATCGGCCGAGGTGCCCAAGGGCAGGGGCGCGCGGGTCATGTCCGTATCGATGCGCAGCACGGCGAGATCGTGCAGGGGGCTTGCGCCCACAAGGGCCGCCGTGTGCTCCTTGCCGTCGGAAAGGCGCACGCGGGCCTCCGCCGCGCCGGCGATGACATGATAATTAGTGATGACGTGGCCCTTGTCGTCCCACAAGAAGCCGGAGCCCGCCCCGCGCGGAATGGTGAAGATGTCGCGGCTCCAAAACTCCATCACCCGCTGGGTGGTGGTAATGAAAACCACGGCGTCCTTGGAGGCCTCGAAGAGGTCGATGGTGCTTTTCTCATCGGCGGCCAGATCGCCGCGCGGAGTGACAGCGCGGGGGGTCGCCGCGCCGCGGCCAAGCAAACGCTCCACATAGGGCGCGCCCTGCCAGGCCGCAATAAGCACCAATGCCGCCAGCGTGGTCCACTTGAGCCGCCGCAAAAACGTGTCGCCGCCAGACTTCTCCGCCATGATCTTCCTCCGTTTGGGATCGCTTGCGCCCTGCGCCGGGTCCACTGTAAAGACTCCTCCAGTCTTTTCAAGAGGCGGAGAACGCTCAGGCCCGCCCCGGAAAACAGGCGTCACTCTCCGTTCATGCCGTCTTGCCAACGCTTGACCCCGTGCGGAAAGGGCAAGAGCAATGGACAGCTCCGCAAAGGCATTCCGCAGCGCCGCCCACCCACCTGGCTTGACACCGCAAAAGAAGTTGCATATAGCAACCACATGCACGCATCAACCTCACACTATCTGCTCAAGGACTCCCTGGGGCACCTGGCCACGCAGTTCTCCAAGGCCGCGCTCAAGCGCATCAACCAGGACTTGCAGGAGGGCGGCCACGCCATAACCAGCGAGCAATGGACGGCCCTTGTGCACATTTGGAACCAGGGCGGCCTTACGCAGCAGGAGCTTGGCGAGCGTTTGCTGAAGGACAAGACCAACATCGCGCGGCTTGCGGCCGGGCTGGAGCGGGCGGGCTACATCCAGCGCGAGGCGGGCCGCGTGGACCGCAGGGAAAAGACCCTGCGCCTTACCGAGTTCGGCAAGCAGGCCATGCCCGGCATTGCCGCCGTGGTGCAGCGCGTGCTGGCCGACGCGTACGCCGGAATAGACGAGCACGAGCTGGCCCTGTGCCGCCGCGTGCTGGCCCGCGCACGCCAAAACCTGGCGCCCGCGCCTCCCGTCAACCCCGTCAGCCCAATCTAGTTGCCAGCAACAACCACCACCCCGCCCCAACGCCGCAACAAGCGCCGGGGCAGGAACTTTGCGCCCATGCCTCGGCGCGCACAAAACATCACAGGGAGACGACCATGCTGCCCATCGGCGCACTGATGAACGCAGGAGCCATAGCCGCTGGCGGAATTCTGGGGCTCACCCTGGGGCGGCGCATGCCCGAGGCCGTGCGCGCCTGCATCTTCCAGGGTCTGGGGCTCTCGGTGCTGGCGGTGGGCATAAAGCTCACCCTCAAAACGGCGAGTCCGGTGATCCTCATCACCAGCATTGTTTGCGGGGCGGCCCTGGGCGGGCTGTTCCGGCTGGAGGAGCGCATGACCTCGGCCAGCCTGTGGGTGAAGGGCAAGCTGCGGGCGAAAAATCCCAAGTTCTCAGATGGCTTGGTGCTGGCGGCGACGATCTTCTGCTGCGGGTCGTTGGCGGTTTTGGGCCCCCTGGACGAGGGCGTGCGCGGCGACTTGACCCTGCTTTCCACCAAGAGTTTCCTCGACGGCCTGACGACCATCGCCTTCGCCTCGGCCTATGGGGTGGGGGCGGTGCTTTCCTGCGTGCCGGTGCTGCTGTACGAGGGCTCCCTGACCATGCTGGCGCACTCCCTGGCCAGCAGCATCGACCCCGCCGTGGTGACGGAGCTCTCGGCCGTGGCCGGGGTGCTCACCATGGGCACGGGCTTCAATCAGCTGGAAATTAAGCGCATCTCCCTGCCGAACATGCTTCCGGCGCTGCCCATCACCGTGGCCCTTGTGAGCTGGTTCGGCTAGGGCGGGCGGCCAGGGCCCGCTACTTGGGCTTGCTCTGCAGCATCACCAGGGCTTGCAGAATGCGCGAGAACTCCGGGTCGTAGCCCGCGTCCTGCGCCAGTTGGGCAGCGGCCTTGCCCGGCTCCATGGCCGGGGCAAAGGGGCGCTTCACGGTCATGGCGCAATACGAATCCACCAGGGCGCACAGCCGCCCCAGGGGGCCCAGGGCCTGGGCCTGCTTCTTCTGCGGATAGCCGGAGCCGTTCAGGCGCTCATGGTGGTCGGTGACGCATTCCTCGACTTCGGGGAAGCGCAGGTCCAGCTTGGCCAGCATTTCGTAGCCCAGCTGGGTGTGGCGCTGCACCTTGCCGCGGTCTTCCCCGGTCAGGGGCTTGTCCTTCTCCAGCATGAAGGCCGGGATCTTGCTCATGCCCAGGTCGTGCAGAAACAGCCCGGCGGTGAGGTGATCCAGGTACTTGCGCTTCACGTCGCCCGCTTCATACTGTTTGGAATGGGCCTTTATGTGCACGGCCAAGCCCATGACGCCGCAGTTGAAGGAATGGTTGGCCAGGTTGTGTTCCTGGTGCAACCGGCGCGACAAGGCGCGGATGCGGTTCGGGTCGTGGTACAGGTACTCGGTCAGCACCATCATGTCGGTCCAGAGCTTGGCGAAAACCATGGGCACGGGCTGGGTGAAGAACTCGCCCAGCCGCCGCGTAAGCGCCTGGGTGAAGATGTCGGCGATTTCGGTTTCGTGCAGGTTCTTGTCCACCAGCACCAGGTCTAGCTGAAAGCTGATGTGCTTGACGTAGACCGGATGGTCCGCGCGGGAGACGAAGACAAAGCCCTCATCCACCATGGTGGCCAGCTGCTCCACCTGCTCGTTGCTCAGCCGCTCCCCGGCCTTGCAGTAGGGCAGCACGCGGGCCACGTCCTCCTTGAACCGGTACAGGTTCAAAGGGGGCCGGTATTTGCTGAAGCTCTCCAGAATATCCAGGTTTATCTGGTAGTACTGCTCATCCAGCGCATCGGCGATGCTGGCTTTTTTGTCTGCGGCTGCCACAGGCTACTTCTCGTAAACCTTGACGACGTTGGTCTGGGTCTGCAACTGGCCGCGTTTGGGTTGGCCCGCCGTCACCACTATCACGTCGCCGGTGACGAACAGGGGCGACTCCCGCACAAAGCGCTCCGCGCGCTCCTGGTGGTTGTCGTCCTCCGCAACGGGGGAAACCGGCGTAACGCCCCACGACAGGTTGGTGAAGTGCCGCACGCGGTCGTCCGGCGAGAGGGCGTAAATGGGCTGCTTGGGCCTGCAGGCCGCCAAAATGCGCGCCGTGGAGCCGGAACTGGAGTGCGTCACCAGGGCCTTGGAGCGGGTTTTCTGGGCCAGCAGGCAGGCGCAGTAGGCCAAGAACTTGGCCGGGTGCTCTTGATCCCTGGGCGGCTTGGGGTTCGCGCCCTCGTCCTCGAAATAGTATTCCTCGGCCCAGGTGGCGATCTTGCGCATGAAGCCCACGGCCTTGTCCGGGTACTTGCCTATGGCCGTTTCCTCGGAAAGCATGATGCAGTCGGCCCCGTCCAGGATGGCGTTGGCCACGTCTGTGGTTTCCGCGCGGGTGGGCATGGGGCTCGACACCATGGACAGAAGCATCTGCGTGGCCACGATGACCGGCTTGCCCGCCGCATTGGCCGCGTTGATGATGCGCTTTTGCAGCGAGGGCAGCTGGGCCAGTTCGCACTCAAGGCCCAGGTCGCCTCTGGCCACCATCACGCCGTCGCTCTCCTCCAGTATTCTGTCCAGCCCGATGATGGCGCTCTGGCGCTCCAGCTTGGCGATGATGGGCAGCACGCGGCCCATGTTCTTCATCTCGGCCTTCAGCTGGCAGATGTCGTCGGCCTTTTGCACGTAGGAAAGGGCCACCACGTCGACGCCGAGCTCCAGGCCGATGGCTAGGTCCTCCTTGTCTTTGGCGGTAAAGGCCGCCAGCGGGGTGGTTTTGCCGGGAAAGGCAATGCCCTTGCGCGCCGGGGCTATGCCAGCGTTCTCCGCCCGCAGGCGCACAAGCAGTTCGCCCTCGCGGGCAATGACGTTGAACTGCAGCATGCCGTCGGAAAGGGCCACGGTTTCGCCCACGTTGATGCTGCGCAAAAGGGTGGGCTGGTCCAGGCAGATGAAGGGCTCGTCGCGTCCTTCCTCCTGCCCTGGCGTGCCCAAAAGCACTTCCGCGCCCTTGGCTATTTCCAGGGTGCCGCGGCCAATGTCGCAGGTGCGGATCTTGGGCCCGGAGAGGTCCTGCAAAATGGTCAGGGTAAGGCCGGTTTTTTGCTCCAGGGCGCGGATGATGGCCACCAGCTTGATGAAGCCTTCCTTGCCGCCGTGGGAGAAGTTGAGCCGGAAGATGCGCGCACCGGCCTCGACCAGGGCGGCGATGGCCTCTTCCGTCTCTGTGGCGGGGCCGAGGGTGGCAATGATTTTTGTATGCATGAGGGGCTCTCCTTCGATTTTTCCTGATGACAGGTGATTGCGCCGTGTTGCCTACGCACAGCCCAACATCGCGTCTTTGTTTGCTCTTCTTAAACGGCCCGTAATAGGCGCAGTTGCTGGTCTGATTACTAACCGCATTTCCTTTGGAAGCAAATCTTTTTTGTGTTGACTTTCATCTGGATTTCATAAAAAAGTGGGGCGAAGTGGTAATTCGTGGAAAATAGTGGATGAGTGAGGGGAAAAAGTGCGTCTTCTAGGTCATGCCCACCGCAGTCTGGATCCCAAGGGTCGGCTCATGCTGACCCCGGAGTTCCGCGACCAGTTCCTGGCGGCCACGCCGGACGGTCGGCTGGTGCTGACCATCTATCAGGGGCAGATCATCGGCATCACCCCGGAGCAGTGGGAAGCCTTTGTGGCCGAGCTGGAAAAGCCCGCCACCCCTTCCCCCACCCTGCAGAACATCCGCCGCGTGGCCTTTGCCGGATACGTGGAAGTGGTGCTCGACAAGCAGGGACGCATCCAGCTGCCCACGCACCTGCGCAAAAGCGGACGCCTGGAGCGCGACGTGGTGCTGGTTGGCGGCGGCAAATGCATGGAAATTTGGGACAAGGACCGCTTCGAGGCGCTGCTTGAACAGACGCCCGAGGATGTCTCCGCTGAGATGGCCCAGGCCGACATAAAGCTGCCGTTCTAGCGGGGGAGAGCAAATGTCCGAGACCGAAAAAATCCCACATGTTCCGGTAATGCTGGAAGAGATTGTGGGATACCTCTCCCCTCGCCCTGGCGGCAGGTACCTGGACGGCACCCTGGGCCTTGCCGGGCACAGCTTGGGGCTTTTGCGCGCCAGCGGCGGCAAGGCCGAGCTTTTGTGCCTGGACCGCGACGAGCAGGCCCTGGCCCTGGCGCGCGAGCGCCTGAAAGAATTTCCCGGCCAGGCGACGAGCTTCCACACGCCCTTCAGCGGGTTCGAGGACGCCCTGGCCGAGGCCGGCTGGGACCAGCTGGACGGCGCAGTGCTGGATCTGGGCGTCAGCTCGCTGCAACTGGACGAGGCCGAGCGCGGCTTCAGCTTCAACGCCGACGGCCCCCTGGACATGCGCATGGACGCCACCAGCGGCATGGATTCGGCCCGGGTGCTGGTGAACCGCGAGCACTACGAAGAGCTGCGCCGCATCATCCGCGACCTGGGCGACGAACCCCTCGGCGGCAAGATCGCCCGGGCCATCATCCGCGCGCGGGAGCAGGCCGAGATCACCACCACGTCAAGACTTGCGGAAATCGTGTCCAGGGCGTACCCCCCCGACCGCCGCAGACAGGCGCGCAATCACCCGGCCACGCGCACCTTCATGGCCCTGCGCATGGCCGTGAATCATGAAGTGGAAGAATTGAAGACCTTTCTAGAGCGCATAGTGCGCCACCTGAAGCCCGGCGCCCGCGTGGCCATCATTTCCTTCCACTCCGCGGAAGACCGCGAGGTGAAGGAGAGCTTTCGCTATTGGGCCAAGGGCTGCCGCTGCCCGCTGGAGCAGGCCTACTGCACCTGCGACCGCACCCCAGTGCTGAAGGTGCTGACGAAGAAGCCCCAGCTGCCCACGCAGTTGGAGATTGACCGCAACCCGCGCAGCCGCAGCGCCAAGCTGCGCGTGGCCGAGAAGCTGCCCCAAGCGGAGGCCAAGCCGTGAGCCGCGTGAAGGGCTGGGTAGGAGCATTCTTCTGCGCCATTGCCGCCGTGCTGGTGCTGGGCCTTTCCAGCGTGTGGCTGAACATAGAGCGCATGGACCTGGCCTACGACCTGAACAAGCTGGAAAAAGAGCTGGCCAACCGCACCGCGTTGGCCGCCAAGCTGGAACTGGAGCGCAACAATCTTATTTCGCCCTACCGCCTCAAGCGGCTGGCCTCCATGTACGGGCTGGTGCCCGTGGGGCCGGGGCAAATGCGCATCATGACGGGCCAGGACAAGGCCCCGGACAAGTAGCGGCAAGGATTATGGACGATGGCGGTCAAAAGTCGCATCGAGCGCAAGCGGCCCAAAGAGGCCAGAAGCAGAACCGACCTGGGCAAGCTGAAGCTGGCCGGGGTCGCCTTGTGCTTCGCCCTCATCTGGGTGCTCTTGTGGGGGCGCGCCGCCTATGTGCAGCTCTACCTCGGCCCCAAGCTCTCCGTTGCCGCCAGCAAGCAGAACCTGGCCACGGAATTCGAGCTGGGCGAGCGCGGGCGCATTTACGCCAGCAACAACGCCTTGCTGGCCACCAGCGTTGAGAGCAAAAGCGTGTACGCATCGCCCGTGGAAATACAGAACCCCGCCCGCACTGCCCAAACTTTGGCGCAGATTCTTGGCGCGCCGCGCAAGAACCTGCAAAAAGACCTGGCCAGCAGCAAGGGCTTTGTGTGGGTCAAAAGACAAATAGAAGACCGCGAGGCCCAGGAGCTGGCCAAGGCCAACCTGCCGGGCATCCACCTCACCAGCGAGTTCCGCCGCATGTACCCCAACCGGCACCTGGCCGGGCAGGTGCTGGGCTTTGTCGATGTGGACGGCAAGGGCCTTGAGGGCGTGGAAGGGCTCTTCGACGAGCGCATGGCCGGCGGCCGCGCCAAGTTCGTGGTCCAGCGCGACGCCTCTGGCCGCAGGCTCTACCTGGACGCCCAGGGCAAGGAGATGAACATAAAGGGCCAGGACGTGCGCCTGACCCTGGACACCGTGGTGCAGGACGCCGCCGAACAGGCCCTGGCCGACGCCGTGAACAAGTACAATGGCCGCTCCGGCATGGCCATTGTGGTGCGCGTGGAAACGGGCGAAATTCTGGCCCTGGCCCACTACCCCTACTTCAACTCCAACAGCCCGCAGGACTCCAAGCCCGCCGCGCGCCGCAACCGCTCGGCCCTGGACATTTTCGAACCCGGCTCCACCATGAAGCCGTTTCTTTTCGCCGCCGCCCTGGAGCAGAAGGTCATCGACCCCAACAAGGTGTTCGACTGCGAAAACGGCAAGTGGACCCTGCGCGGCAAAACCATCCGCGACACGCACCCCTACCGCTGGCTTTCGGCCAACCGGGTGCTGCGCTACTCAAGCAACATCGGCACGGCCAAAATCGGCCTGGCCTTGGGCGCGCAGCCCTTCTACACCGTGCTGCGCGGCCTCGGCTTCGGCGACAAGCCCGGCCTGGGCCTGCCCAGCGAATCGGTGGGCATTCTGCGCCAGCCCAAGGAATGGTCGGAGTTCGATCTGGCCGCCATCTCCTTCGGTCAGGGCATCGGCGTCACCGGCCTGCAAATGGCCAAGGCCTATTTGTGCCTGGCCAACAAGGGCGTGGCCAAGCCCCTGGTCCTGGTGGCCGATCCGCCCCTGGCCGAAACCCCGGAGCCGGTGCGCGTGTTCAGCGCCAAAACGGCAGACTCGGTGCTCTCCATGATGCGCGAGGTGGTGGAAGAAGACGGCACCGGCAAGGTGGCCCGCATTCCCGGCGTCACCATGGCCGGAAAAACCGGCACGGCGCAGAAGGTGGGCGGCGCGGGCAAGGGCTACGGCGACGGCATCGTGGCCAGTTTCGTGGGCCTTGTCCCGGCGGACAAGCCGGAGTTTCTGTTCATGGTCAGCGTGGACGAGCCCACGCCAGTTTCCTTCGGCGGCGTGGTGGCCGCACCTGCCGTGCGCGACATCGCCATCAAGACCCTTTCGTACTACGGCCGCCTGCCCGAGGCCAAAGGCGCGCCCCAGGCCGATGCCCCGGAGTTCAGCATGACCGCCCGCGCCACCCACGCCCCCACGGCGGAGGGCGGCGGCGCAACGGTGCCGAATCTTATGGGCCTTTCCGTACGCAGGGCGCTGGAGGTTCTGGGCAAGCGCGGCGTCGTGCCTTCGCTCAAGGGCGGCGGCATGGAGATTACCAACCAGAAGCCCGCTCCGGGCGAACCCTGGCCCGAAGGCGGCGCCGCCGCTGGCGGCGAGAGCTTCGTCCTCTGGCTTGGGCATGGCGAGAAGGAGAAGAAGCAGTGAACGGCCCCCACTACAACGAACTGCTGGCGCTGGTCGGCAGGGGCCTGATGGTCCGCACCGATTCGCGCCTGGTGCAGCCGGGCGAGGTGTTCGCCCTTATGCCCAGCGCGGCCGACAAAGCCGCCGACTTCCTGGCCGACGCCCTGGCGCGCGGCGCGGGCTGGCTGGTGCTGGACCAGAACACCCCGGTGCCCGGCGACACTGCCGCAGGGCTTGTGCGCGTGGACGACACCGCCAGCACCCTGGGCACCCTGGCCGAGGCGCATTTCCACACGCGCGAGCAGGCCATGCAGGTGGTCGGCATAACCGGCACCAACGGCAAAACCACCGTCGCCTATCTTTTGGAGGGGCTGCTCTCCGCCTGTGGCCGCACAGTCGGGGTGCTGGGCACCGTGGCCTACCGCTGGCCCGGCACCAGCATCGACGCCAGCCTGACCACCCCCGGCTGCTGGCGGCTGCACGAGCTGTTCGCCCAAATGTCCGCCGACGGCGTGGACACGGTGATCATGGAAACCAGCTCCCACGCCCTGCACCAGAAGCGCGTTGCCGGGCTGGAGTTCGACGCCGCTGTGCTGACCAACCTGACGCAGGATCACCTGGACTATCACGGCGACTTCGAAAACTACTACCAGGCCAAGCGCTTGCTCTTCAGCAGCTACCCCAGGCCGGACAAGCACATGGCCGCCAATGCCGACGATCCCTACGGCCAGCGCTTGCTCAAGGAATTTCCAGACGCCCTGGGCTTCACCCTGCAGGGCGCGGCCACGTGCGACAAATCCATGCTCTGCGGCAAGCTGGTGGAATGCAGCTCACGGGGCCTGCTCTTGCGCATGGAATGGGAAGGCAAATGCTGGAGCCTCAACTCCGGCCTGGTGGGGCAGCACAACGCCTCCAATTTGCTGGCCGCGCAGGCCGCAGCCCTGGGCCTGGGCATGGGCCCGGCAGACATGCAGCCCCTGGCGCCCTTCACCGGCGTGCCGGGCAGGCTGGAACGGGTGGAGAACGCCCACGGCCTGGATGTTTTCGTCGACTACGCCCACACCCCGGACGCCCTGTTGAACGTGCAGCGCGCCCTGCTGAACGCCGGGTTCAAGCGGCTGGTCACGGTCTTTGGCTGCGGCGGCAACCGCGACCGCGCCAAGCGCCCGCTCATGGGCCAGGCCGTGGCCGAGCTGTCGGACATCTGCGTGCTGACCTCCGACAATCCGCGCCACGAGGACCCGCTGGCCATCATCGACGACGTGCGCCCGGGCCTGGCCAAGGCCAAGGCCGTCATCGAGGACGCGGACCGCTACCAGGCCATGCTCAAGGCCGTGGCCCAGTTGAAAAAGGGCGACGCCCTGCTCATCGCCGGCAAGGGGCACGAGAGCTACCAGCAGGTGGGCGACGTGAAGCACCCCTTCTCCGACGTCGCAGCCGCCAAACGCGCCATTGCCGAGGTGCTGGGATGAAGCTGACCCTGCGCGACGCCTTCCTGTGCCTGAACGGCAGCGAGCTTACCGGTCCCCTGGCGGACCGGGAGATAGCCGCCGTGCGCACGGACAGCCGCGCCGTCGCCCCCGGCGACCTCTTCTTCTGCCTCAAGGGCGAGCGCTTCGACGCCCACAGCTTCGCTGTTCAAGTGGCGGAAGCTGGCGCTGCGGCCATCGTGGCCTCGCGCCCGCTGGAAGGGCTCTCCTGCCCGGTGCTGCTGGTGGACGACACGCAAACCGCCCTGGGCAGGCTGGCGCGCTGCTGGCGCGACCGTTTCGGCCAGCGCGCCGGAACCACCGTGGTGGCCGTCACCGGCACGGCGGGCAAAACCACCCTCAAGGAACTGCTGGCCCAAACACTTGGCGCCGTGCGCCACGTGGCCAAGAACCATAAGAATTTCAACAACCAGGTGGGCCTGCCCCTGTCCATGCTGGCCGCAGACGGCAGCGAGGACGCCTGGGTCATGGAAGCGGGCATCAGCCAGCCGCACGACATGGCCGAACTTGGAGCCATCATCGCCCCGGATCTGGCCGTGGTGCTGAACATCGGCCCCGCGCACCTGCAGGGCCTGGGCGACTTGCAGGGCGTGGCACGGGCCAAGGCCTCGCTTTTGGCGCACCTGGCCCCCGGCGGCCAGGGCCTGTGCTGCATGGACTACCCGGAGCTCTGGGCCGAGGCCACGCGCCTGCTGCCCGGCGTGCACGGCTTCTCCGCCGTGAACAGCTTCGCCAAATACTACGCGCGGTTCGAGGAAGCCCTGCCCGGCGGGCGCGGCCTGTTCGAAATCATTGTGGACGGCCAGGCCTTCTGGGCCGAGCTGCCTGCCTGCGGCGCGCACTTTGCCGAGAACGCCGCCGCCGTGGCCGGGGCCTGCCACCTGCTGGGCCTCTCGCCCGATGAAATCGCCAGCGGCCTTGGCGCCGCCAGCCTGCCGGACCAGCGTTTTTGCTGCGCCGAGGCGGGCTGCTGGAACGTGGTGGACGACACCTACAACGCCAACCCGCTGTCCATGCGCCGCAGCATCGAGGCCGCGCGCCTCATGGCGGGCGAAGGCCAATTGGTGCTGGTGCTGGGCGACATGAAAGAGCTTGGCCAGGGCGCAGCCCAGGCGCACCAGGATCTGGGCGCGGTCATCATGGCCGCGAAGCCTTCCGCCGTGTTCTTCCAGGGCGAGTTTGCGCCCCAGGTCGCCAGCGGCGCGCAGGGCGTGGCCCTCACCGCCGTCACCCAGCCCGCCCAGGTGCTGGCTGCGCTGGCGAACCTTGAAGCGGGCGGCACCATCCTGGTCAAGGGCTCGCGCTCCTGTCGCATGGAAGCCTACGCCAAGGCGCTCATCGAGAATCTTTCCAACACGGGGGCACGCGCATGATCTATCACCTGCTCTACCCCCTGGCGTCGCAGTTCACGCTGTTCAACGTCTTCCGGTACATAACCTTCCGCAGCGTGTATGCGCTGCTCACCGCGCTGGTCATCTCCGTACTACTGGGGCCCAAGCTCATAGAGTGGCTCAAGGCCCTGCGCTGCCGCCAGCACATCCTGTCCGAGGTGACCTGCCACCAGGCCAAGGAAGGCACCCCCACCATGGGCGGCATGCTCATCGCGGCGGCGCTCATCCCCAGCGTGCTCCTCTGGGCCGACCTGACCAACGTCTACATCTGGCTCACCCTGCTGGTGTTTGTGGGCTTTGGGGCCGTTGGCTTCTGGGACGACTACACCAAGGTGGTCAAGAAGCAGAACAAGGGCATTTCCCCCCGCGCCAAGCTGGCCGGTCAGTTGCTGGTGGCGGGCGCGGCCATCTCCCTGCTCATCTTCCAGCCCGCATACTCCACGGTGCTCTCCGTGCCGTTCTTCAAGAACATCCACCCCAACCTGGGGCTCTTCTATGTGCCGTTCGCCGTCCTGGTGCTGGTGGCGGCCTCCAACGCCGTGAACCTCACCGACGGCCTTGACGGCCTGGCCATCGGCCCCTTGGTGGTCAGCGCGGCCTGCTTCGCCCTGTTCATTTACGCCGCGGGCAACGCGGTCATCGCCCAGTACCTCAACATCACCCCGGTGCCCGGCGTGGGCGAGGTGACGGTGTTCTGCGGGGCGCTGGTGGGCGCGGGGCTGGGCTTCCTCTGGTTTAACGCCTATCCGGCGCAGGTGTTCATGGGCGACGTGGGTTCCCTGTCCCTCGGCGGCACCCTGGGCTTCATCGCCGTGCTGGCCAAGCAGGAGCTCATTCTGGCCCTGGTGGGCGGCGTGTTCGTGTTCGAAACCCTCTCCGTCATCCTGCAGGTGGGCTATTTCAAGATGACCGGCGGCAAGCGCATGTTCCGCATGGCCCCGCTGCACCATCACTTCGAGCTCAAAGGCATCCCGGAATCCAAAATCATCATCCGGTTCTGGATCCTCTCCATCCTCATGGCCCTTATGGCCCTGAGCACCCTGAAGCTTCGCTAGGTGATCGGCATGGACAGGACAGTAACAATCTTCCAAAGTCTAAAGATTCTTGAGAATCGTCAGACGGTTGTGGTCGGAGCGGGCGTGTCCGGCCTGGCCGCGTGCCGCTTCCTGCTCTCCCTCGGCGCGCGCGTGCGCCTGGTGGACGCCAAGGCCGACCTGCCCCAGGACGTGCTCTTGAAGGTCCACCCGGACCCGGCTTCCGTGGGGCTGACCTTGTCGGCCGGAGCGCACACCCCGGCGCAGTTCAACGATGCGCAGCTCATTGTGCTTTCCCCCGGCGTGCCCGTGAAGAAGCTTGCGGGCGTGCTGACCCAGGTGGACCCCGCCCGCGTGGTGGCCGAGATGGAATTCGCCTCCTGGTTCCTCACCGAGCCGGTCATCGCCATCACCGGCACCAACGGCAAAACCACCACCACCACCCTGGTGGGGCACATTCTGGAGCAGGCCGGGCTTTCCACCTTCGTGGGCGGCAACATCGGCACCCCCCTGTGCGACTATCTGCTGGGCGAAAAACAGGCCGACGTGCTGGTCATCGAGATTTCCAGCTTCCAGCTCCAGAACTGCCGCAGTTTCAAGCCCCGCGTGGCGGCGCTGCTCAATTTCTCGGCCAACCACCTGGATTACCACCTGGACATGGAAGAGTACCTCTCGGCCAAATTGCAGCTCTTTGCCCGACAGGACCACGGCTGCGTGGCCGTGATTCCGCAGGCCATGCAGGCGGAACTTGCCGCGCGCGGCTTCACCAAGGCCCGCGTGGAAACCTTCAGCGCCGAGGCGCAGTTCGACAGCCCGGGCCTGCCCGGCGCGCACAACCGCGAGAACATCGCCGCCGCCTGGCGCATGGTGCGCCCCTTCGGTGTGACGGAAGCCCAGGCGCGCGCGGCCATCGCCGGTTTCCGCGCCCTGCCCCACCGCATCGAACCCGTGGGCGAGGCGGGCGGCGTGCTCTTCGTCAACGACTCCAAGGCCACCACGCTCGATTCCGTGTGCGCGGCGGTCAAGAGCTTCGAACGCCCCGTGCGCCTGCTGCTGGGCGGCGTGTTCAAGGGCGGCGACGTGGCCTCCCTGCTGCCCGTGCTGCAGGGCCGGGTGGCGTCCATCGGGCTCTTCGGCGCGGCGCGGGAAGTGTTTGAGCCCGTGCTGGCCCCGCACTTCCCGGTCAGCTGGGACGCGACCCTGGAAGCCGCCGTGCGCCGCCAGTTCGCCCTGGCCGAGAGCGGAGACGCGATCCTGCTCTCCCCCGCAACGGCCAGTTTCGACGCCTACAAAAGCTACACCGAACGCGGACGCGACTTTGCCCGCGTGGCCCAGGCCATAGCCGCAGAAAGCACAGGGGGCGCACAATGAACCAGCGCCGCAACGTGCAGTACTACCCCATGGACTTCTGGTTGCTGTTCTCGGCCCTGCTGCTGGCCGGGTTCGGGCTCATCATGGTCTTCTCCAGCTCCGGCATCATGGCCGAGCGCTTCTACAGCGACAAGTACCTGTTCTTTAAGAAGCAGGCCATGTTCGCAGTGCTGGGCACCGGGGTCATGATCTTCTGCGCGCGCATGAAGCGGCAGTTTTTCTACAACCTCACCTACCTCTGGGTGTTTCTGGTGGTGCTGCTGCTGGTGCTCTGCCAGGTGCTCGGCGCGTCCATCGGCGGCAGCAAGCGCTGGATTCCCCTGGGGCCGTTCTCCTTGCAGCCCCTGGAGTTCGCCAAGATCGCCCTGGTGTTCTACCTGTCCTTCTTCTTCGCCAAAAAGCAGGAGCTGGTGCAGAGCAAATCCTTCGCGGTGGGCGTCATTCCGCCCTTCTTGGTCACGGGCATCATGTGCGGGCTGCTTATGCTCCAGCCGGACTTCGGCGGCACTGCGTTCCTGTGCTTCATCCTGTTCTGCATGTGCTTCGTGGGCGGCACGCGCATCATCTATCTCGTGCTCTCCGCAGGCATTGGCGCGTGGGCGGGCTGGATGCTCATCGCCTCCGCCCCGTACCGCCTCAAGCGTTGGACGGCCTTCCTCGATCCCTTCGCCGTGGCCAAAAACGAGGGCTACCAGCTGGTGCAGTCGCTGTACGCCTTCGGCTCCGGCAAGTTCTTCGGCGCCGGGCTTGGCGCGGGCAAGCAGAAGCTCTTCTTCCTGCCGGAGGCCCACAACGACTTCATCATGGCCGTGGTGGGCGAGGAACTGGGCTTCTTCGGCATCTCCCTGGTGTTTCTGCTGGTGGGTTTTCTGCTGCTGCGCGCCTTCCGCGTGGCCTTCATGCAGGAGGACCTGATGGACCGCTTCACCGCCTTCGGCATGGGGGTCATCCTGGCCCTGGGCTTCTGCCTCAATTTGGCCGTGGTGCTGGGCACCGTGCCGCCCAAGGGCGTGCCCATGCNNTGCCCTTCATCAGCTACGGCGGCAGCTCGCTCATCGCCTCCTTCATCTGCGTCGGCGTGCTCTTGAATCTTTCGAGGAACCGCTCATGAGCGCCGCACGCACGCATATTTCGCGCCTGGTGGTGACCACCGGTGGCACGGGCGGGCACATCTTCCCCGCCCTCAGCGTCGCGGCGGAGGTGCTGCGCCGCAACCCCCAGGCCAAGGTGCTGTTTCTGGGCGGCAGCGGACCGGAAGCCCAGCTGGCGGCCAAGGCCGGGCTGGACTTCAAGGCCCTGCCCGCCAGCGGCGTGCTGGGCAAAGGAATCAAAGGCCTGCTCTCGATGTTCTGGGTCAGCCGGGGCGTCATCCTGGCCTCGCGCGCCCTGCGGCGCTTCAAGCCCGAGGCGGTCATCGGCTTCGGCGGGTACGCGGGCTTCTGCCCGGTGCTGGCGGCGGCGCTTCTGCGCATTCCCACCGCCGTGCACGAGCAGAACTCCGTGCCGGGCGTTACCAACCGCGTGCTGGGCAAGCTGGTGCGCCGGGTGTTCGTTTCCTTCGACGACCGCAGCCGCAGCTTTCCCGCCGTGAAGGTGCAGCGCACGGGCAACCCGGTGCGCGCGGAGATAGCAGCCATGAAGCGCGGCGAAAGCACAGGCCGCAGAAATCTGCTGGTGCTGGGCGGCAGCCAGGGGGCCAAACCTTTGAACGACGCCATGGTGGCCGCCCTGCCGCAGCTTTTAAGCGCGCGGGTGAACATTCTGCACCAGACCGGCGCGGCGGACGAAACGCGCATCCGCGAGGCCTACGCCCAGGCCGGGGCCGACCCGGACTGCGTGCACGGCTTCATTGAGGGCATGGCGCAGGCCTACGCCTGGGCCGATGTGGCCCTGTGCCGGGCCGGGGCCTCCACCATCTTCGAGCTGGCGGCCACCGGAACCCCCAGCGTTCTGGTGCCCTTCCCCCAGGCCGCGCACAACCACCAGCACGTCAACGCCACGCAGCTTTCCAAGCTGGGCGCGGCGGTGCTGCTGGAGCAGGCCAAACTTTCCGCCCAAACCCTGGCCGACACCGTGGCCGGGCTGCTTGGCGACACGGCCCGGCTGGCCTCCATGAGCCGCGCGGCCAGAACCTTTGCCAGACCCGACGCCGCGAGCCTCATCGTGGACGGGCTGGAGGAGCTGCGCGGCGCGGCCTAGGCCAGCCTTGAGCGCAGCAGGAGAACCGCATGGAAACGACCGAAGAAAAACGCATCGCCGTTCCGGGGCGCAGCGCCAGCCCGGCCATGTACAGCCGCGTCAGCACCGTGCACATGGTGGGCATTGGCGGCGCCGGCATGAGCGGCATCGCCGAGGTGCTGCTGAACATGGGCTTCACCGTCACCGGGTCCGACATGGCTGCGGGCGCGGCGGTGCACCGCTTGAAGAAGCTGGGCGCGCAGGTGTTCATCGGCCACGGGGCGGAGAACGTCGGCAAGGCCGATGTCGTGGTCAAGTCCACCGCCATCCAGGACGGCAACCCGGAGCTGGTGCGCGCCCGCGAACTTTCCGTGCCCATCATCCCCAGGGCGGAGATGCTGGCCGAGCTGATGCGCATGCGCACGGGCATCGCCGTTGCGGGCACCCACGGCAAAACCACCACCACCTCGCTTTTGGCCACCATCTTCACCGAGGCCGGGCTCGACCCCACGGTGATCATCGGCGGGCGGCTGAACACCTACGGCAGCAACGCGCGCCTGGGCGAGGGCGAATTTCTCATCGCCGAGGCCGACGAGTCCGACGGCTCGTTTTTGTGCCTTTCGCCCATCATGACCGTGGTGACCAACGTGGACCGCGACCACCTGGACTTCTACGCGGACCAGAACGCCATCGACGCGTCCTTCACCACCTTCATGAACTCCATCCCCTTCTACGGGGTGAACGTGGTCTGCGGCGACGACCC
>DIVX01000110.1 GCA_002422505.1 Desulfovibrio sp. UBA6121
TGTTGGCGTAGTACTTTATGCACTCCTCCATGAGGGAGCACTGGTCAGCCAGGTCGTTGTACATGCCTTCCGTGGCCAGGTGGTGGCCGAAGGCGTCGTTGCTGAAGAGAATATCTTCGCCGGTCAGGTAGCAGAACATGGTATCTGGCCAGTGCAGCATGGGCGCTTCGATGAAGATGAGCTCGCGCGCGCCCAGGCTGAGGCGCTGGCCCGTTTTGACCACCTGGAAGTTCCAGTCCTGGTGGTAGTGGCCCTTGAGGGATTTGACCCCGTTGGCGGTGCAGTACACGGGTCTGCCGGGGATGAGCTTCATGAGCTCCGGCAAGCCGCCGCTGTGGTCGCTTTCGGCGTGGTTGGCGATGACGTAGTCGATGCTGTCCAGGTCTATTTCGTTCTTGAGCTGCTGGATGAATTCGCCCGCAAAGGGCGCCCAGACGGTTTCCACAAGGGCGGTCTTTGCGTCGCGCACCAGATAGGAATTATAGGTGCTGCCTTTATGGGTGGAATATTCCTCGCCATGGAAGTGCTTGAGTTCCCAGTCTCTTTTACCAACCCAGGTCACGGCGTCGGTTATTTTGAAGCTCATTGGCGTTCCTCCTGTTTTGTTCTTCTATATGCAGGCAAAGCGCGCGCTTGTATAGGGGGGCTTGCCTGGACGCATTTGAGCATTACTTGGACCTGTTGCCTGCCCGTAACCAAGGATACCCCGCCATGCCCAACGTCATGCCCTCGCTTTTCGTGTCGCACGGCGCGCCCACGCTGCTGACAGACCCCACGCCCACGCGGGACTTTCTGCTGGGCCTTGGGGCCAGCCTGCCTCGGCCCAAGGCGATCCTGGCGGTCTCCGCCCATTGGGACACGCCGGAAACGCGTTTGGGCAGCGCCGCCGCCCCGCACACCATGTATGATTTCTACGGTTTCCCGGACGAGCTGTATGAAAGGACCTACCCGGCCCCAGGCTCGCCCCGGCTGGCCGGGCACGCCGCAGAGCTGCTGGCCCAGGCCGGGCTGCCAAGCCGACAGGACGCCCAGCGCGGCCTGGACCACGGGGCCTGGGTGCCGCTTTCGCTGATGTATCCGCAGGCGGACATCCCAGTGGTGCAGTTGTCCATCAGCTCGCGCATGCCCCCGCAGCGCCATCTGGCCCTGGGCCGGGCCCTGGCCCCACTGCGGGCGCAGGGCGTGCTGATTTTGGCCAGCGGCAACGCCACCCACAATCTGCGCGAGGTGTTCTCGCACGGCCTGCTGGAGGCGCCTGTCCCCTACGCCAAGGCCTTTGCGGACTGGCTCACCCGGCATGTGGAGGCGGGCGAGGATGCGCCGTTGCTGAACTATCTGTCCAACGGCCCGGAAGCGGCGCGTAACCACCCCACGGCGGATCATTATCTGCCGCTTTTGGTGGCCCTTGGCGCAGCCGAAAGAAACGGAGCGGAAGCTCCTAAGGGCCGCCTGCTGCACGACGGCTACACCTTTGGCGTGCTTTCCATGGCGGCATACGCCTGGGGCGCGTCGCCAACCTTGACGGCCACCAGCCCCAGACCGTAGCATCGGGCCATGAAACGCAAGTACGAACTCAGCGTGCGCGGTGAATTCTGCGCCGCGCACCGGCTGGACGGCTATCCTGGCAACTGCAAAAACACCCACGGCCACAACTGGGGCGTTACGGCCTATGTGCTGTGCCAGGCCCTGGACGGCCTGGGCATGGGCCTTGATTTCCGCGAAATCAAGCTGCTGCTGCGCGAGGCCCTGGCCGACCTGGACCACTCCTGCCTGAACGACCTGGCCCCCTTCAGCCAGCAGAATCCCACGGCGGAAAACATCGCCCGGCACCTGTTTCAGGACCTTTCCCGGCGGCTGGCCCAGCGCGCCCCCGGAGCGCAGGTCTCGCGCGTCCGCATCGCCGAAACCCCCGGCGCAGAGGTGACGTACTGGGAGGAGCCTTGAGCCTCCACGTTTGCGAGATCTTCAAGAGCCTGCAGGGCGAAAGCAGCCACGCCGGGCGGCCCTGCATCTTCGTCCGCCTTACCGGCTGCAACCTGCGCTGTAGCTGGTGCGACACCCCGTATGCCTATGAGGGCGGCGAGAGCCTGAACACGCGCGAGGTGCTGGAGCGCATCGACGCCCTGGACTGCGGCCTGGCGCACAACCTCATAGAATTCACCGGCGGCGAGCCCCTGCTCCAGCCGCAGGCGGTGGAGCTTATGAACGCCCTGGCCCGCAGCGGGCGCACGGTGCTGGTGGAGACCAACGGCAGCCTGGACATCTCCGTGCTGGCGCCGGAGGTGGCCGCCATTGTGGACATGAAGGGCCCGTCCAGCGGCGAGTCCGGTAAAATGGACACCGAAAATCTGGAGCGCCTGCGCGAGCACGACGAGGTCAAATTCATCATTGCCGGGCGCGCAGACTGGGAGCACATGCTCTGCCTCTTGCCCCGCATCGATACGCGCCGCAACGTCGTGAACCTCTCGCCGCTGTTTGGGGCCACGCCCCCGGCGGAGTTGGCCCGCTGGATGCTCGACGCCGGCCTGGACGCCCGCCTGAACCTGCAGCAGCACAAATTCATCTGGCCGCCCGAGGCCAGAGGCGTTTAGGAGCCTACCCAAATGAACGCATCCGGCGCACTCGTCGTCTTCTCCGGCGGGCAGGATTCCACCACCTGCCTGGCCTGGGCGCTAACGCGCTTTTCCCGCGTGGAAACCATCGGTTTCGACTACGGCCAGCGCCACGCCGTGGAGTTGGAGTGCCGCCGCAACGTGTTGGACCGCCTGCGCGAACAACGCCCGGACTGGGCAGAGCGCCTCGGCCCGGACAGCCTGCTCTCCCTCGACGTGTTCCAGCAACTGGGCGAAACCGCCCTCACCCACGACGTCGAAATCGCCATGACCGCAACCGGCCTGCCCAGCACCTTCGTGCCCGGCCGCAACCTGGTGTTTCTCACCCTTGCCGCAGCCCAGGCCTACCGCCGCGGGCTCAAGCACCTCATCACCGGCGTGTGCGAAACAGACTTCTCCGGCTACCCGGACTGCCGCGACGACACCATGAAGGCCCTGCAGGTGGCCCTCAACCTCGGCATGGAGTCGCGCCTGGTCATCGCTACGCCGCTGATGTGGCTGACCAAGGCCCAAACCTGGAGCCTAGCCCACAGCCTGGGCGGCCAGCCCCTGGTGGAGCTCATCCTCGAACACACGCACACCTGCTACACAGGACAGCGCACCATGCGCCATAGCTGGGGCTACGGCTGCGGCGTCTGCCCGGCCTGCGAACTACGCTCCGCAGGGTACGAGCAGTATCTGAGAGCGGGAAAATAGCCTCCGGCGGCCAGAGGGCCAAGGCCCTCTGGACACCCGATAGCGCCGGGTCTTTGGTCTGCAAGAGCAGACCAAAGACCCGGCGCGTGTCGTTTGCGCGGAAGGCGGAAGGGGAGGCGGAGCGGAAGACGGAGGGGGAGTTCGGCGGGGAAAGGCAGGCGGAAGCCCGCCCAAACCCCGCGATCGTCACGCGATCATCGGCCGCTCACGGCCTTGGCCTGCCGGACCTTGGCCGGGCCTTCCGGGGTAAGCACCCTGCGGCCCTCCCCCGCGCCCACAAGCAGGTACTGGGCGGCCTCGCACACGTGGGAAAAGCGGCTCTTCTCCGGCGACTCCTCGTAGCGGTCCTGCCCGGAAACCTGCAACCGGCGGTAGCGCCAGGCCCCGGCCATGCCCCGAATAAGCGTTGCGCAGCGCGGCGAAAGCACAAGCCCCGGCGCGCCGTCCACGCTGCGGCTCAGGGCTGCGGCCATGGCCTCGCGCCGCAGCAGGGGATCGTTGGTGCTGGTGGGCCGGGCCCAAAGGCCCCCGGCGCGCAGAATGTCATAGGGCGTGCGCTCGTCGGTCTGCGCCCGGGCCATGCCTGCCGGGTCGCCCCAGATGACCGGGGCCGGGCCGGGGTAGCGGGTGCGCAAAAGATCGGCCAAGAGCGCGGCGAAGCGCACCATGCCCATGTTCTGCGTCACCAGTTCGTCCAAAAACAGCCAGCGTCCGTCCGGCAGGCGCTGCGCCAGGGCCGCCGCCGGGGTCAGGCCGAAGTCCAGCCCCACATACAGCGGCAGGCCGTCCACGGGATCAAGGACGCTTGCAGCCACGTGCCGGGCCTCGTCGAACTCCGGGTACACGGGCATGCCCTCTTGCACAAAGCCGTAGCGGCCGCAGTAATACACGCGCACGTGCCGCGCGCTCTTGCCCGCCATGCGCCGCAGGTAGAAGTCCCTGGGCAGGTTCTCCAGGTTCTCCGCTTTGGGATTGGGTCGAAAGGAGCCGCGAACCTCCACCAGCCCGCCCGGCTGGCGGAAGAAGTCCCAGCCTTGGGGGCGTTCTTCCTCGGCCAGGCGGTGCCACCAATGGTCCGTATCCGGCGGGTTGGTGTCCAGAATGACGCCCGCCCAGGAGCAGCCGCCCTCCCGCGCGGCAGGAAAGCGCTCCACGCGGTCGCCCAGGGCCTCCACCAGGGCCAGCGGCAGTTCGCGGGCCTCGTTGACCCAGGCCCCGGTGAGCTCCAGCGACAGCAGCTTCTTCACGTCCTGCGGCCTGTCCAGCGCGCGAAAGAGCACCTCGCACACCAGCCGGGTGCCGTCCTCCAGACCCAGGTTCAGCCGGTGCGCCATCTCCGAGTGGGCGAAAGGCCCGGCCTCCTCCTCCGGGAACCAGGAAAGCCAGGTCTTGAGGGTGGTGTCCTTGAGCTCGCGGTAGGTGTTGCGCACAATGGCGAAGCGGGAGCGCCGCAGGCCGCCCGCGTCCGGGGCCTGGGCCAGGGCCTTGGCCATGAGCTCCACGGAGCAGGCCGAGGACTTGCCCGAGCCCACAGGCCCCATGAGCCCACGGTACAGCGCGCGCGATTCCATGAACAGGGCCACGGTGTGCGGCGGGCAATAGCGGATGCGAAAGGGGAAGGGGGGTGTGTTGTTCATGGTTGGGGAGTGTAGCACGGGCCGCAGGCGGCGGATGAAATTGGCGCGGTTTTGGCCGGGGAAGGGGCGTGTTTGGCCCCTTGACAGCAAGCGGGCGGAAACGGCGTGGGGGGGCAAGGCGCAGGCGAGCGCGCAAACCCGGCGCTGTCCAGATAGGCAAGGCGACAATGCGCGAGTCAATGCGCGAGTCAATGCGCTATTCAATGGCAAGGCGCAGGCGAGCGCGCGAACCCGGCGCGGCTGACAAGCGCCCGCGCATACGCTATGCTGGCTTGGCAAAAGGAGGCCCGGCATGAGCACGGCGCTGAAACGACTGGCCATGAGCGTGCAGCCCTCGCTGCGCGGACGGGTGTTCGCGCTGCTGGCGGGGCTGACCATTTGCGCCTGCGCCGGGGCCACGGCCACCTACTGGCTGGCCCAGCACTACCTGGACGCCACGGACATTCTGCGCCAGGTGAACCTGGGCCAGCAGATCGGCGCGCTCTCGGTTTCGGAGCAGCTCTCCGGCCTGGAGGCCGACGCCCTGGCCGCGCGCCAGGACCCCCGCCGACGCCGGGACTTCATCGAGCGCGAATCCACCATCGCCATCTCGCTGCTGCAGGTGCGCGCCAGCGAGCCCCTGGAGGCCGGGCGCGAAATCATCGGCAGGCTGGACGAAGGCTTCAAAAGCCAGGCCCTGGCCCTGCACCAGTTGGTGGAAAGCCAACCGGGCGAGGGCGCGCTGCTGGCCGCCGTGGCCGCCCGACACCGTCAGGCCGCCCAGGAGGCCGCCCGCGAGCTGTTCAACCTGCACACCCGCGACGCGGACCTTGGGGTTTCGGCCATGCGCTCCCTGGCGCGCACCGCCACCACGGCCTCGCTGTTCGTCATTCCCGCCGGGGCGGTGCTGGGCCTGCTGCTGGGCTGGGTGCTGCTGCGGCAGGTGCTGGGACCAATCCGGCGGCTGGCGCTGGGCGCAGCCATGGGCTCGGCGCAGCACGCGGGATTTCCTGGCCAGGCAGGGCAAACGGGAGCGACGGGGCACGGCGAGGCCCTGGAAAATGGCGGGGGCAACGGCGGCGGCGCGGAGCTTTCCGGCCCGGCAAGCGGCCTGGCTGCGGAGCGCCCAGGCGGCCAGAAAGCCGACCATGCCGACAGGCAGACGGACAAGCAGACGGACAGGCAGCAGGGCGGGCAATCCGACGAAGTGCGCGCCGTGGGCGAGCTTGTGGCCGGCCTGCTGCGCGACGTGGACCAGACCCAGGCCCTGCTCAAGGAATCGCGCGAGCACCTGATACAGGCCGAGAAGCTGGCCCTGGTGGGCAAGCTGGCCGCAGGCGTGGCCCATAGCGTGCGCAACCCCCTTACGAGCGTCAAAATGCGCCTGTTCTCCCTGGAGCGCGGGCTCGACCTTTCCCCGGCCCAGCGGGAGGACTTCGAGGTCATCAGCGAGGAAATCCGCCACCTGGACACCATCGTGCGCAACTTTCTGGAGTTTTCACGCCCGCCCAAGCCCAAGCTGCAGCACGTGAGCCCCTCTGACGTGGTGGACATGACCCTGGTGCTTTTGAAGCACCGCCTGGAGACCTATGGCGTGGACCTGCGCCTGCTGCGCGAGCAGCCCCTGCCCGCAGTGGACCTGGACCCGGAGCAGCTGAAGGAGGTGCTGGTGAACCTGGTGCTGAACGCCTGCGACGCCATGGGCGAGAATGGCCGCCTGGAAATTTACGAGCACAACGGCTTCATGGACCCCCTGGGCCGGGTGGCCATCATCCAGCTCACGGATTCCGGCCCCGGCATCGCCCCGGAGGTGGGCGAGAAGGTGTTTCAGCCGTTCTTCAGCACCAAGGAGGAAGGCACCGGCCTGGGGCTGGCCATCGCCAAGCGCATCATGGAGGAGCACGGCGGCTACATCCACCTGAAACCGTCGGACCGGGGCCAGGGCGCCTGCTTCATCCTGGTCCTGCCCATCCGCGAAAAGGTCTGGCTCCGGTCCTGACCGGCTTCGCGGACGCCTTGAAGCCACCCGCGCCCAAAACCTTCGGCGCTGGCCGCAGGGAGAAGACATGGCTCAGATTCTGACCGGCTTAGCCGGACGCCTTGAAGCCACCCGCGCCCAAAACCTTCGGCGCTGACCGCAGGGAGAAGACATGGCTCAGATTTTGATTGTAGACGACGACGCCCAGCTGCGCCAGAGCTTCGGCAAAATCCTGGAGGGCGAAGGCTTCGAGGTGCGCGCCGCGCCCTCGGGCGAGGCCGGGGTGGACGAGGTGGCCGCCGCCCCGCCGGACCTGGTCATCATGGATGTGCGCATGCCCGGCATCACCGGCATTCAGGCCATGCGGCAAATGCGCGCCAGCTGTCCGGGCCTGCCCGTCATCATCATGACCGCCTACGGCGGCACCGAGACCGCCATCGAGGCCACCAAGCTGGGGGCCTTCGACTACATCCTGAAGCCCTTCGACATCCCGGACATCCTGCGGCTCATCGGCCAGGCGCTGAACGCCGGGCGGCTTGCGCGGGCGCGGGTGGCCATTGCGCCGGATGAAGGCCAGGCCGCCCAGGAAGACGCCCTGGTAGGCCAAAGCCGCGCCATGCAGGAGGTCTTCAAGGCCATTGGCCGCGCAGCCCCCACCGAGGCCCTGGTGCTCATCCGGGGCGAATCGGGCACGGGCAAGGAGCTGGTGGCCGCCAGCATTCACCGCTTGAGCGCCCGGGCGCGCGGGCCGTTCATCACGGTGAACTGCCCGGCCATCCCGGAACATCTGCTGGAATCAGAGCTTTTCGGCCACGTGAAGGGGGCCTTCACCGGAGCGGGCACATCGCGCCGGGGGCTCTTTGTGGCCGCCTCCGGGGGCAGCATTCTGCTGGACGAGATCGGCGACATCCCCATGAGCGTGCAGACCAAGCTTTTGCGCGTGCTGCAGGAACACGAGGTGCGGCCCGTGGGCTCCAGCGACAACGTGGCCGTGGACGTGCGCATTCTGGCCAGCACCAATCAGGACCTGGAGGGGCGCATCGCCAGCGGGCAGTTCCGCCAGGACCTGTTCTACCGCCTGAACGTGCTGACCATCACCACGCCTTCCCTGCGCGTGCGCCAGGAAGATATTCCCCTTCTGGCCGCGCATTTTTTGGCCCAAAGCTGCGCCGAAATGCGCCTGCCGCCCAAGGTGCTGGGACCGGAGGCCGTGGCCTGCCTGGCCGAGCGGCCCTGGCCCGGCAACGTGCGCGAACTGCAGAACTTCATCCGCCGTTTGGCCGTGTTTTGCCCCGGCGCGCAGGTGGAGCTGGCGCACCTGCGCCAGGCCGAGGGCGGCACCGGCGGGCCTGGCCCCTGCGCAACGCAAGCCGAGCCCCTGGCCCCCTACAAGGAGGCCAAGGCCCACGTGCTGGACGGCTTCACCAAGCGCTACGTGGAGCAGGTGCTTGAACGTTCCGGCGGAAACATTTCCGCTGCGGCGCGCATCAGCGGCATAGAACGCGTGAGCCTGCAAAAGATTTTGAAGCGCATGGGCGCGGGCGGAAAGGACGACGGCCCGCCGGAAGGCTGAGGCAGCACGCCGCGCCGGAAAAAGCGGCGGAGCGGATGTTTCCGGCTGGTGCGCCTTCCCGCGCCATGGAATGCGGCAAGAGCACGGCAAGAATTCGACCTGGGAACGTCCCCGGCCCTTGGGCCTGGGGCGCGTTTTAGGCCTGCCGGGGCAGCAGCCCCCAAAGGCCGCCACACAGCATGAAGAAAGGACGCGACGATGATTTATCTTGCAGGACCATTGTTCACCCACGCGGAGCAGGCCTGGCTGCGCAGTCTCAAAGTGACGCTGCTGGAGCAGGGCTACGAGGTGTGCTGGCCCTTTGAATTGTTCAAGGACGGGCAGATAGCGGAGTGGGGCCCGGTGGCCCCCCGGCGCATAATGGAGCGCTGCCGCGAGGCCCTGGATGCGTGCGGCATGGTGGTGGCCTGGCTGGACGGCACCCAGGTGGACGACGGCACGGCCTGGGAAGTGGGCTACGCCTACGCCCAGGGCAAGCTCATCCACGGCCTGCGGACCGATTCGCGCCAGGGCGGCGACACCCCGCACTCGCAGGTCAACGCCATGCTTGAGGGCTCCTGCCTTACCCTGTCGCGCTCGGTGGCCGACCTGCTGAACGCCTTGAGGCGCTAGCCCCGGCTCGCGCTGGCGCTGGCCCCTTGGCGCTGCGTCGCATTGGAGAGGCAGGGCACGCGCGCAGGCCGCCCGCACGGGAAACGGCAAGGCCAGGTCGGCGCTGCCGGATTGCCGGATCCTCGCATCCCCCCCGCAGGGCAGAACGCCGCAGGGGGCAGTGTGTTGCGGGGAGCAAGCCCGGCAAGGCGCTGGTCTCCTCGCACCTGCGCCGGGCAGGGGGCGGCGCTGGCAAGAGCCTGCACGCCATGAGCAGCACCGCAACTGCTCCGCGCGCGGGGGGGGGCAGCCCAAGGCCCTTGCCCGCTTGCAGAACGCGGGAACGCTCAGCCCAGCTGCTTCAGCCGCGCCAAGGCGTTCTGCAACTCCCGGTGGCAGGCATGGCGCTGGGCACAGGCGGCCAGCACGAACTCCGCCGTGGCCGCCACCTGCCGCCAGCGGGGGCGTTGGGGCAAGGTCTCCTCGCTCAAGTACTTGTCCAGGGTCTGGGTGCGCAGGTAGCCGTCGCGCTCCATGTACACGTTCCACAAGCCCGACTGCGTGGCCAACTCGCCCTTGCCCTGGCCCGTGGTCTGCCTCCAGCAGTCTACGGCGGCGTTCATGACCTGCACGGCCAGTTGGCGCGCGTGCCTGCCGCCGCCCTCGTTGTCCGCCCCGCCGCACAGGTTCTCCAGCAGGGCGTCTATGGCCCGCAGATCCTCCAGCACGGCGGCTTTGGCCTCTCCGGTCTCCAGGGCCAGCAGGGTCTCTTCCATGCGTTGCAGGCGCTGCCGATTGCTCTCGGCCCGGCGCAGAATGTTTGCCGGGAGGGAAAGAGCGCCCTGCGGCGCGCTGCCTTCTGCGTCACTTGAGCCAAGGCCCGGCCCGGCGTTGCGCCCTGCGTTCGTTCCGGCGCTTTGGGCGGCGTTCATCCCGCCGCCGGGGCGCAGGTTCAGCAGCAGCAAGTGCTCGTCCTCCAATTCCAGAACCGTGGCATACACGCTGCAAAGCTGGCTGCCCGCGCGCGCCCCGGTCAGCGCAACGCAATCGAAACTCTCCGCCCCTGCGCCACGCTCCAGGAGCTGGTCCAGCTCGCCAACCAGCGTCCGGGCCGGGGCCGATTCCGGTTCGGCCAGCAGCAGCGCCAGGGGCTGGCCCAAAACCTCCTGCGCCTGGCGGCCCGTAAGCTTCTCAAAGGCATGGTTGCAAAAGGCTATTTCCCGGCTTTGGTTCACCGCGAACACGGCCTCGTCCACGGCGTCGAGGATGCGCGAAAGCCGGAGCTGCCGCAGACGCAAACCATGCTCGGTGCGGCGGCGCAGGGCCACCTCGCGCTTCAGGCTCGCGTTTTCCTCCAGGGCCTGGAAGGCCTGGGAAAAACGCACAAACATGTACACCGAATGCGACAGGATGAAGACCAGCATTCCGTAGCGCGCAAAAAGCGCAGAGCCGGTGATGTGCAGGTCGAAGAGGATCTTGCTCAGCTCTGCGCCGGCCAGCGCCAGGTAGCCGGGCGCAAGAATGAGCACGCTCCGCTCGCGGCGCGAAAAGTCCAGGGCGAAGGCCGCCATCAGGTACAGAAAAGCCGTGCGGGTGACCATGTAATACAGCAGCGGCACAGGGCCAAAGGCATCCGGTGGGGAAATGAGCAGATAGGCCACGTAGGCCGCGCCCAGGGCGGCATAGAGTGCCGTCACCGCGCGTCCCCAGCGTTTGGGGAACAGGGCGTGGTAGAAGGCCACCATGAGCGGAATGGTGAAGCCGTATGGCAGAAGCGCCAGATCGATATGCCAGCGCCAGGGCAGGCTGGTCAGCTGGCTCATGAGAAAGCCGCCGGCCGGGCTGAACAGGGTGGCTATGCTCCAGGCCAGGCAAAAAAGCCCGAAGTACAGATTGGACCTGTCTGCCCGGCGCGCGAAATACAGCATGAGGTGGTAGGCGCACATGGCCAGCAGCACCCCGGCGATGAAGGCCCCGGTGATCCAACGGGAGCTCGCCATGCGCTCGACCTGCTCCGCCGGGCCGAGAACAATGGCCGTGTTCAGGCCGCCCTGGGCGTTGGTGTGGTTGGAAACCTGCAGCACTATTTCCGCCACGCCGCCCACGGGCGTGAAGCGCGGCATGAGCAGGTGCGTGCGGGGCGTTTCGGCGGGCTGCCCAGCGCCGGAGGGCTGGCCGGAAGGCATTTCGCCGCTGGCCGCCAGCAGTTGTCCGTCCACCCAAACCCGGCAGACCGAAAGCATTCCCGCAAGGTACAAGGACATTTGGCCGCAGGTTGGGGCCAAGCGCACGCGCAGGCGGTAGGCGGCCTGGCCGTGCGACGCCAGCGGCACGCCTTGGGCCGTTGCGCCCCGCCAAAGCGCGGGGATCTGGTAGAAATCCATGGGGACGCCGGGGGCCAAAGGGCCGGAGGGTGCGGGGCCGCGGGCGTTGGCCGCGTTCCACAGGAACTCCCACTGCCCGTCCAGGACGACCAGCGGAGCCGCCTGAAAATCCCAGCCGGAAAGGTCGAGCTGGCCCTGCTCCACGTGCGGGGGCGCTTCCTGGCGGGCGCAGCCAAGCGACGAAAGCAGGCACAGCGCAAGGCACAACGCCAAGCACAATGCCAAGCACAATGACAGGCTCGGCGCGGTTCTTTGGCGGCGCGTGCGCGGCGCTTCATTCCTCTGGAGGGGGGATCCAGCCATGCGAAACGGTATCGGCCAGGCAGCATTCTGGCAAGGGGGGAGCGCACGGCGTGGCCACACGCAGGCAAAGGCGGCACGGGGGCCAGCGGCAGCGCCGTCGTCTCATAACACGCACAGTTACGAGCGTTTGCGCCACAATGAACGCAGCCACCCAGGGCCGCAGGGGACGCAAAAACAGAAAATTTGTTTTCACTATACACAAGCAAAAAGGCGCGCGCCTTCCACCCTCCTGCCCATTTCCCGGCTCCCGCCTCCCAAGGAGGTCTCACCCGGCGTGGCCGGGGATTCCAAAGAGAGTCATTGCCTTTGGCGGGGGGGACATGGGGGTGGCGTCCCCTGTCTGGGGGCTGGGTGCAGAGGGCAGCGCCCCTTGTCGGCCTTAAGGGGCTGTCTTGTCGGAATGGGAATTCCGCCAGTTGCCTATCAGTTGGCGGAACGGTTCCAGGATGTCGGCGAAGCGCTGTTCGGCATCCGGCCCGAAGGCGCGCGGGCGGCGACATGCCAGGATGAGCACCGCGTGGAGCCCGTGCCGGTCGAAAAAGGGCTTGGCGAAGTACGACCGCACCCCGCGCGGGCTGAACAAGACCCAGTCGATGGATTTGATGCTGTCCAGCGTGTCGTCCACCAAGAGGGACGTGAGGCCGAACTGCTCGATGTCCTGAGCGATGGTCCCCTCGTAGGAATGCGCCGCCCCCCAGGCGAGATCTGCAAAGGGCTCTCCCACTCCATAGACCTCGACACGTCCTTGCGGGGAGAGAATGTCTGAAAAGATGAGGCCGTCCAGTTCATTCGCATGTGCCGCGAGCAGCGCGGCCAAGCCGTCGCGGAGTGAAAACTGCGCCACGTCCGGGGTCACGCCCTTTGCTGCATCCTCGGCGGGCAAGGCCTGTTCCAAAACCTTCAAGAGCGCCACGCGCACCATGTCGTCGTTGGAGCAGCAGGGAGTGAGCCGCACCTTGGCGGTGAACGGAGCGCCGTTCACGGAGCAGAAGAGCAGCGTGCCCGCCCAGACGTCTTCCTTCAAGGCCCGCAACGCGGCGTCCAGCAGCCGCACGCCGTGTTCGCCGGGTGCGATGTCCGTCAGGGCGGGCATTTCACGGGAGGCTTTGGCGGTAAAGAGCTCTCGGGCCTTGGCGTTGCTGGTGAGGATTTCCCCGGAGTGCGCGCTCAAGGCGAAAACAGGGTACCCGGCGACGCCGAGCGCCATTTGGCACAAGCCGGAGCGGCCTTTCACCGAGTAGGAGACCGGGAGGAAGGCCTCCTTCAGGAAGCCGTGGTACACCGCCATGTTCTCGGCATCGGGCCATCCCTGCAGAATCAGCGGTGGAAGATTCGCGCCGCGCTCTTTGTTGAGGCGGAAGGTGACCGCCGCCGACTGCCGAGAGGTCGCCATGTCCCAGAATTCGACGAAGAGCGGAACGCATTCCCTGCGGACGACCTCCTTGCGGAAGCGCGCATCCCGGAGCAGGCGCGGCGCCTCGTTCCCCAGCCCAGGGCAGGGCCATTCGTTGAACACCACAAGCCGGGAACGCAACAGGTCCATGCTCCAGATCAAGCCGGGGAAATCCGTCAACCAGGGAGAAAGCCGTGTCATATGCACTCCACGCAGACCAATTGAGCCGATGATGGACCAGCCGTGCGCCGCGCCGGGGGCGCGTCGGCCCCCGCTTCGCCCCCCCCCGATCAGCTGCCTTGAAAGCTATCCCAAACCGTCCTGCGGGTACAGGAGAGAAATCGATTCATCCAAATTGATATTGGATCAACCAATTGCAGACAAAAATGTACGGCATTCCAAGAGGATGCGCGGCTTGTGCATAACCATCGTTTACGCCTTGCATTTTTTTTCAAAGCGCACCTATGCTTCCATCAATTGATGCTCACAACTTGCTTTGGCGAAGGGGTGGCATGGACAACAAGCAGTGGCTCATTGTGCGGCGCATAGAGGACGGTCTGCTGAAGGGACGCTGGAAGCTGTTCGAGCGGCTTCCTTCGGAGCGGCACCTGGCAGATGAATTCGGCGTGAACCGCGGCACGATCCGCTCTGCGCTCCACGCCCTTGCCGGTCGCGGCATACTGGAGATCAAGCAGGGCAGCGGTTCGGTGGTGAGCCAACTGCCCAACCCCAAGACGGGCAGAAACAAGCCCGGCCACTGCATCCAGGCTTTCCGCCTGTTCATTCCGGTGCTGGCCGAAGCCCTGGCCCAGTCCACCCCCCCATCCGAACTGTCCCGCCTGGAACGCATCCTGCCCATCGCCGGTTCTGCCATTCGCGACGGCGACATAGACGCCTTCATCCATGAGCAGGTCCGCTTTTTCGTCGAATTCGTCCAGCTGTCCCAGAATCCCTGGCTCGTCCAGTCCGCCGTGAGGGTGCTGCCAGACACCCGGCTGCTGGCCTGGCTTTTGCGCGGCACATCCTTTGCGGACTGTGAGCCGCTCTTCGCCGACATGGTGCGGCTGGTAAGCGCGCTGCGCTACGGGGATGGCAACAACGCGCGGCAGGTCGTGCTGGCCTATGCCGACACCCTCGAAACGCTGCTGGGGGCGATACCATGAGCGCCGTCATGAGTCGCCGGGATTTTTTCCGTTCCCTGTTCTCGCGCGGGCAGGCCGTTGCCGCGCCTTGCGCGGGCAGGCCGTTGCCGCCGGAGTTCACTCCTGAGCTGCTCCGGGCCGAGGCGGCGCGCATCGGCCTTGATGCGCAGCGAATGACCGAGACGGAAATGGCCCAGGCGGTGCTTCAGGCCATGCACGCCCAGGCTCCCGCCGAATCTGGGGCCACGCGGAACGCAAAAGTTGAGGACAAGACGGACAGGGGGCCGGACGCCTCCGCAAACGCATCTTCTTGAGCAAAAGGAGGAAGGACGACGCGCGGCGCCCGCAGGCAGGCGCAACCACCACCAATCGTGAAACTAAACCGAAGGAGGTTGGGTCATGGCTGAAGAACAGTCGCTTCCCTATCTAGAGGAACGGAAGCTGGTCAAGCGTTGGGGCGGCCCCTTGCCGGTACTGGCCAACATGCTGTTCACGGGGGTCATTTTCGCCGTCACATGGTGGGTGTTCCAGGACCCACGCGGTATCATGCGCTTCTACACCCCTTATGTGGGCTACAATTACTGCCGCTGGTGGCTGATCATCCTGATCTGGATGGCCTACATCTTCGACTTCTGGCCGTTCAAGCGCAGCTGGGTGCGCAACGCCCATCCGCTCCAAAAGGGCGTCGTGCTCTCGTTGATGTCGATAGCCATCATGTGGGTGATGATCCACGGCTTCTTTGAGGGCATTCTCGGCAACTTCGCCTTCACGTACTTCAACCCCACCCAGTTGCAGAAGCTGCCCGGACTCACGGATTTCTACGCGGCAGAGTACGCCGCGCAGGCCTGCATGATGTTCGCGGTCATCGCTTCCTGGATCAGCCCGGCGTGGGTGGTGGCGCTGGAGGGCAGCCCCTGGAGTGGCCTGAAGCAGCCCTACCAGGGCTTCTCCATCTGGCTTGGCACCTTCTGCCTTTCACTCGTCATCTACTTCATGACCATGCACAACCACATGGGCATTTTGTACTACCCCTGGCAATACTTCACCGCCATCTGCCCGCCCTACTGGAGCGATTTTGCGCAAACCGTCTCGGCCAACTTCCACGTGGCCTGGATCATGTGCTGCACCGTGGTGGTCTGGTTCATGGAAGGCATTTGGGAACGCTACCCCTTCACAATGATCAAGACCCCCTGGCGGCGGCGTCTGGCGCTGTTCTTCGGAATCATCGTCATCTCCTGGTGCCTGTGCCTGTTCTTCTGGTACATGCAGGAACTCGTGTGGGGCGACGCCATCCGCGGCCACCGTCGTGACGCAGCTCCCGACTGGCGCTGGCTGCACGTGGGCGAAACCGCCATCTTCTTCCTGGTTCCGGCGCTGTTCACCCAGTTCTACCTGGAAAACTGGCCCAAGAAGTTCAGCGCTCCGGTCAACATCCTGCTCCGCACCACATTGGTCGTCATTCTCGGTATCGGCCTCTACTGCGCCTACTACATGGGCGCCCACTACGTGCTCGGCACGCAGAAGGGCTTCTCGCATCCGCAGCAGTTCCCCATGATCCCCACCATCTGGCTCATCGACATCTGGCTGATCAACTGGTGGTTCATGGACGGTTGGCCCGGCTGGAGACGCGAAGACAAGACCGCAGAGGACTTTGCGGCAGAGCGGAAGTATCATGAGGAGGAGCTCTCCACCTGGAGCCCGGCCATGATTCCGGGATTGTGCGTAGGCATCATCGCCGGCATCGCTGTGTACTTCCTGATCGTGGCCGGGCTGCCCATTGCCAGCGCCACATTCACCCTCGTCAAGTAGGAGGAGTCATGGATAGGCGACAGTTTCTCAAGGGCGCCGCGCTGGGCGCCGGAGTTGGCACCCTGGCGGCGATGGGAGCGTTCTCGTACAGCCCGGCCCGCCGGGCCTTTCTGAAGAACGTCACCCGTGGAACCAAGGACTTCGGCATGTGCAAGTCCGTGAAGGTGACGAACATCTCCGAGACGAGCTGGTTCGACAACAAGGTCTTCATGCGCGACGTGACGAGTGCCGGCGGCCTGCTGGTGGACCAGTACACCTTCAACTGGCCGCCCTTCGGCAACGGCAAGGGCGTTGGCAAGGGCTCTTACGAGGAAGGCATCAAGCTCATTCAGGACTGCCTGCCCCACAGGCTTGAGGAAGCCTGGGCGCGGGTCAAGGAGAAGTGCGTCTCCGTGGAGAACGCGGGCGGGTTCTCCTGCCTGATCGAGATTGAGGCCCTGGACGGCAAGGTCACCAAGTATCTCATGGACACGGGCTGGAACTACGAGTGGATGGACACCTGCTTCAAGCGCGAGGGCATCGATAAGATGCTCGCCAACAACGAGATCGCGGCATGGATCCAGACCCACGAGCACATGGACCATTACTGGGCCGCGCCCGTGATCATGAAGTACAATCCGAACATCACCGCGTACATCCCCGATTCCTTCTATCCCCCCGGCAAGGACTACCTGAAGAAGTCCGGCCACAAGGGCAAGGTGATTGAGGTCCCCAAGGGCCTGCATCCCATTGAGCCCGGCGTTGCACTTTACAAGTTCGACTGTCCGATCATCTTCAAGGTGTTCGGCGAGCAGTCGCTGTACTGCAACGTGAAGGACGTGGGCCTTGTGAGCATCACCGGCTGCTGCCACCAGGGGATCATCCTCTTCGCAGACACGGCCTACAAGGAGATAGCCTACGCCAACGACAACTTCTACGGCCTGTACGGCGGGCTGCACATCTCGCCGTTCGACGACTGGGATCCGAAGTACGACGACCTGGTGATCGGCCTCAAGAAGTGGAACATCCAGCGCGTGGGCTGCAACCACTGCACGGGCCTCATCACCGCTCAGAAGTTCGTGGACGCCGGGTACCCGGTGGTCAAGGGCACAGCCCGCTTCCGTTCCAAGACCCAGAACTATCTCGGCAACGGCGACGTGATCAAGTTCCCTGCGTAACGTCCTGCGGGACGTCGAAGGTCCGGCGGAGGGAGGCGCAAGCCTCCCTCCCTGCCGCCAGGCCCCGTTCCGACGCGCCCGCCTGACCATGAAACGGAGCCCGCATGCTTCTTGACACACTGCTTCCCCGCCCCCTTGACCCGCACGGCGATGCGGAGTGCGCCGCCCTGCTTGGTTCGCTTTTGACGGGCATCCACCTGGACCGCCGGGAGGCGCGCCGGCTCGGCTGGCGGGGCATCAGGCCCTCGGCCACGGAGTCGCCCGCCTGGACCTGCCGCATTGTGGGCAGCGCCTCGGTGCACGGCCTGCTCTTTCTGGGCGAGGAAGTGGACGGGCGGAGCCTCTGCGGCGACTTCGCCCTGTGCCTTTTCCCCAAGCCCGAAGCCCCCCTTCTGGACAGCTTTCCGCTGGCCGCCCTGCGCACGGCCCTGAGCCCGGACTACGCCGCGCTGGTGCGCGAGCTTTCCAGCCACGCGGACGAAAGCGGCGCCTTCACCCTGGGGCGGCTCCGCCTGGCTGCGGGGCTTTCCGGCGGCGGCTTCGCCATAAGCCTTGAGGCCAGGGCCAGGCTGCGCATCCGCTCCCGCGAGGGCATCGCCGCGGCGAACGGGGAGTGGGTCGTGGCGCCGGGCCAGCCGGAAACCGACCTGCCCTGCTTCCGTCTTCTCTTGCGGCTCTTCGCCACACTCGCGGCAAGCGCCGAGGCGCTTCTCCAGACCGCCCCCACGTTTTGGCTCGCGCACGCTCCCGTTCCGGGCTTGCTGCATTGCCGGGCGCAAGGGCTTGTGGAGGAAGGCGAGCACACGGAGCACATGCTCCGGCTGTGCGCCGCGTTCGGCGACCTGGCCGAACTGCCCGAGGCGTTCCGCACGGGCCGCGCGCTCAGCTCCCTTCCCTTGCGCCCAAAGGCGATGGCGCCCGGCACAGGCCGCAAGCCGGTGCTGCACATTCTCACCGGCTTTCTTGGCGCGGGTAAAACGACCTTTCTGAAGCAGTGGCTGGACTTTTTGCACAACCGCGAACGCTACACCGGAGTCATCCAGAACGAATTCGGCCAGATCGCCCTGGACGCAGCGCTGCTCCGGGACGACACCCTGGTGGAGGCCCTCGACGAGGGCTGCGTTTGCTGTTCCCTTGCCGACAGCCTGCGCCCCGGCATCCTGCGGCTTCTGGAGGCCATGCCGACGGATCAGATCATCCTGGAGACCACCGGGCTCGCCAATCCGGCGAACGTGCTGAATTCCCTGGACGGCATTGAGGATCTGGTCGCGCCGGGGCTGGTGGTCACGGTGGTGGACGCCTGCGACCTGAGCCATGACGGGCGGGAGTTCGAGCGGGACGCCCTGCGCCTGGAACAGATCGAGCGGGCGGACGCCCTGATAGTGAACAAGGCCGACACGGTTTCCCCAGCCGCGCTCGCCAGCCTTGTGGAACGCCTGCGCAAGACCAACCCCCTGGCGCTCGTCCTTCCGGCGGTGCAGGGCAACGCCTCTTTCGCCGCGCTGGATGCGCTCTACGCCGCCTGGCTCGACCGCACGCGCCCCGCGCTGCCGTCGCGCAGGGCCGCCCTCGGGCGGATGGCGGTGACCCACGCCAGCGCGGGTTTCGTGTCTAGCACCGTGGTCTTTACGTCCGCCGTCACCCGGCGCGATGTGGAGCTGCTCATCGCCGGTGCGGGGAGCGGGCTGTCCCGCGCCAAGGGCATCGCAGACATCGTGGGCGAGGGGCTCAGGATCGTCCAGTACGCTGCGGCGCGGCTGGACTTCGAGGAACCGCCGCCGGGAGCGGACGACGGGGAGCGGTACCTGGTGCTGATCGGAACAAGGCTGCAAGATCCCGTGCCCAAGAGCCGGGGCTGATCTGGAGGAAGAACATGGAGCTGTTTCAGCTGGGCGGCTGGATGATGTGGCCGCTGTTGGCCGTTTCCATCGCCGTGCTCGCCATCGTGATCGAACGCGGACTCCTCGTCCTGAGCTGTCCCTTCCCGGACAGGGACTTCGCGGGTCGGCTCCTGGCCGCGCTGAAGCAGGGCGACTTGACCCCCGTGGCCGAGGCCATGGCCGCCGTGCCCCTGCTGAAGGACTTTGCGGCAACCCTGGGCGAGGCGTCCCTGGCCAATCAGGAGGCGGCGCTTCGGATTGCAGGTGAGGAAGCCCTGGCAAGGCTGGAGGCGCGCCTGCCGCTGCTTTCCCTGCTGTCCCGCGTGGCGCCGCTCATGGGGCTTCTGGGCACTATCCAGGGCATGATCACGACCTTCTCCCGCATCGCGGATTCGCAGTCCGGCGTGGACATGCCGCTGCTCGCGGGGGGCATTTGGCAGGCGCTGATTACGACCGCAACAGGGCTCAGCATCGCCATTCCCGCCCTGTTCTGCCTCCACCTGTTCCAGGGCAAGGCGCGCCGGGTGGCCGCGACCTTGAACGAGGCCGGCAACGCGGCGCTGACCCTGGCGGGGAGAATTTGAAATGCTCGCCCTAAGGCCGAGCTCAAGCGACATGGAGGACATGGACATCACGCCGCTCATCGACGTGCTGTTCATTCTGCTCATCTTCTTCGTCATCGCTGCGGCCTTCGCCGTGCGGGGAATCGACCTTGACCTGCCCTCGGCCCACTCCAGCCGGGCCATCTCCGGCAAGGTTGTCGAGCTGCACCTGAACACCGACGGCAGCGTCCTGTGCGACGGCGTGCCTGTGGACCGCAAAGACATCCGCGCGAAAATCCAGTTCCTTGTGCGGCGGTTCCGCGTGGAGCCGGGGCAGCTGGTGCTCAAGGCCGCGCCCGACGCCCCGGTGGAGGCGCTCATCTTCCTGGTGGACGAGGTGCGCATGCAGGGCGGGGAAAAACTGCTCATCGCCACATCCCAACCGCCGGGCAGGGAGCCCCTGCGCCCATGACCGACCAGGAGCGGATCTGGACGGGCGTCGCCATTTCGCTCTTCGCCCATTTTGCGGTCTTAAGCGTTCGCCTGCCGGACAAGCCCGTTCCGCACGCCGTGCACATTGCGGTGCCGCTGAACCTCAGCTCTTCGGCAAGGCTCAACAACGCCGGGCCGGGCCTGGGCGTGGAGGCCCCCGACCCCGGCAGCGACGAGCAGAACAGGATTGCGAACATGCAACGCCGGGCGTTCCTGGAGTATCTGGACGCCGTGGACGATAGCGTGCACGCCCACCGGCTGGACGGCGGGGATACCGGGCTCCTTGGCGTGGCGACCTGCTCCTTCACCATCGGCGCGGACGGCACATTCCACGACATCGGCCTGTACTCCAGCTCCGGCCACCCCGAACTCGACAGAGCCGCGCTCCAGGCTGTCCGCGCCGCAAGCGGCAAGGTGCGCCGCCCAGCCATCATCGGTCTGGAACCCGTTCCGGTCATTCTGGACGTCAAATACCAGTACGGGCTGCGCTGACCTCCCCCGCCTCACTTCAGTGAAGGGGATTCCAGGGACCCGAGGCCCCTTTGGCAGGGGGTAAGCGCCCCTTGGGGGGGCGGAATCTGAACTCGGCCCTGGGCATTGCAAGCAAGCTCTCCGGCACCGAAATCACCACGGACACCGGCGAACTCACCCGTTGCGGCGTGAATTGCGGCCTGCCCCTGGTCGGCGGTGGTTGCGCCTTGCCTTTTCGACCAGCTCCGGGGGGGCGAGGCACGGGACCTCTGGCTGTCGAAGGCCGTGCCCCCCTGCCTTGCGCCTATGCGCCTGCCTGTTGTCAGCGCACGCGCAACGTCACCACGCGCTCCAGAAGCGTTGCGGACTTGACCCCGCCGCAGCTCGACTTGGCGATGAGGCTGACCACGACGCGCAGCCGGTAGTCTCCCGGAACGCGCGGGGTCACGTCGCTTACTGGCACGCCGGTGAGGATCGCCGGGGGAGGGCCGGGGGGACCGGAGAGCACGTCGATGATGGCGCTGACGTAGTAGCCCTCGGGGGGGCGCTTTGGCGAGAGCCGCACGCGGATGCCGGTGGCTGTTCCCACGCGTCCCGAGTATTCCCTGACATCCAGGCTGGCCTTCATGGTTGGCGCGCGGAGCGGACAGGACGATGCGGTAGCCGTCGAGGCCGGCGGCGCGGCCAGGCCCGGAAGCGGCGCGCCGAGCCAGCAGCACAGCAGAAGCGCCAGCAAGAACCGAGGGCGCTTGTTCCGTGTATTGTCAAACGCGTGTGAACTTCGTATGCTTCGCATTGGGTACCTCCACATATGACCCCCCCCAGCCGGAGCACCGCATGCCTGAAAAACTCTTGCTCGCACTTGAGGCCGAAACAGCGGCCTTCCTCGCCAAGTGGGAGCGCGGCATGGAGCTGGCGGGCTATCTGCAATCCACCACGGCCAAGCGCGAGGACTGCATCCGTTCATACCTCGGCTTTCTGGAGCCCGTTTGGACCAGGCTCGAACAAGGCCTGCCCAGCGATTTTTCGACGCTGCTCCAAAATCCCGGGGGCTGGGCCGACCCGGTCATCGCCATGGCCCGGCGGCACCGCCTGCGCGGCATTACGCCCGAAATGTTCGTGGGCTGTTTCCTTACCCTGACGCAGGCCATTGAGGAGATCCTTTCCGGCATGGAGGCGCCAGCCGCGCGCAAGCTTGCCGCCGTGCTGCTCATCCGCCGCTACGCCGACGCTTTGACGACCCTGCTGGTGGCCGACGCCGCCCTGGTGGGCGAAAACGAGCTGCATGCCCGGCTCGACGCCTCCAACCGGCAGCTCACCCTGGAAAAGAACAAGTTCGAGAACATCTTCGCCGCCACCTCCGACCTGGTGCTCGTCACCGACGCCGAGGGCCGTGTCACCGAGGCCAACGCGGCCGCCCGCGTGTTTCTGGATGAGAACCGCTGCGTTGGCGCCACGGTCTGGGAGGCCCTGGGCCTGGAGGGCGCGGACATGGCCGAGCTTCTCGCCTACTATCCTCCCGGCGCGCCGCACGAGGTCAGCCTCTACGGCGACGCATACTACTTCGAGCTGAGCATCGCCCCGCTCCAGGGCGTCAGCCTGGCCTCGCGCGGCTACCTGTTCCTGCTCACCAACATCACCATCCACGTGCGCCACCGCGAGGCGCTGGTGGGCAAGGTGGCCGAGCGCACCGCCGAGCTGGAGGCGGAAAAGGCCCGCCTGGTGGAAATGAACATCACCCTGCGCAACGTCATCAGCTCCATCAAGCGCGAGCGAGAGGAACTGCTGGAAGGTCTGGCCCGGCAGGTGCAGCAGGTGTTCCTGCCCTCGCTGGCGCGCTTTCAGCAAGAGCCCTCGTCCGAGGTGCGCCGCGCCTACGCCGACATCCTGGCCGACCAGCTCACGCGGCTGTGCGGCGGGGCCGAGGGCGAGGACGCCCGGCTGCTCCGGCTAACACCCATGGAGCTGCGCGTTTGCCAGTTCATCCAGGCCGGCCGCCGCACCAAGGACATTGCCGAAACGCTCAACCTCTCCGTGGAAACCATCCAGACGCACCGCAAGAATATCCGAAAAAAGCTGAACCTCAAGGGCGGCAACGCCAATCTCTTCTCGTTCCTGCGCGGTAGGAAGAACGCCGCCGCCGGGCAATAATCAGGGAGTCCCGCCTACCCAACTTCTCCCCGATTTCTCCTCTTTGATTTCTTCGCCTTCTGCTCCAGTCAAGAGATGCACGAGAAGCATCAGCGACCTGGAGCGGCCCATGAGCAACACTGACGACACCGGCGCACTGACACGCGGCCTGCGGGACTTTTTTGCAGCGGCGAACGGGACGGACCTGGCCCAAGCCTACGCCCGCATTGCCGCACACTGCGAAGCGCCCCCCCCACCGGACAACTGGGACGAGACGGAGTTTGCCTTCAACCGGCTCTTCGTCGGCCCCGGTCCCCTGGCCGCGCCCCCCTTCTCCTCGGTCTACCTCGACCCGGAGCCCAAGCTCATGGGCCGCTCCACGTCGCTGGTGCGCGCCGTGCACCAGGCCCTCGGCCTTCAGTCCGCTTGGTTTGGCAGCGTGCCCGACGACCACCTCGCCGTGGAGCTGGACACGGCCCTGGCCCTGAACGCGCTGGCAGCCAAAGCCCTGGCGAACGCAGAGCTGGCCGAGCTGCGCCGCTACTTCATGGTTGGGCACATGGGCCGCTGGGTGCCGCTCTTTGCGGACCGGGTTCTGGCGCAGCACCCCCAGCCCGGGCCCATCGTTACGGCCATACGCAGGCTGGAGCTTTGGCTTGCAGAGCAGATAGCCGCCCTGCCGCCGGAGCGCAGCGGGCCCAAGAAGGCCAAAACAGCCCAATCGTTCTCAAACCTTCAATTGGCAACAGGAGGAAACAACGCATGAGCGGATGGGACAGAACCAAGATGGAGCGGACGCTGGAGAACGGCGTGTCGCGGCGCAGCTTCCTCAAGGGCCTGGCGCTCACCGGCGCGGCGGCGGCAGCTCCCTGCCTGCTCCTGCGCGCCCTCACGGCCGAAGCCACGCAACGCTTCGGCGACGGCTACCAGGTCTTTCGCAACGCCTGCCCGCGCAACTGCTACGACACCTGCTCCATAAAGAGCTTCGTCAAGGACGGGGTGGTGCGTTTTGTGGAAGGCGCGCCGGAATCGACCTACACCAACGGCGGCCTGTGCGTGAAGGGCAATTCCTACGTGCGCTATGCCTACAGCCCGGACCGCATCAAATACCCCATGCTCCAGGAAGGGCGCGGCACGGGCAAGTGGCGCCGCATTTCCTGGGACGAGGCCATGGACCGCATCGCCAGGAAGATGCTGGAGTTGAAGCAGCAGGACGGTTCGCTGCTCGGCCTGGCGCTTACAAAATATTCCGGCAACTTCGGCATTACGAACTATGGAGTGGAGGGGCTCATGTCGAGCCTGGGCTACACCACGCGCATGGTGGGCACGCCCTGCTGGCCGGCCGGCATCGACGCCCAGAACTACGACATGGGCAACATGTGGTGCAACGACCCCGAGGACATGGCCCAAAGCCGCTACATCGTCATCTGGGGGGCGAACCCCGCCTGGTGCTCGGTGCACAGCATGAAGTACATCTATGCCGCGCGCGAAGCCGGGGCCAAGATCGTGGTCATCGACCCGGTGCTGACCCAGACCGCGGCCAAGGCCGACGAGTTTTGGCAGGTGACCCCCGGCACGGATGGCGCGCTGGCCCTCGGCATGTGCCGCCACATCCTCGACGAGGAGCTTTACGACAAGGCCTGGGTCGCGGCCAACTCCGTCGGCTTCGAGGAGTTCGCGGTCTACCTGCGCGCCAACGTCACAGTGGAGTGGGCGGCCAGTGTCTCGGGCGTTGCGGCCGGGCGTATCCGTGCCGTGGCCGAGGAGTTCGCCCGCGCCAAGCCCGGCACCATCTGGATCGGCTATGGCATGCAGCGCCATGTGAACGGCGGCGCGTCCGTGCGTTCCATCGACGCGCTCGTGGCCATGACCGGGAACATCGGAAAAATCGGCGGCGGCGCGCGCTATGGCCATTTGCAGACCTGGGGCTTCAACTACCACGCCATGATCCGCAAGCCGCCCGAGGGCTCGGTGGGCTTTGTCGGCGAGAGCGGACCCAAGGGCGAGTTCGATTTCGCAGGCGGAGCCGCAGCGGTGAAGTACACCGACCGCGCGCTGAACATCAACAAGACCGCGCAAGAAATCCTCGACGCCAAGGACCCGGCCATCCGCATGCTTTGGGTCTCGTGCAAGAACGTTCTTTCCCAGGACTTTGACCGCAACAAGATGCTTGAGGCCTTCAAGAAGCTCGACATGGTCGTGGTGGTGGACCACTTCTTCAACCAGACCGTGGAGCAGGCGGACATCGTGTTGCCCGTGACCACCATCTTCGAGGAATGGACCGTCAACGTGTCCTACTGGCACTATTGGCTGTCGCTCAACGAGCAGGCCGTCAAGCCCCTGTTCGAGGCCAAGAGCAACATCGAGATCGCGGCGGCCTTGTCCAGGCGCATGAACGAACTCTCCCCCGGCTCTTGCACCTTTCCCACAGAGCTGGACACCAAGGACTGGCTGGAGAAGGAATTCAACAAAAAGGTCTATGAGCTGTTCGGCATCAGGAGCTGGGAGGAACTGCGCCAGGGTCCGGTGAAGGCGAAGATGCCCCAGGCCGCCTGGAGCGACCTTACGTTCGCCACGCCATCCAAGAAGTACGAGTTCAAGTCCGAGCTGTGCGCCAAGAACGGCCACAACGCCCTGCCGGTGTATGTTGAAGGCCGCAAGCCCTACGATAAGCTGCGGCTTTTGACCCCGCACAGCAAGTTCAACATCCATTCGCAGTTCCAGAACCTGGACTGGATGATGGGCTTCAACCCCGCGCCCGTGGTTTATGTGCACCCGCTCGTGGCTGCCGAGCGCGCCATCAAGGACGGCGACCAGGTGCGCGTGTTCAACAAGACCGGCGAGGTGCGGCTCACAGCGCGCATCACCGCCAACGTGGCCCGCGACACCCTGCTCATGTACGAGGGCTGGTACAAGGGGCTTGCCTTCAACTGCCAGAACCTTGTGGACGACGCCTCAGCCGACATGGGCAAGTTCAAAACCGGCGCGCCGGGCGTGGCCATCC
>DIVX01000132.1:0-20716 GCA_002422505.1 Desulfovibrio sp. UBA6121
CCAGTTCCACCCGGAGTTCAAGTCCGGTCCCATGCATCCGCATCCGCTGTTCCGGGAGTTCATCGCCGCTGCGGTGAAATACGCGAAGGGCAAGTAGCATGACCGCCGACAGCTCCGCGCTCTACGCCAAAAGCCTGACAGGGCCGTTCATCCTTGCCGGGCCCTGCGTGCTGGAAAGCCGACAGCTGGCCCTGGATGTGGCGCGCGAGCTGGCGGCCATTTCAGAGCGCCTGGACCTGCCCATCGTGTTCAAAAGCTCGTACGACAAGGCCAACCGGACCTCGGTGACCAGCTTTCGCGGTCCCGGCATGGACATGGGCCTGTCGTGGTTGGCCGAGGTGCGCGAGGCCACCGGCCTGCCCATTGTGACGGACATCCACCTGCCGGAGCAGGCCGCGCCCGTGGGCGAAGTGGCCGACGTGCTGCAAATTCCTGCATTCTTGTGCAGGCAGACGGATCTGCTCGTCGCCGCGGCCGAGACAGGGCGCATCGTCAACGTCAAGAAGGGCCAGTTCCTGGCCCCGTGGGACATGAAGAACGCCTGCGACAAGCTGCGCAGCACCGGCAATGGCCGCTTCTGGCTTACGGAGCGGGGCGCAAGCTTCGGCTACAACAACCTTGTGGTCGACATGCGCAGCATCCCCATAATGCGCGGGTTCGGCGCGCCGGTGGTGTTCGACGCCACTCACTCCGTGCAGCTGCCGGGCGGGCAGGGCGGTTCATCCGGCGGCCAGCGCGAGTTTGTAACCACCCTGGCCAGCGCCGCCGTTGCGGCCGGGGCCAGCGGCGTGTTCCTGGAGGTCCACCCGGACCCGGACCGCGCCCTGTGCGACGGCCCCAACAGCCTGCCCCTGGCGCAACTTGAAGGCCTGCTCAAGCGTCTTCTCGCCATCTGGAGCGTGCCCCGTGCCGGATAAGGCCCTGCTTGCACGCGGGGGCGGCATAAAGTTGCTCATTCTGGATGTTGACGGCGTGTTGACGGACGGCGGGCTATACTATGACCACGAAGGCAACGTCACCAAGCGTTTCAATGTGCAGGACGGCCTTGGAATCAAAATTGCACAATCCTTTGGCCTGAACATCGCCGTCATCACCGGTCTCAAGCATGGCGCGGTGGAGAAGCGGGTTCGGGAACTGGGCATAGAGGAGTACCACGCAGGACACGTGGACAAGGTGCCCTTAATGGATGCGATACGGGGAAGACTGGATCTTGAGCGCGCCGAAATCGCCTACATGGGCGATGACTGGGTGGACGCGGGCGTCATGGGAGCCGTTGGCCTGCCCATGGCCGTGGCCAATGCGCAGCCGGAAATCCTCGCCCTGGCCAAGTGGATCTCCCAACGCTCCGGCGGTCAGGGGGCGGTCCGCGAGGCCGTCATGTTCCTCCTGCGCTGCCGTGGACAATACGACGCAGCCTGGGAGAAGTGGAGCTGATGAATGCGCAAGCCTTTTGTCATAGTGGTCGTGATTTTTCTGCTTGGTCTGGCCATCGGCATGGTGGTTACCCAGCAGCGTACGACCCCCACCGCCCCGCCTGAGAAACAGGCCGCCAGGTCCGAGCCCGATGTCGTGGCCGAGGATTTGGAACTTGTGCAGGGCAGCGATGGCAAGGAGCTGTGGCGCATACGGGCCAAGAGCGCGCAGTACAGCCTGGACCAGCGCATTGTGCAGGTGCTGCGGCCACAGCTTTCCGCGTACGTTGGGGCAGACAGGGAAGAGGTGTTCATCAAGTCCGACCTGGGCGAAATAAACCAGTCTGGCAACACCGTGACCCTGCGCGACAACATTTCCGGACGTTTTGGGGATTTCGCCCTGACCTCCGATGTGTTCGACTACATCGGGGCCATGAAGAAAGCCTATTTCAAGGGGCGCGTCATCGTCACCCGGCCAGACTTCACAGTCAACGCCACCACTGTTGAAATCAACCTTGAGACGCGCGAATTGACTGCTGCGGGCGGAGTTGCCGCTGAACTGACCCCCGCCAGTCTGAAGTCCCTCAAGAAGGAGAACAAAAAGTGAGGCAGCGCAGGAATTCTGCTTTTATTGCGGCCTTCGTGGCCGTGTTCCTGCTTGTGTGCCTGTGCGTGCAAGGCCTGGCGGAAGGCCCCGCCGCGCCCAATTGGGGCGAAGTGCGCGTGGCGACCGAGCCGGTCATTGTGCGCCTCAAGCCGGACCTGGCCTCGCCCACGGTGCGCACGCTGAAGGCGGGCGACCGCGTGCGCCTGGACTTTCCCCAGCAGAACGGCTGGACGGCTCTTTTCGATGTGAGCGAACCCCAGCGCGACGTGACCCGGGCCATCGGCTTTGCCGAGGCCAGGCTGTTCGCCCCTGTTTCCCAGGCCAAGCCCCAGCCGCAGCACGCCGCAGCAAAGCCCACGGCCTCCGGGGAGGTCAAAAGCGCGGTGAAGGAAAGCCCGAACCTCCAAGCGGGCAAGGCTTCATCCACTGGCAAAGATGATCCCGTGCGCATCACCTCGGACAAGATGGTTTACAGCCAGACCGAGAACGCTGTGGTGTTCCAGGGAAACGTGCACGGCACCCAGGCCGACATGGCAATCTGGGCCCACAAGGTGACGGCGTATTTCGTCAAGGAGCAGAAGCCCGGCGCCAAGGCCGGGCAGGAAAAAGGCCCTGGCGACTTCGGCGGCGGCGACAAGATCGACCGCATCGTGGCCGAGGGCGACGTGCGCATGGTCTCCGGCAAGAACGAGGGCGCGTGCGCGCAGTTGACGTATCTTGTGGGCGAGGGCGTGCTGCGCATGGAGGGCAATCCCATCCTGCGCGAGGGCCAAAACACCGTGCGCGGCGATGTCATCAAGTACTACATGAAAGAGAACCGCAGCGAGGTCTTGAGCGGCGCCCAGCGCCGGGTGGAGGCCATCTTCTTCTCGCCCAAGGGAGACAAGAAATAGCATGGCCGAAATCATCGCCACCAACCTGTCCAAACGCTATGGCGAGCGCGAAGTGGTGCGCCATATCAACCTTTCCATCCGCGACCGCGAAGTGGTTGGCCTGCTTGGCCCCAACGGCGCGGGCAAGACCACGACCTTTTACATGCTCGTGGGGGTGGTGACTCCAACCACCGGCCACGTTGTGCTGGACGGCGAGGACGTGACCGAACGCCCGCTGCACGAGCGCGCACGGCTGGGGCTTTCCTATCTGCCGCAGGAAAGCTCCATCTTCAAGAAGCTTTCGGTGCGCAAGAATCTTGATGTGATTCTTGAACAGATGCCCATGACCCGCGCGCAGCGCAAAGCCCGCGCGGAAGAGCTGCTGGAGATGTTCAACATCAGCAAGCTGGCCAACCAGCCCGCCATGTTCCTTTCCGGCGGCGAGCGCAGGCGGCTTGAAATCGCCCGCTCGCTCATCGTGAACCCAAAGTTCATCCTGCTCGACGAGCCCTTTGCAGGCATCGATCCCATTGCCGTCATCGACATCCAGGAAATCATCGCCGTGCTCAAGAAGATGGGCATCGGCATTCTTATTTCCGATCACAACGTTCGGGAAACGTTGAATATCTGCGACCGCGCCTATCTGGTCTACGAGGGCATGGTCATCCTTGAGGGCAGCCCCACGGAAATTGTGCAAAGCAGCAAGGCCCGCAAACTGTACCTCGGCGAATCCTTCAGTCTCTAATCGTACGGAATCCCCAAATATCTTAGGCGTCTATGCCGGGCGGAAGCCCCGTTGGCGTGCCTTGTCTTCGGATTTGTGGATTTACACAAACCCTGAAGGTTGGTACACTTTTTTCATGCGTGGTGTGAATATTTGAAAATGCGCGTATATTTGGTGGGTTATCAGAAAAAACTTGCGCAATATTTACGCCTGTGGCAGCATCAACGCATACAAACTTGAAGCGTTTGCAATTATTTTGGCGTCACACACGTCGATGAATGTGGAGGCAGCGGAATCTTTCTATGGGTCTTGAGCTTCGCCAACAACTTAAGCTGACGCAGCAACTGGTCATGACGCCCCAGTTGCAGCAGGCCATCAAGCTTCTGCAGCTCTCGCGGCTGGAGCTTGTGGAGTCGATTCAGCAGGAGCTCATGGAGAACCCGTTCCTTGAGGAACTGGACCCCGATGTCGTTGATACCGCACCTTCCACCGACAATTTGGACGACTATGAATCGGCCCATACGGACGCGCAGAGCAGGGCGGATGAAGACCTCATGCGCACCGCCGACTGGGAGAACTACCTTGGGGAGTTCTCAAGCGTCACCAAGCAGTCTCTGGGGCGCGAGCTCGAAGTGCCGGAGGAAGGGCTTTCCTTCGAAGCCCGGCTGACCTCCAAGCCCACCCTTGACGGACATCTCTCCTGGCAGATGCGCCTTTCGAACTTTTCCGAGCGCGATTTGGCAATCGGCGAGGTCATCATCGGCAACCTGGATTCGCGAGGCTATTTGCAGGCCTCGGTCGAGGAAATGCGCGAGCAGTTGCCAGAGGTCGAACTCGGCGACATCGAGACCGTGATCCGGCGCATACAGCGCCTGGACCCGGTTGGCGTCGCCGCGCGCAGCGTGCAGGAATGCCTGCTGGTGCAAATGGAGGTGCTGGGGCTGGACCGCGACCCGACCCTGGTTTCCCTGGTGCGCGAGCACCTGGAGGATTTGGAGAAGCACCGCTACAAGCCGCTCATCAAGAAGTTTCGCATCAGCATGGACGATCTGAAGGAGTACCTGGACCTTCTGCAGACCCTTGAGCCTATGCCCGGCGCGCATTTCTCCACCGGCGAACCCCAGTACGTGAGCCCGGACGTGTTCGTGTACAAGCACGGGCAGGATTTTGTCATTGTGCTGAACGAGGACGGCTTCCCGCGCTTGCAGCTCAACTCCTTCTATGTGGAAAATTTGCGGGCCAAGACCTCGGTTGAAAAGGATTATTTCCAAGACAAGGTGCGCAGCGCGGAGTGGCTTATGAAGAGCCTTTACCAGCGGCAGCGGACCTTGTACAAGGTAATGGAAAGCATAGTGCGTTTCCAGCGCGAGTTCTTTGAGAACGGAGTGACGAAGCTTAGGCCCTTGATCCTCAAGGAGGTGGCGGAGGACATCGGCATGCACGAGTCCACGGTGAGCCGCATCACCACGAGCAAGTATGTGGCTACGCCGCATGGGATCTACGAGCTCAAGTTCTTCTTCAACAGCGCGCTGGACCTTGACGACGGCACCCAGGTGGGCTCCGAATCCGTCAAGGCTTTGATAAAGCAGCTTATTGGCGAAGAAAACCCCAAGCGGCCCTTGAGCGACGAGCAGATCGGCGAAGTCCTCAAGCAGAAACTGGAGGTGAACATAGCGCGCCGCACCGTGGCCAAGTATCGCACGGCCATGAATATCGAGTCTTCCTCCAAGCGCAAGCAAGTCTTCTAAACAGGCGTTGCCCGCCATCAAGCCTTCTGGAGGTATTGCATGAACATTTCTTTCGCCTTCAAGAATTTCGAACCCTCTGATCACTTGAAGGAATATGCCTCTTCCCGGTTCGAGAAGATGGCCAAGTTCATTGGCGATACCGTTGAGACCGAACTGCAGGTCAATCTTTCGGTGGAAAAGTTCCGGCACAAGGCCGAGGTCGTCCTCCTGGCGGACAATCTCCATCTCTCCGCCTTTGAAGAATCCGAGGACATGTACTCCACCATCGACCAGGTGCTGGACAAGCTGGAGTCGCAGCTCAAGCGCATGCGCGAGCGCCACAAGGAGCGCCGCCGCGCCGGCACCCCGCGCGCCGCACGCATGGATGTCATCAGCTTTTCGGACGAAGGCGATGGCCGCGCCCCGACCATCAAGGAGACGGACAACTTCGAGCCCAAGCCCATGAGCGTTGATGAAGCGGCCATGCAGCTTGAAAGCCTCAAGTTCGAGTTTCTGGTCTTCCGCAATGCGGAGACCTCTCGCGTCAACGTGATTTACCGCACCAAGAACGGAGACTTCGGTCTCATCGACCCTGGAAACTAACGATGCGGCTTGACGAGTATCTTGATCCGGAACTGGTGCTGCCGAACCTTCAGGCCAGCACCAAGTCCGAAGTGCTGCGGGAAATGACCGGCGCCATTGCTGCCCGGCATCCCCATCTTGATGCCGATCTCGCCCTCTCGGTCCTGCTGGACCGGGAGGGGCTCGGCACCACGGGCATTGGCGACGGGGTGGCCATTCCGCATGGCAAGCTGCCTTCCCTCACCAACATCATCCTGCTTGTGGGGCGCAGTCTGCACGGCGTCGATTTCGAGGCCCTGGACTTCAAACCCTGCAGTATCTTTTTTCTTGTGCTCGCACCAGAGCAGATGACCGGAATCCACCTGCGCATCCTGGCCCACATCTCGCGGCTCATCAAAGACGATTCCTTCCGCCGGGACTTCTTTGAGGCCGAGGACAGCGACGCGCTGCTGCGGCTGCTTCAATCCTATTAAGGGTGTGACGGCATGACGCAGACCCCTTCCGAATCCTTTTCCGTTGTCGTCGTCACCGGGCTTTCCGGCTCCGGAAAAAGCACGGCGCTCAACGTGTTCGAGGACCTCGGCTACTTCTGTGTCGATGGCTTGCCTGCTTCCATGCTGCCCAAGCTGGTGGCCCTGTTTCTCGGCAAGGATTCCAAGCACCGGGGCTTGGCCCTGGGCATGGACCTGCGCCAGCAGGACTTTCTGGAGCAGTGGAACGACGCCGTGCAGGAGCTTTCGACCAAGGGCATTTACGTGCGCGTGCTTTTTGTGGAGGCCAAAACCCCTGCGCTGATGCGCCGCTATGCCACCACCCGCCGACCGCACCCGCTGGAAAGCGGAGAGATGGGCCTGGAACAGGCGCTTGTGAAAGAAAGGGCAATGCTCGCCCCCTTGCGCAAAGACGCCGAACTCGTGCTCGACACCAGCGAATACTCCATCCACGATCTGCGACGCGCCATCCAGGAGCGCTTCAACGCCAAAGAATCGGCCGGGCAGGGCATGCGCGTGCACGTCATGAGCTTCGGCTTCAAGTACGGCGTTCCGGCCGAGGCTGACTTGGTGTTTGACCTGCGCTTTCTGCCCAACCCGTATTTTGTGCCGGAACTGCGCCCCATGTCCGGCAAGGACGCACCCGTTGCGGAGTATGTCTTCAACTCCGAACCGGGGCTGACGTTCAAGTCGAAACTTCTGGATTTCTTGCAGTATCTTCTTCCTCTCTATGCTGCGGAGGGACGCTACCGCGTGGCTGTCGCCATCGGCTGCACCGGCGGGCGGCACAGGTCCGTCGCCATGTCTGAATTGTTGTTCGCAACCTTGCGCGACACGGGCTATTCCGTGACCTTGGAGCACCGGCATTTCGATCTTGGCTGACCGGCGGCCAGAACCATGTGCGCGGCTTGATATGCGCACGCAGGCGAGAAATGGCAGAAATGAGCGAGTCTCAAGCTGAAGCCCGGCAGGTGGGCGTGCTCGTGGTGACCCACGGAGAGTTCGGCGCGGCCCTGCTGGATGCCGCCCAGATGATCCTTGGGCCGCAGCAGGGCACACGTTCCGTCAGCGTATTGGTTTCGCGCGGGGTGGACGAGATCGTCAGCGAGCTTAAGGCCGCGTTGTCCAAGCTGGAATCTGGCCTTGGCGTGCTGGTGCTTACGGACCTCTTCGGCGGCACGCCAACGACATTGAGCCTCTCCCTGCGCAAGCTCGGCAACATCGAGGTAGTGGCGGGCGTAAATTTACCCATGCTGCTCAAGGTGTTGCAAACGCGCACTGCGTCACTGGCCGAGCTTACCGCCCAGGCCAAGGCGGCCGGGCTGCAGGGCATTGTGGTTCCGGGCGAGATGCTCCGCAAGAAGTCTTAGGAGAGGGCAGTGTTCTGGGTACGTGTGGACAACCGACTCATCCACGGACAGGTGGTTGAGGCTTGGGTACCCTTCATGGGCGCCCGCAACATCATCGTCGGCAACGACGAACTGGCCCAGGACGAGATGCAGCAGGAGATAATGTCCCTGGCCATTCCGCGCGCGGTGGAAAGCGCCTTTCTGCCCATCGACGCCCTGGCGGGCGACTCCCGTCTCATAAGCCCCGGCCGGGAGTCCACGCTGCTTCTGTTCTCCACCTGCCTGGACGTGCGCCGCGCCTTCGAAAAAGGGCTGGGCCTGTCCATCCTCAACGTGGGCAACCTGCATTACGGCACCGGCAAACGGCAAATCTCACCCAGCGTCTCCCTCGGGCCGGATGACGAGTCCTGCCTGCGTTTTCTGCAGGAACACGGCGTGGAGCTGGACTTTCGTTGCGTGCCAAACGATCCAGTCACAGTGAGGTTCACATGATGGACGCCAGCATGGCCGCGCCCCTGTGGTTCGCCACTATTGGTTTTTTTTTGCCCTCTTCTCCCTCTTCCGTTTTTCCGTAAGTCTCGGGCTCATAGAGCGTCCCTTGGTGGTCGGCCTGCTGTGGGGCCTGTTCATGGGCGACATGGAAACCAGCCTCTACGTCGCCATTTTTTATGAACTGCTCTGGCTCGACTTCATCCCCGTGGGCACCTTTATTCCCCCGCACATGACCGCCGCCACCCTGACCGCCCTGACCTTGAACAGCTACTTCGGCCTCAACTCCCTGCCGCTGGTCAGCCTCTCGCTTGCTGCCGGGCTGCCCATGGCCTGGCTGGGGGCCCGCCTGGAACGCACCATGCGCGACCGTCTGAACCGTTCCTACGGAGGCGTGCTGCAATGGGTGCGCAAACCCACGGATACCGGCGTGCCGGGCAGGCTGCTCATGGGCACGCTGGCCAGCAAGATCCTTGTGAATTGGTTCTTTTTCTTGGCCGGGGCAGGGGGGCTTGCGCTGCTTGTGAATCTTGGCTTGCAGCACTATGGACCGGCCCTGGCCTCCGTTCACATCACTTGGAACCAGCTGCTTATTGCCGCCAGCGTTGGCGGGCTCTTGGCTTTGCGCCTGCGCAGCCTCTACTTTTCGGTTGCCGCCGGGGCGGTTATCCTTGGATTTTTGCGCCTGCTTGGCATGTTCTGACTTGGCAAAGCAGACATCTTGTGATAAATGGAACAATCGTCCGTAAGGAATGGACATTTCGTGGCATACACATAATATTGAGGAGGACTTTCTAATGGCTATTATCGTTTGTGGTCACAAGAATCCCGATGCCGACTCCATCACCGCCGCCATTGCCGTTGCCGACCTGCTGAGCAAGCGCGGCATGGAAGCCGTTGCCGTGGCCCAGGGCCCCTGCACCCCCGACGCCAAGTTCGTGCTCGACAAGTTCGGCGTGGCCGCTCCGGCCATCGAAACCGACGCCACCGGCAAAGACGTTGCCCTGGTCGACCACTCCGATCTGGCCCAGGCGCTGGATAACCTGGACAAGGGCAAGGTCATCGCCATTGTCGACCACCACAAGCTGGGCGACGTGACCACCCCGAATCCGCTTGAGATCTGGGTCATGCCCGTGGGCTGCACCGGCACGGTCATCAAGGCCATGTACGACTTCTACGGCATCGAGATCCCCAAGGCCATCGCCGGCATCTGCATGCTCGCCATTTTGAACGACACCGTTCTCTTCAAGTCCCCCACCTGCACCGACGCCGACAAGGCCGCTGTCGAGGCCCTGGCCAAGATTGCCGGTGTTGCCGACTACAAGGCCCTGGGCATGGACATGCTCAAGATCAAGGGCTCCGTCGAGGGCATCCCCGCCGTCGACCTGATGAACCGCGACTACAAGGACTTCAACATGGGCGGCAAGAAGGTCGGCATCGGCCAGGTCGAAGTGCTCGATCTGACCCTGCTCGACAAGATCAAGCCCGCTCTGGTTGAAGAGTGCAAGAAGCTGCAGTCCGACGGTCGTCACACCGTCCTGCTGCTGCTGACCGACATCATGAAGGAAGGCTCCGAGATCCTCGTGGTCTCCTCCGACGCCTCCCTTGTGGAGAAGGCCTTCGGCGGCAAGGTCGGCGGCGCGCTCAACTCCATGTGGATTGACGGCTGCATGAGCCGCAAGAAGCAGGTCGTTCCGCCCATGGAAAAGGCCTTCGCCTAAGTCTCCTTTCGCTTTACGCCTTTCAGGCGGTCTCCTTCGGGGGGCCGCCTTTTTTGTGGGGGCGCCACCGGCAGTCTTGACACCCGCCAAACTGCGGACGTACTTCCTTAACCGCAGCAAGAACCTTGCGGCATTGGCGAAGCAACGCAGCGCAAAGGACTGCCGCCCATGAAAAAACTTCCGGCCAGGTACGCAGCAGTGCTCACCCCGCTTCTGCTTACGGCGATTATGACCGGCATCATTTCCGGCATTTCGACCATGCGCGCGCTTGGCTTTGCGCCAGGGGCGCTGGCGCTTTGGGGGCAGGCTTGGTTTCTGTCGTGGCTTGTGGCCTTTCCGCTCATGACCGTGCTGCTGCCGCTGGCGCAAAAGGCCGTGCGTCTGGTGGTCGATGTGCGATAACGAGCGCCCAGCTTGGCAGACATTTGCCCGCGCGTGATGCGGGCGCAAAAAAAGAACCGGCTTGCGCCGGTTCTTTCGCTTTGATGTGGGCAGGGGGCAGGCTAGAACTTGTAGCCGATGGAGAAGCCAGCCATGTAGGCGCGGCTGTTGGTGATGCGCGTGGCGCCCACGATATTGTTGTTGGCGTCTATGCTTCGGTCGTTGTTCACAAGATACATCACCGAGAAATCATAGGTGTAGTTGCCGTCGATGATGCCGAAGCCGGTGCTGTAAATCTTGCGGTCGTTGGTCGGCAGCATGTAGTCCTCATAGCCGCGGCGGATGGGGTCCTGGTCCCACACGAAACCGGCGCGCAGGGCCAGCCAGTCTGTAGCCATGTATTCTGCGCCGAGTTGGAAACGCCACACGTTGCGCCAGCTTTTTTCGCTTATCACGTCGGCCTGGTCCTCAAAGTCGTACTCAAGCTTGTCGTAATCCTGCCATTGGGTGAAGATGGCGTCGGCCTCGATCTTCCAATCCTTGTTCGGCTTGTAGGCCAGACCGAGGTTATACGAGGCGGGCAGGGTCATGTTGATGGTCATGGCCTGGTTGTGCGCTCCAGGGGTATTGGTGTAGTGCACGTGGCCCGTGTCGGACTGCTTCTGCGTGGAATGGTACACGAAGCCGGTGGACCATTCGTCGTTGATTTTATAGTGAATGGCGGCCTGTGCGCCCACGCCCACGCCGTCCACGTTCATGCGCATGGTCGCGGTGGAAGTGAAGCGCTTGCGCAGATCTGCTGAACTGTAAATAAATTCGGGGCCAAAGGCGATAGAGAGGTCATCGGTGACCTTGAAGGCGATGTTTGGCGCAAGGGAGTACGAGGCCAGTTCGGCCCTGTAAATCTTTGTGGCGCCAGCCCAATCGTCTCCATACTGTGTACCGAGGCCGAAGCGCGTGTACATGCCGACGCCGAACCACATCTTGTCGTTCAACTGCTGCACAAGATAGGCGTGGGGCGGGGTGTAGATGTTGGTCTGCAGGGTGGTTTCGGCTCCGGTGCCGGTCTTCACGTCCGCAGTGGGAGCAATGGCGGTCATGCCGGCCATGAGGCTGGTGCCGGGAAGCTGGGTGATGCCTGCCGGGTTATACACCACGGCCGAGGCGTCGTCCGCCAGGGCAATGGTGGCGCCGCCCATGGCGTTGGCGCGGGCGCTCATCTCGTACAGGGCGAAGCCGCCCGCATGGCATACAGTGGGCAGAAGCATAAGCAGGGCAAGCGCGCGCATGCTTGCGGCTAAATGGCAAAGATTGCGTTTCAACAGCATTATCGTCCTCATAAATTGATTTTATTTATATCTGTAGCTGGTGATAACATACTGCATTAACACCATGAATTTGCGACAGCGAAATCAACTACCAGTTTGCTTGGGCAATGTAAATGAGTAGTTTGAAATTTGCTTTGAAACAAAAAAAAGAAGGGCGCATTGCTGCGCCCTTCTTCAAGGGAAACCGGACACCCGGGTTCGGACCGCTACCGCTGCTCCCTTTCGGGCCTGACGGGGTTCACGGCGAACTCGCCGTCCGGCTTCCCCGGGGTGAAAAAAATGGCGGAGAGGAGAGGATTCGAACCTCCGGTACCCGTTAGGGTACACACACTTTCCAGGCGTGCTCCTTAAGCCGAGCTCGGACACCTCTCCGCGAGGTCGAACCAATTAATACGAATCATCATGCCTGGCAAGCGAAATCTGCCTCCAGCCCCGAATTTGTTTTGCGCTCGTTTAAGAGACCACCAAACTGCCGCGCAAGGAGGCGAAATCCTCGCAACGCGCCTTGAGCATGGTCCTGGGCAGATCGTCCACAATGCGGAAGGCCTGGTCTGGCCGCAGGAAGTTCGCGGTGCCCACCTGCACGGCCGAGGCTCCGACCAGGATGAACTCCAGGGCGTCTTCCGCGCTGCCTATGCCGCCAATGCCGATGACCGGAATCGTGACCGCGCGGCTGGCCTGGTACACGCAGCGCAGGGCCACGGGCTTGATGGCCGGGCCGGAAAGCCCCCCCACCACGTTGGCCAGCCGGGGCTTGCGGGAGCGGATGTCCACCGCCATGCCGAGCAGGGTGTTGATGAGGCTCACGGCGTCTGCGCCGCCTTCCTGGGCCGCCCGCGCGCACAGGCCTATGTCCGTGACGTTGGGCGAAAGCTTCACGATGACCGGCTTGCCGCCGGAGCGCTTCTTGACCTCTTCCGTCACCTTGCGGATCTGGGTCGGATCCTGTCCAAAGGCCGCGCCGCCGCTTTGCACATTGGGGCAGCTTACGTTGACCTCAAGGGCGGCGACGCCTTCCTCCCCGGCCAGCACGCCGGTAAGTTCGCCGAACTCCTGGGCCGAGCAGGCATACAGGTTGGCGATGATGGCCGTTTCGCGCCAGGGGAGCAAGGGCAGCTTGTCGCGCACAAAGGCCTCAACTCCGGGGTTCTGGATGCCGATGGCGTTCAGCATGCCGCAGGGGGTTTCCACAATGCGCGGCATGGAGTTGCCCTCGCGCGGCTTGAGGGAAAGCCCCTTGACCACGATGCCGCCCAGGCGCTTCAAATCACCGAAATTTGCGAACTCCAGCCCGAAGCCGAAAGTGCCGGAGGCGGTGATGATGGGATTTTTGAGCACCAGCCCGGCGAATTCAACGCGCAGATCCATGCCTCGCTCCTTGATTAGAAATGCACGTCGTCGGACTTGAACACCGGGCCATGCGCGCAGACCTGCACGTGCTTGTCCTGGCCGTTTTTGCACACGCAGCCCAGGCACGCTCCCACGCCGCAGGCCATGCTGCGCTCAAGGGAAAGCTCCGCGCGCACCTGGTGCTCGCGCGCTGCCTGCTGGATGGTTTTGAGGAAGGGCAGGGGGCCGCAGGCCAGCACGATGCCGCCGTGGGCGCCGCGCACCTCGTCCTGCAAGCGCTCAATGATCATCGGCAGATCATCCGGGCTTTTCTCGTGTACGGTCTCTGCCCGCACAGACCCCACAAGCTGCTGGAAGGGGTAGGAATCGAGCCCGGCGCGGTGGGCGAAGACAAGGCGCAAAAATTCCGGCGTGGGGTGCTTTTCAATATAGCCCCGGAACGGCGCAATGCCCATGCCCCCGGCCAGAAGCAGGGTGGGGGTTTCCGGCGGCGCGCTGAAGCCGTTGCCCAGCGGCCCCCAAATGATGACCTCGTCATCGGGCTTAAGCCGCGCCAAACGCTCTGTGCCGCGCCCAACCACCTGGAAAAAAAAAGTCACGGAGGTCTCGTCCGCGCGGGAAATGGAGAAGGGCCGCCCCCAGGAAAGCTCCAGCCCCCAGTGCTTTGGCCGCAGCATGGCGAACTGTCCGGGGCGGTAGCCGTCCCACCCCGGATTCTCCAGGGTGAGCTCCACGAAATCGCTGGGCTGGTCCCAGGCTCCCAGGAAGCGCAGCTCGCGCACCTTGACTTCACGGCAGTTTCTGACCACGATTACACATCCTTTGTCCTGCCCGCTCCGGCAGGACTTTCGCACTTCAAGCCAAAGGCGTTTTTTCCCAATGGACAGACATGTACCTGAAATAATGGCCCCCGCAGGCGACCGCGCGAGCTTTCTGGCCGGTGTGGCTGCTGGCGCAGATGCCGTATACCTGGGCCTGAAGCATTTTTCCGCGCGCATGCAGGCCAAGAATTTCGGCCTGGGCGAACTTTCCGCGCTTACCGACTATGCCCACGAACGCGGCGTGCGCGTGCACGTGGCCATGAACGTGCTGCTCAAGCCCGATGACACCCGCGCCGCAGGTGGCCTTATGGAGCGCCTGGCGCGCACGGTCAAGCCCGATGCGCTCATCGTGCAGGACCTGGGCCTTATTCCCCTGGCCCGGCAGGCCGGGTTCGAGGGCGACCTGCACATTTCCACCCTGGCCAACGCCACCCACCCCGCAGCCCTTGCCGTGGCCCAGGGCCTGGGCGCCAGCCGCGTGGTGCTCCCGCGCGAGCTGGACCTGGACGAGGTGAAGCTTATGGCCGGGGCCTGTCCGCAGGGGCTGGGCCTGGAGGTCTTCGTCCACGGGGCCTTGTGCCATTGCGTGTCTGGCCGGTGCTGGTGGAGCAGCTTCTTTGGCGGCAAGAGCGGCCTGCGTGGCCGTTGCGTGCAGCCCTGCCGCCGCTTGTACAGGCAAGGCGGCACCAAAGGCAAGCCCGAGAGGCTGTTCTCGTGCCAGGACCTGAGCCTGGACGTGCTGACCAAGCCGCTGCTCGACGTGCCGCAGGTGAGCTCCTGGAAGATTGAAGGCCGCAAGAAAGGCCCGCATTACGTGTATTATGTTGTTTCGGCCTACCGGCTGCTGCGCGACGAAGCCGCCGACCCCGGCGCACGCAAAACCGCCGTGTCTCTTTTGGAGCAGGCTCTGGGGCGGCCTTCCACGCACGGCGTGTTCCTGCCGCAGCGCACGCATCCGCCCGTGAAGCCCAGCCAGGAAACCGCCTCCGGCCTGCTCATCGGCCAGGTGAAGCGCGAGCCCGGCGGCAAGGCCTTCATCCAACCGCGCGAGGACTTGCTCCCCGGCGATTTGCTGCGCCTGGGCTGCGAGGACGACATCTGGCACCAGACCATCCCCTTGCGCCGCCGCATTCCCAAGGGCGGACGCCTCGACCTGCCGCCCCAGGCTCCGGGCAAGGGCGGGCCGCATCGCGGCGCGGCAGCCCCGTCCAAGGCGCCGGTGTTTCTCATAGACCGCCGCGAGCCGGAGCTGATGCAGATTCTTGCGGGCATGGAGAAGGACCTGGCCCAGCGGCCGGAGCCGCCGGAAAAGGAGGCCTCCAGCTTCCGCCCGCGAACCTTCACCCCGCCCCAAGGCGTCAAGCGCGCAGAGGTGCATGTGTTCCGGGCGCTGCCGCGCGGAACCGCACGCGGAGGCAAGGCGGCGGAGACTGGCATCTGGCTGGAGCGCTCGGCCCTGCTCGACGTGCCCCGGCCCGTCACCGGGCGCATCTGGTGGTGGTTGCCGCCGGTCATTTGGCCCAATGAGGAAGAACGCTACCGCAAACTGCTGGCCGAGGCGCAGGAACGCGGTGCACGCATCTTTGTGCTGAACGCGCCCTGGCAGGCCGGACTCTTTGAAAACCGTGAAGGGCTGCGGCTCATCGGCGGGCCCTTCTGCAACCTGGCCAGCGCCCAAACGGCGGCGCAGTTCGCCAGCCTGGGCCTTGAAAGCGCCTTTGTGAGCCCGGAGCTTTCCGGCGAAGAGCTGCTTTCCCTGCCGCGCACCAGCCCGGTGCCCCTGGGCATCGTCGTTGGCGGCTTCTGGCCCCTGGGCCTTACGCGCATCCTGGCGGATGAAGTCCGCACCGAGGAGGCCATTTTGAGCCCGCGCGGCGAGGTGGCCTGGGTGCGCAAGCACGGCGGCAATCATTGGATCTACCCCGGCTGGGAGCTGGACCTTGCCGCCCACCGCCGGGAGTTGGAGCAGGCGGGTTACGCCCTCTACGCCAGTTTCCGCGAGCCTTGGCCCAAATTCCTGGAGGCCGCCCCGCGCACCAGCGTGTTCAACTGGGACCAGGGACTCTTGTAACCCAAGGAGGCCGCCATGGACACAAGCCCCAGCGCCCCGGAGGCCGTGAAGCCCAAGGTCGGCATAAGCCGCTGCCTGCTGGGCGAGAACGTGCGCTACGATGGCGGCCACAAGCTGGACCACTTCCTGCGCGATGTTCTGGGGCGGTATGTGGACTTTGTGCCCGTGTGCCCGGAGGTGGAGTGCGGGCTTTCTGTCCCGCGCGAGGCCATGCGCCTGGTGGGCGAGCCGGAGGCCCCGCGCCTGGTCACCATCAAATCCGGGCAGGACATCACCCCGCGCCTGAGCGCCTGGGCCGACGAACGCGTGGCCAGGCTGGCCGGGGCCGGGCTTTGCGGCTTCGTGTTCAAGTACGGCTCGCCCTCCAGCGGCATGAGCCGGGTCAAGGTCTACCCGGAAGCTGGCGGCGCGCCCGTCCTTAAGGGCAGGGGACTCTTCGCCGCGCGGCTCATGGATTCCCAGCCGTTGCTGCCCGTTGAGGACGAGGGGCGGCTCAACGACCCGGCCCTGCGCGAAAACTTCATCGAGCGCATCTTCGTGATGCACCGCTGGCGGCAGCTTGTGGCGCAAGGCTTCAGCTTGGGGCGGCTGGTGGAGTTCCATACCCGGCACAAGCTCCTGGTCATGGCGCACAGCGTGGTGCACTACCGCAGCCTGGGCAAACTGGTGGCCCAGGGAGGCGCGCTGCCCCTGGCCGGGCTTGAGGCCGCGTATCTGGCCGGGCTCATGGAAGCCCTGCGCCTGGAAGCCACGGTCAAGAAGCAGAGCAACGTCCTGTCCCACGTCATGGGCTATTTCAAACGCAGCCTTAGCGCCGACGAAAAGCAGGAGCTTTTGGAGGTGCTGGACGCCTACGCGCGCGAGCTGGTGCCGCTCATTGTTCCGCTGACCTTGCTCAACCACTACGTGAGGAAATTCGACGCCGCGTATCTGGCCGGGCAGTGGTATCTCAAGCCGCACCCGGCAGAGCTTAAGCTGCGCAATCACGTCTGATTTCCGGCCACGCCCTTGCCGCAGCCATGCTTTTGCCGTACACAGCGGCAAAAGGAGTGCGCCATGACAAGCTACGTGCACCAGATTGAGCCCAAGGAAGCAGGCAGGTTTCTTGATGAAGTCCGCCTTGGGGCGCGCACGTTGCTCGATGTGCGCCAGGATTTCGAGTACGCCGAAGGTCATTTGCCCGGCGCGAAGCACATCCCCCTTCCCGAATTGTCCGAGCGCCTGAACGAGCTGGACCGCAACCTGCCGCTTTTGACCTACTGCCGCTCCGGCATGCGCAGCCTGGCCGCCGCCAATATGCTGGCTGGGCAAGGCTTCCGCGAGTTGATGAGCCTGAAGGGCGGCATGCAGGCCTGGGAGGGCGCGCTGGCGCAAGGGCCCGTCGAACTCGGCATCGAGACCCTGGCCGGGGCGAAAACCCAGGCGGAGCTGCTGGAACGCGCCTGGGGCATGGAGCTGGCCCTGGAGGAATTCTACAACACCCTGGCCGCGCAGGCCGCAGACGAAGAACTGGCGGAGCTGTTCCATCGTTTTGCCGGGTTTGAGGCAAAGCACCGCCGCACGCTGCTGGAAATCTGGTCTCGCGGGGAGGCGGCCGGGGCGGACAAGGCGGGATTCGAAGCCCGCGCCAGGGCCTCGGCGAGTCCGGGGGTGCTGGAGGGCGGCCTGCCCGCAACGGGCTACCTGGGGCACATGCGCAACCCGGCAGATCAGGGCGAGGCCTTGGAATTGGCCATGGCCGTGGAAGCCCAGGCCCTGGACCTGTACCTGCGCCGCGTTGCGGCCACGCAAGACGCCGACCTGCGCCGCACCTTGAACCTGCTGGCCGAGGAAGAGCGCGCGCATCTCAAGGTGCTTGGCGCGTTCGTCTCCGGTCGGGGCCGGTTCTAGCCGCGCCGCTGCCCCAGCACGTTGCCCGCAAGAATCAGCGCCAGGCCCAGGAAGGTCGTGGCGTGGATGATTTCGCCCAGGATGATGTGGATGAGCGCCAGGGACAGGAAAGGCGAGAGGAAGATCAGGTTGCCGATGCGCGCGGTGGATTCCGTAAGGCGCATGGCCATGAGCCAGAGCACGAAGCTGACGCCCATTTCGAACACGCCCACGTAGGCGGCCGCAGGCAGGCCGGGGTTGCCCCAGGCGGGCAGGGCGGAGCAGGCCAGCGTGGTCAGCAGGATCAACGGGAACGCGGCGGCGAAATTGAGCAAAAGCGCCAGCACGGGGTCCGTGCTGTTTTTCGTGTTGCCAATCCAGTACAAGGCCCAGATCAGGGTGCTCAAAAGCGCCAGGCCAACGCCCAGCGGGTTGCCGAAGTCGAACTCCGCAAGCCTGCCCTGGGTGGAGAGCACCACCACGCCAAGGTAGCTGACGCAAATGGCCGCGAGATCGCGCCGGGTGAGCTTTTGGCCCAGAAACGGCACGGACAGCAGCGAAAGCGTAATGGCCCAGGTGTAATTGAGGGGCTGGGCCACCTGCGCGGGCAGCAGCGAATAGGCCTTGAACAGCACCAGATAATACAGGAAAGGATTCAGCGCGCCCAGGCCGCAGTTGCGCAGCAGCTCGCGCCCGGTAAGCTTGCGCAAAAGCCCCAGGCGTCCCTGCGCGGCAAGAATCACAAGCAGCGTGGCGATGGAGACGACATCGGCCACCAAAAGCAGTTGGTAGTGGTCCAGGTCCTTCAGGGCGATCTTGAAGGCCGAGGCCACTGTGCTCCAAATGAGCACCGTGCCCAGGCCATAGGCATAGGCCTGCCGCTGCCGGGCGCCCTTGGCCTGCTCTTGCGCCGCCACAATCTCCGCCAAGAGCGCGCCTAAAGCACCACGTGACGCTTGATGTGGGCCACGGCCTCTTCGCTGGAGTCCGTCAGCAGGAACAGGTCCAGGTCCTTGGGGTGGCAGTAGCCGTCGGTCACAAGGCGCTGGCCGAACCAGTCCACCAGCCCGGCCCAGAATTCCGTGCCCAGCAGAACGATGGGAAAGGCCCTGATGCGCTTGGTCTGTATGAGCACCAGCGCTTCGGAAAGCTCGTCCAGGGTGCCGAAGCCGCCCGGCAGGGCGATGTAGGCCAGGGCGTACTTGATGAACATGAGCTTGCGTACGAAGAAATAGCGGAAGTCGCAGCGGGTGTTCAAAAACTGGTTGTTCATTTGCTCCAGGGGCAGGTGGATGTGCAGGCCGACGGACTTGCCGCCCGCCTCGAAGGCGCCCTTGTTGCCCGCTTCCATAAGGCCCGGCCCGCCGCCGGTGATGACGGTGAAGCCCGCCTCCACAAGCTGGCGCGAGAGGTCGACGGTTCTTTCGTACCAGGGCTCGCCGGGCTTGACCCGGGCGGAGCCGAACAACGAAACCGCCGGGCCGATGTCGTTCAAGGTCTCGAAGCCGTCCACGATCTCGGAAAGGATCTTGAACAGACGCCACGACTCCTGCATGGAAAGGTCGTCGATGAGATACTGCTTGGAATGGGGCATGGGTCCTCTCTGGCTCCTGAATAGTGGTTGCGGGTCTGCGCGTTATTTGGCTAACATGCGTCCTTGCCGGTGGACTGAAGCCTACACGGATTCCGGCCCGAGCGGAAGAGCCTGGCGCCCGGGGGGCCCGCTTTGCAGAACCTGGAACGGCATGAGCCCGCACCGGCGGCATTGAAAAAAACAACCCTTGAACGCGGGGGAGACATGAAGATCAACTTTCTTGGCGCTGCGCAGGCCGTCACCGGCTCCTGCTACATCCTTGAAACCGGCGGGCACCGCTTCAGCATCGACTGCGGCATGCACCAGGGCAACAAGGAGATAGAAAAGCGCAACTTCAACATGGACAATTACCGGCCCGCCAGCCTGGATTTCGTCCTTGTGACCCATGCCCACATCGACCACATCGGCCTTTTGCCGCGCCTTGTGGGGGCGGGCTTCAAGGGCAAAATCTTCGCCACCCCGCCCACCCTGGACCTGATGAAGATTCTGCTGTTGGACAGCGCCCACATCCAGGAAATGGACGCCGAACAGCGCGCCCGCCGCGCCGCTCGCCACGGCAAGGGCTTCACCCCGCCCCCGGTTGCGGAGCGCCGCGGCAAGGCCGCGCCCGCCACGGCCTACCCGCCCTTGGAACGCCGCGCCGCCATGATTGAGCAGCCGCTGTACACCACGGAAGACGCCCTGGCCACTTTCCCGCTCCTCCAGCCCGTGGAGTACGACACGCCCTTTGAACCCGCGCCGGGCATCCGCGTCACCTACCGCGACGCCGGGCACATCCTCGGCTCGGCCTTTGTCGAGGTGGAGTACGCGGAGGAGGGCAAGCCCACCAAGATCATTTTCTCCGGCGATTTGGGCCGCCCGGACCAGCTTATTCTGCGCGACCCCAGCACCGGCGGACGGGCGGACTACCTTTTCATGGAATCCACCTACGGCGACCGTAACCACAAAAGCTCCGAATCCAGCCGTGAGGAATTGGCCCAGGCCATTGCCTACAGCTACAAAAACGGCGAAAAGGTCATCATTCCGGCCTTCGCGGTGGAGCGCACCCAGCAAATTCTGTACACCCTGTTTCTGCTGCACGAGGAAGGCAAGCTCCCGGCGGACATGCCCGTGTTCCTGGACAGCCCCCTGGCGATCCAGGCCACGCAGATCTTCAAGACGCACCAGCAGTACTTCGACGACGCCACGAAGGCCCTGCTCAAGTCCGGCAAGGACCCGCTTTCCCTGCCGAACCTGCGATTCAGCCTCTCGGGCGACGACTCCCGCGCCATCAACACCATGACCGGCCCGGCCATTGTCATTTCCGCCAGCGGCATGGCCAATGCCGG